>JALYUQ010000022.1 GCA_030853685.1 Actinomycetota bacterium | reverse complement strand
ATGTGGAGAGGTCGATGTGGTCGGTGATCTCGGCGACCTGGGAGTGCTTGCGCTGGCTGCCCTCAGCGCGGATCGCCTTTACCCATGCGGCTTCGGGCAGGGCGCTGATCGCGTCGCGGACGCGCTGGTCAAGGTCAAAGCCCAACGAGAAGCGCATCCCTGCGTCACGGCAATACTGGGTCAGCTCGTGCGTGGCGCCGGCGCCATCGCCGCGCACCAGGATCTCGCGTCCAGCGCCTGCCGGTCAAGCTGCTCGAGCGCGAGGTCGATCACCGCGGTGTGATCGGCGGCCGTGTTGGAGCCGGCGTTGCCTGCTCGCAGGATCCCGGCCATGCCCTCGCCGGACCCGTCGAGGTAGCACAGCAGCGGATGGTGTCCGTAGCCCTTCTTGAAGTTCCCGGCCGCGTGCTCCTTCTGCGAGTACGCCGTGCTCAGCGTCGCGTCGAGGTCAAAGACGATCCGCTCAGGGCGCCGAGCCGAGCTTCCACGCGCGCGACCGCGCTGTCGCGACCGCGCCGCGCAGCCGCTCCAAGCACGCCCCGTCGATCGAGTCGATCACCCGAAACGCCGTCGAGTCTGACGCCAGGTCCCCGAACAGGTCGAGCTGGTCGCCCAGCGCACCGAGGTCAGCCAGGCAGTCCCCGCCGTCGGCGAGCATCACCACCAGGTTGCGCAGCACGACCCCCGGATCGTGCGCCGAGACCCGCTGGCGCGTCGGCGCCAGCGCCTCCGACAGCGCCGCCGTCAGCCCGACCCGGTCCGCCGTCCCGGCCAGCAGCGCGCTGCCCGCGTGCCCGACCTGACCGCTGCCGTCCGCCGTGACACGTAGCTTGTCAACAAGCCCATCTCGCTGCACCATTTGGGTGATCCTCCCGAGTCCGAGTTGCGTGTCTCACAACCCGCATTCTCCCTGCTCAGGCGGACGTTTCCGCGCCCCGGCCACGCCGGGGCGCGGCGCTTAACGCAAGATCCAGGCATGCGCAGGGTCTCCGGGCCGGCTGCCCTCAGCACGTCGTCTACGGCCGCGGCGGCGTCGGCGACCATGATGTGAATCATCAAGCCAGGCTGCGGTGGCGGTCGATGTCGGTGGCCAGAATCTCGATGGAGCAGATCTTGCCAGTCGCGAGCGTTGGCGGGTCAGAGGCGGTCATCGTCTTCCCTCGCGTCGTTGTCGGTTGGGTGGCTCGGGAGAGCGGCCGGCTCCTCGGCGACCTCTCGCGCCCGCGCCAGCGCCTCGTCGGTCATGGGCTCGGTCAAGCGGCCGGTGAAGGTGTTCTGCTGGCTGGGGTGATAGCAGCCCAGGAGGGTGAACCGGCCCAGGCACACTGAAGCGCCGTGGCCGAAGCGCGGTCGCGGCCGGGGAATGACCACCCCGAACGCTGCCAGCGCCCGCAGTGCCGCGTCCCACGCAAAGCCGCCCAGACACACGATCACGCAGGCGTGCGCGAGCAACTCGAGCTCGCGCACCAGATAGGGCAGGCAGTTCTCGCGCTCGGCGGGCAGCGGGCGATTGGCAGGCGGCGCGCAGCGCACCGGGGCCGTGACGTAGCAGTCGTGCAGCCTCAGTCCATCGCCGCGCGCGACGGACTGTGGCTGGTTGGCGAAGCCTGCCCGCCAGAGGGCGGCGAACAGCCAGTCGCCCGACCGATCACCGGTGAAGATCCGCCCGGTGCGATTGCCCCCGTGCGCCGCGGGGGCGAGCCCCAGCACGATTACGCGGGCGTCCGGGTCCCCGAAGCCGGGCAGTGGCGCTGCCCAGTAGGTCTCCGAGGCATAGGCCGCCCGCCGGACCCGGCCGGCCTCCTCGCGCCAGGCGACCAGGCGTGGGCAGCGCCGGCAGGAGACCACCTCGCGCTCGAGGCCGATGAGGTCCCGCGCGGTCGCCGGGCTTCCGGGCCCGCGCGCCATCAGGACTTCAGGGCGCGTCCGTAGTGGCGCTCGTAGTACTCGCGGTAGGCGCCCGAGCGGACCGGCTCCCACCACCACTCATGATCGCGATACCAGTCCACGGTACGCGCTAGTCCCTCCTCGAAGCGCGTGCGCGGCGCCCAGCCGAGCGCCTCGAGCTTCTCGGCGGAGAGCGAGTAGCGCCGATCGTGTCCGGGCCGGTCGGTGACGTGCTCGACCAGCGATCGATCCGCTCCAGTCAGGTGGAGGATGGCGCTCACGACCGCCAGGTTCTCACACTCGTCCGGACCGCCGCAGTTGTAGGCCTCCCCTGGCGCTCCATACGACAGTGCGTGCCCGATCCCGCGCGCGAAGTCCTCGACGTAGAGCCAGTTGCGGACGTTGCGCCCATCACCGTAGACGGGCAGCCGATCGCCGGCGAGCGCGTTCAGGATCATCAGCGGGATCAGCTTCTCCGGGTACTGGTAAGGCCCGTAGTTGTTGGATCCCCGGCAGATCACGGTCTCCAGCCCGTAGGTGTGGAAGTAGCTGGAGACGAGGAGGTCGGCACCCGTCTTGGTCGCGCTGTAGGGGCTCGAGGGTGCAAGGAGTGAGCGCTCGGTGAACGACCCGGAGTCGATCGAGCCGTAGACCTCGTCGGTCGAGACCTGGACGTAACGCAGCCCGCGCTCGCGGGCGGCCTGCAGGAGGACGTGGGTGCCCTGCATGTTGGTGACGATGAAGTCCTCGGGGTCGGCGATCGAACGGTCGACGTGCGTCTCGGCGGCGAAGTTGACGATTGCCTCACAGCCGGCGAGCGCATCAGCGACCGCCGCCGGGTTCTCGATCGCACCGTGATGAAATTGGATCTCCGAGAGGGTGTCGTGGAGGTTCTCACGCCGGCCGGCGTAGGTCAGCTTGTCGAGCACGGTCACCTCGTCGCCGTGCTCGCGCAGGCGCAGGCGCACGAACGTCGAGCCGATGAAGCCGGCCCCGCCGCAGACCAGCAGCTTCATGCCGGCGCCTTTACCGCTAGCAACCTCACGCCGGCGCCCCCGCCGCGAGGAACGCCGTGATCCCTTCGACCCAGTGGGGCAGTGCTGTCGCTTTCGATCCACGCTCGGTACCCAGCACGCTGTATGGCGGCCGTGAGGCGGGACGCGCGAGCTCGCGCGTCCGGCCCGGATTGACATCGCACCGCAGTCCGGCGCTCGCGATGACCTCCTTGGCAAGCTCGTACCAAGAGCAGTGGCCGGCGCCCGCGACGTGCAGGACGCCGGGGACAGGCGTCGCAGCGGCCAGATGGACGAGGGTGCTCGCGAGGTGTCCCGTGAACGTCGGACACCCGATCTGATCGTCGACGACCGTCAGCTCGTCACGTTCGCGGGCAAGCCGCAGGATCGTCGCGGGAAAGCACGGACCGCCGGTACCGAACAGCCACGAGGAACGTACGACGGTATGAGCAGCGGGTGCCGCTGCCGCGACCGCCCGCTCCCCTTCGAGCTTCGAGCGTCCATAGGCCGAGATCGGCCGGGCCGGATCGGATTCGACATACGGGTGCCCCTTGGTGCCATCGAACACGTAGTCGCTGGAGACGTGGATCGTCCACGCGCCGCAAGCGCTCGCCGCCCGCGCGACGTTGCCAGCGCCGGGACCGTTGACCGCCAGCGCCGTCTCGTAGGCGCTCTCGGCGCCGTCGACGTCGGTCCAGGCCGCGCAGTTGACGACCACATCGGGTGCTGCGGCGGCCACACTCGCCTGCACGGCGGCCGCATCGGTGATGTCGAGCTGCGAGTGCGAGTGCGCGAGCGCGTCGTGGCCAGCGGCGGTCGCCGCACGGTGGAGATCGAGCCCGAGCATCCCGGCCGCGCCAATGATCATGATCCGCATCGGTGCTGAAGGGTAGAGGTAGAACGTCGTTGGCGAATGGCATCGGGCGCACCCGCCACCGGGCCAAACCATGCGCCTCGCGGACGTCGGGAGCGGTAACGCCCGTCTTGGGGGCGCCCGGCTTCGCGGGTGGTAGGGTCCGCTGTCCCATGGGACAGCGAACGCAGTACAAACCCGGGACTTTCTCCTGGACGGACCTCACGACCACAGACCAGGAGGGCGCGAAAGCGTTCTACGGTGCCCTGTTCGGCTGGGAGGCGACTGACAATCCGGTTGGCGACGGGGTTACCTACTCGATGATGAGCATCGACGGCGAGTACGTCGCCGCCATTGCTCCACAGCCCCAGCAGCAGCGCGACGCGGGGGTGCCACCCGCATGGAACTCGTACATCACCGTCGAAAGCGCAGACGACGCACTGGAGGCAGCCAAGGGGCTGGGGGGCACGGTCCACGCCCCCGCATTCGACGTCATGGACGCCGGGCGAATGGGCGTGGTCCAGGACCCGCAGGGCGCGTTCTTCCTGGTCTGGGAGCCGAAGGCGCGCTTCGGGGCGGGGCTCGTCAACGCCCACGGCGCGCTTTCCTGGAACGAGCTCGCCTCGCCCGTCCTCGAAGCCTCGGCGGGCTTCTACCGCGAGCTGTTCGGGTGGACGATCGAACCGCTGGAAAACTCGGAGATGCCATATATGACAATCAAGAACAGCGCGGGCGAGCAGAACGGGGGGATGCGCCCGGTTGCGCCATCCGAGCCGCCGCACTGGCTCGTCTACTTCGGAGTCGACGATCTCGACGGCGCGCTGGCAAAGCTGTCCGAGCTCGGCGGAACCCAGATCATCGATCCAATCGACGCCGGTCCCGGCAGAGTGGTGGTCGTGCAGGACCCCCAGGGCGCCGTGCTCGCGCTCTACGCTGGGCAGCTCGACCCGTAGAAGCTGGCGTCACGCCGACGCCGATGGGCGCAGGCGTCATACTGGCCGCGGTGCGCGCCAAGAGACTGAGCATCACGCTTGTTGGCGCGCTCGCGTTGGTGTGTGCCGGTTGCGGGCAGTCGGGTACAGGCGTCGGGGGATCGGGCGCCGGAGGGTCGTCGGCGAGCACGGGCAGCACGGCCAACCTCCGCGCACACCCGCAGGCGATCGATCCGGTAGCGGGCGACGCCCCGGCTCCGGCTGCGGGCTCCAGCGGGCCCACGCAGGTGAGCGTCGGGCCCGCGAGCGGCGGGGGCGGGGCGCTGGCTCAGCCGGTGTCCGATGCCCAGGTCCGTGCGGAGCTCGCAGCGAGCGGGCTGAGCGCCAACGCCCGGCGGGCCACCCTTACTCCCGCCGGGCTTGCGATCGCGCCGGTCGGTGCCCCCGCGGTTGTACAGCAGGTAATCGCCGCGGGCAATGCGATCGCGAAGCTGCCCTACCGCTTCGGCGGCGGCCACGGCACCTTCGAGGACACGGCCTACGACTGCTCGGGCTCGCTCAGCTTCGTGTTCGCGGCGGCTGGTCTGCTGAACAGCCCGATGACCTCGGGCGACCTCATGAGCTGGGGACAGCAGGGGCGCGGCAAGTGGATCACGGTGTTCGCCAACGCCGGACACACGTTTATGTACATCGCAGGCCTGCGGTTCGACACTGTCGCCCTGGCCGAGACCGGCTCGCGCTGGTCCAATCGATCGGCCACCGAGGGAGACGCGTTCGCGGTCAGGCACCCACCAGGGCTGTAGGCGGGGCTCTTGGCGACGCGGCATAGGGTGGCGTTCACTCTCGACGCTGGGAGCACAAGGAGAGCGGCGCTTCCGGCTCGGGCCGCACTCAATAGCCTCGCGTTGCTCGTGGCGCTCGCGCTCGTTCCGTCATCGGCGCTCGCGGGCACGTTCACAGTCACTAGCAAGAATGACCGGGGGGCGGGATCGCTGCGCGAAGCGATCGCTTCGTCCGTCAGCGGCGACACGATCAGCTTCGACTCCTCGCTCTCCGGTCAGACGATCAAGCTGACGAGCGGGGAGCTGCTGATCCAGCACGGCTTGCGGATCGCGGGCCTCGGCGCGAGCCACTTGGCGCTCAGCGGAAACGGAGAGAGCCGCGTGTTCGACATCAACGCCCCGGTGGGCACGGTGACGATCTCCGGGTTGACGATCGAGGGCGCCGTAGGGCCCGCTGGCGCAGCGTACGACGACGGTGGCGGCATCCTCGATCGCGCCGGTACGCTGAACGTGTCGGATGCGACAGTAAACGGTGATCGGACGGCCAGCCCGAAAGGCTGCACGAGCCGATGCGGCTCAGGCGGTGGGATCGCGACTGATTCGACTGCCAAGCTGACGCTCACGAACGTCACCGTCTCGGGCAACGACGCGCCGTCCGGTGCCTGCGGCGGAGTTGCCAGCGAGAACGTTGGCGCGCTTGTGGTCGCCGGGAGCACGGTCGCGGGCAACCGCTCCGCGTACGGAGGTGGCATCTGCACCGAAGGCGGTGGCGCCGTCTCGATCATCCACTCGACGATCAGCGGCAACATCGCCTCCTCCGGGTCGGTCCTCGCCGAGGGAGGCGGGTTCGTCGAGGACGGCGGTGGGACCACCGTCATCAATGACAGCACGATCTACGGGAACATCGCCACTCAGGGCGCTGGCGTCGCAGAGGACGGCGGCGGCACGGTCGACATCACCGGATCGACGATCAGCGGCAACGGCGCTGCCCCGAGCCTCGGCACATGCACGCTGTCGCGCCAATTCCACGGGCAATCGTGTCCTCCCTCAGGCGTAGGCGCCGGCGGTGGCGTCAGCCAAGACGGTGGGGGAACCGTCAACGTGAGCGATAGCGAGATCGAGGGCAATTCAGCGACGCAGGACGGCGGCGCGGTCGCAGCGTTCGCCGGTACGCTCACGATCACCGGCACCACGATCCTGGGAAATGGCTCCTCGGCCGCGGGCGGCGGGGTCGAGCTCGGCAGCGCGAGCGGATTCGGCCGATGTGCACGATTGAAGTGCGCCGCCACCGTTACCGTACGCAACGACACGATCGACGCCAACGGCGGTGCCACCTCGGGCGGCCTCGGCGCCTGCGACGGGCCCGCCGATCCGAGCAGTTGCTCCGCTACGATCGACGTTCACAACACGATCCTCTCGCGAGGCGGTCCTAACTGCGCCGTAGTTCACGCGGGCACGATCACCTCAGGGGGCCACAACCTCGACAGCGGAACGAGCTGCCGCTTCATGAGCACGGGTGACTTGCAGAACACCGATCCAAGGCTCGGTTCGCTGCAGAACACCGATCCAAAGCTCGGTTCGCTGCTGCCAGGCCATCCTGCCTATGAGCCGCTGCTGACCGGGAGCCCGGCGATCGACGCGGGCGGGCGCAAGTCGAATTGTCCATCGACTGACGAACGCGGCGCGCCCCGTCCGGACGATGGCGAGTCGCTCTGCGACGTCGGAGCCTACGAACATCAGGACACATCGACCCATCAGGGTGGGGGCGGGCGGATGAAGCGCCCCCCGGCGGGTCTGCGTCTGCGCTCGATCAAGGTGCGCCCGGCGCGTGCTGGGTGCCTGACCGAGTCCTCGCCGGGGGTCCACGTCGCTGCGCTCAGCGATCATGACTGCACGCTTGCGATCGTCGCCCTAAGCGGCACGATTGACAGGCGAGCGGACGGCGCCACGATCACCGTGCGATTTGCCCCCCTCGCGGGCGGGCCGGCCTCGATCGCGATCGTTGCTCGCGCGCGGGTGGCGAACGGGCGTTGGCACCTGAGCGTGAAGCTGCCCGGCCGCGGCCGCGAACCCGGCGACCGCCGGCGCTTCACGATCACCTGGCGCGGCAGCAAGCGCCTGCGACCCGCGCGGCTGGCGCGGCGTTTGGTGCTCGAAATCGAACGAACCAACAACGCTCCGTTTTGATGGAAATGGCTCTGGCGACGAGAGCGGTGCGCCGCGTTCGGTGCCGTCCGCGGGTCGCTTTATCTTCCAGAAGCGATGAAAGTCCGGCAATTTGCAGACGGATGCGATGTCGTCCAAGCGCTGCTCGTGCGAGATGCCGAGGTGCGCTCCCGGCGCGACGGCGAGGAATTTCTGAAGCTGGTACTGGGCGACAGGACGGGAAGCGTCCCGGCGATCGTCTGGGACGGCGTCGCGCAGGCGCGTGAGCTGTGCCGCGCGGGGGAGGTCGTCCATGTCAGCGGGCGCTATTCGGTCCACGCTCGGTTCGGGCCCCAGCTAGCGGTTAAGGCTCTGCGATCTGCGGCCGTTGACGAATTTCGCCCCGACGAGCTCATCGACGGACCCACGCGCACGGCGGAGCAGATGGAAGCGGACTTCCGTGAGCTGATCGCGACTGTGCAAAACCAGCATCTGCGTCGCCTGCTTGCTGTGGTCTTCGGCGAAGGCTCGCCGACATGGCGCAGCTACAGGGACGCCCCGGCGGCCAAGCACTACCACCAGGCCTACCGCCACGGACTGCTGGAGCACAGCCTTACGGTCGCGCAGGCCGTCGGCGCGATCTCGGTTACGTTCCCGGGGATCGATCGCGACATCGCGCTGACCGGCGCGCTGCTGCACGACATCGGCAAGCTCGATGCATACAGCATGAAGGGGGCCGCGATCTCGATGTCCTACGACGGGCGCCTACAGGGGGAGATCCCGCTTGGCTACTACCGGGTGCGCACGGCGATCGAGGGCCTGGACGGCTTCCCAGCCGAGCTCGGACAGGCGGTCCTCCACATCATTCTGAGCCACCACGGCCTGCTAGAGCACGGCAGCCCTGTCGTCCCATGCACGCGTGAAGCGACGCTCGTGCACATGATCGACAACCTCGGCGGGCGGCTGGGCAGCTTCGACCGGCTCGAGAAGCAGCTCCCGACCGGCGAGGAGTGGTCGGCCTATGACAAGGGCATCGGTGGGGGGGCGTACTTCGGCGCGCGAGGGCAGGAAGAGCGCGAGGCGGCCTGAACGCGATTACGCGTGCGGACGGCAATCGTGCCTGCCCGAAGGCGATCATTCCCGCCGTGCAGGCAAGGGACTCACGCGAGCTGGAGCGGGGTATGCCTCGCGATCGCGTCGAAGTCGCGGTCGTGGTGCAGGACCTCGGCGTGCTCACGGATCGCGACTGCGGCGATCACGCAGTCGATCATCGTGCGTATGGTCTCGCCGCCTCGGCGACACGCTCGGTAGATCGCGGCGGCGTTGAGGTAGTCATCAGGGTCTCCCGCAGGATCACGTAAGCCTGAGAGGATCGTCGCGGAGATCTGAGAGCTCGATCCCCTCGCCCCATCCCATCCCTTCCATGTCGAGCATCTCTTCACGCGTCATCGGATCGCCGACGAGCTTGCGCAGCGCGAAGTTCACCGTCTCTCGCTTCGTGGGCAGCCCGTAGACGGTCATCGCCTTCGCGAGCAGATCGTCGTCGATGTCGATGTTCGTGCGACTCACCGATATGAACATACACCTCGATGTGTAACGTGAAGGTGACAGCGAGCGACGGACGCGGGTCAAGTATGCGCAAATAGCGTGTCCCGACGGGCGGGGCCGCCTGCCCGGCGCAAACCCCAACTACAGTTGCAAGACGATGGCTAAGGACACCGAGAAGCTGATCCGCCAGCTCTCGCTGATCTCCTTCCTGATGGCCGAGCGCCGTCCCGTGACCGCCCCGGAGATCAGGCGCGATGTCGAGGGCTACAGCGTCATGAACGAGGATGCGTTCGCACGGCGCTTCTATGCCGATCGCTCCGAGCTCGAGGCGCTCGGGATCTTGATTGCCGTGGAGAAGCCCGTTGACGGACTGGTGGAGCAGGAGAACTACTCGCTGGCGCCCGAGAGCTTTCACCTACCTGCGATCGAGTTCACCGATCGGGAGCTGGCGGCGCTGGCGACCGCGTTGACCCTGCTCGACGGCGAGTTCGCCTATGCCGAGCCGATGCGCCTGGCGCTGCAGCAGATCTCCTGGGGTCGTCCCAGTCCGCTGAGCGCTCCCGAGCAGCGCACCGTGGCGCTCGGGATCACGGGGTCTGCTGGCGGCCACGAGGTCTCACAGCGCCTGGCGAAGATCGAAACCGCGATCTTTCGCCGCAAGGCGATCGCGTTCGACTACTACACGATGGAGCGGGATGCGCTCGGCGCCCGCCAGGTTGACCCTTATCAACTGCTCTATCAGGGCGGTCAGTTCTACCTTGTCGGGCGCGCGCACGAGCGCCGCGCGGTTCGCGTCTTCCGGCTGTCCCGCATCCACGGCAAGGTTGGCTATGCCACGAAGGCGGAGCACGACTTTCAGCGTCCCACGGATTTCGACCCGCGCGCGTACGCCAATCGCATCGATTGGCAGTTCGGCGAGCCGATCGGGACCGCCGAGGTTTGGATCGGTCGCCGGATCGCGTGGCAGATCGAGCGTCACTTCGGTCGCTACGGCGAGGTGCGCCCCGCGGGCGAGGACGGTGACCGGCTCTTCTTGACGCGCTATGCCAATGCGCGTCAGCTGATCGCATGGGTTCTGGGCCTCGGCGAGCATGCCCGCATCGCGGGACCGCCCGAGCTGGCAGTCCAGCTCCGCGAGCGCTTGACGCTGCTGATCGATCGACATACCGGCGAGCCGCAGATCGCGCCCCCGATCACCGGTGACGGGGCCCACCACCACCAAGGCCCCCAAGGGCGCAGCGCGTCCGGCGCTCCGCCCGAGGCCGGTCCGGATGGCAACGGGGACCGTCCCGAAGCGGCGATCAGGCCCGAGCGCTTCGCTCGCTTGGTCACCTTGGCGAGCATCCTGATCGACGCCGGGCGTGCCGGGCGCAAGCTGGACGCGCAAGGGCTCTCAGAAGCGCTCAAGGTTTCCGGCCAAGAGCTGCGTGAGGACGTCTCGCTGTTGAACGTGGTCAACTTCGGCGCTGGAACCTACGTCTTGTACGCCGAGATCGGTGCGGACGGAACGATCGAGGTCGACCCAGAGCCATACGGCGACTCATTCGCGCGCCCGGCCCGGCTGCTACCGATCGAGGCTAAGGCACTGGTCGCGGCGATCGACTTGATCGGCGAGCACATCCCCGAGGGCTCGCTGTCGCAGGTGCGCCAGAAGGTCGTCGCCGCCCTGGGCGGGGATCCAGTCCACGAGGGTCTCCAAGTTGCCTCGCCCGGAGGAGACGACACAGAGATCGTGGCGATCGTGTCCCGCGCGATTGCGGGCCGTCATCTGCTCTCCTTTGAGTATTACAAGGAGAACGAGGACGAGTTGTCAATCAGGCTGGTCGAGCCGTATGCCTTGATCAACGGGCGTGAGGGGTGGTACGTAGCGAGCTTCGACCCCTCGCGTGACAGCGTGCGGCACTTTCGCCTGGACCGGATCAAGTCCGCGACTGTCACCGGCGAGCGCTTCGTGGCGCGCCGTGATGTCGATCCCGCCGCCGGGGTCGACGGCTGGCCCCGCACGGGCGAGGTCCCTGCCTCGCGCCGGGCCAAGGTCTGGATCTCCTCGGAGCGCGCGCGCTGGGCGCGTGAGGAGCGCCGCGTGGTGGACGAGCTTCAGGGCGGGGCGGTGATCGTCGAGCTCGGATTCGCGGGGGTGGACTGGCTCGTGCGCGAGACGCTCAAGGAAGCCGGCGACGCGGTGGTGCTCGAGCCGCAAGACGCCAGGGAGGCGGTGCGCGCCGCGGCGCAGGCGATCGGCGCCACGGCATGCAAGACCTAAAAGGGCTGATCCTCTCCGGGGGCAAGGGCACCCGTCTGCGCCCGATCACCCACACCAGCGCAAAGCAACTGGTTCCCGTAGCCAACAAGCCCGTTCTCTTCTACGGAATCGAGGCGATGGCCAAGGCCGGAATCGAGCAGGTGGGGATCATCATCGCCCCCGAGACGGGCGAGGAGATACGGGCAGCCGCGGGCGACGGCTCCCAGTTCGGCGTCAAGCTGAGCTACATCCCGCAGGCAGAGCCGCTCGGGTTGGCGCACGCCGTATTGACCGCGCAGCCGTTTCTGGGCAATTCGTCCTTCGTCATGTACCTGGGCGACAACCTCCTGCAAGGAGGGATCGAGGGGCTCGTGGCGGCGTTCGTCGAAAACCAGCCCGATGCGCTGATCCTGTTGACGCACGTTGCGGACCCCGAGCACTATGGCGTCGCCGAGCTGCACGGCGGATCCGTCGTGCAGCTGGTCGAGAAGCCGCTTGCGCCCCGGACCGACCTCGCGCTCGTCGGGGTCTACATGTTCACTCCGGCAATCCACTCGGCCGCCCGGGCGATCAAGCCGTCGGTTCGCGGGGAGCTCGAGATCACAGACGCGATCCAGCATCTGGTGAATGAAGGTCTGAGGATCGAGCCCCACATCGTCAAGGGCTGGTGGAAGGACACAGGCCGCTTGGAGGACATGCTGGCGGCCAACCGCTTGGTGCTCGACACGATCGAGGGCCGCCTCGACGGCGAGCTGGTGGACTCGCAGGTCGAGGGCAGGGTGGTGATCGAGGCGGGTGCCAGGCTAGAGCGCTCGGCGATCCGTGGTCCCGCGATCGTCGGCGCGCAGGCACGGCTCAGCCAGTGCTATGTCGGGCCGTATACCGCGGTCGGCGAGGGCTGCACGATCCGCAACGCCGAGATCGAGCACTCGATCCTGCTCGCCGGCTCCTCGGTCTGCGACCTCGCGGGGCGCATGGAATCCTCGCTACTGGGTCGCAATGTCAAGATCGGCCGCGATCAGCGCCAGCCGCATGCGTACCGGTTCCTCGTCGGAGACAACTCGGAGATCGGCATCCTGTAGCCAAGGCTGGCACCGCAATGACGGCGATCCGGCGCTCGCGCATATCCAGCGGAAGTGGATCTTTCAGACCCATGGGCAGCTAGCGACAAGATCGACTCGAGCTTCTTCGTGATTCCGCCCCGAGTTGGTAACCTGCTGCTGTATGTGCTCTGCCTGGTCAAGCCGCCACCCTGGCTGTGGAAGCGACTTCTGCGCCGCGTGCGCGCGTCGAGCGAGCGCCAGCCGCTCTATCCGCGGCTGGCCGTTGTGCTGCGCACGCTCTACCTCGGCAGGCGTGCGCTGGCCCACTTCGCGCGGATGGACTTCTCGATCTTCCCCGACTGGACAGGCTATGTGTTCTGGCGGGCTGGCCTGGTGGGGCTGTGGTGGCGGCGCTTGCGCCTGCCCAAGCCCGAGCGACCGGAGAAGTGGGCCTCGCCCGCACCGACCCCGGCGCAGGCGCCCGGCTCAGGTGCTGAGCGTCAACGAGGCCGTTCCCGGTCTCGTGTCAGCGCATCCCGTTGTGTCAGCAGCGGGTGCCGACGGCCCGGCCGTGGCAGCGGATCCCGCAGTGTCAGCCGTGCCAGCGGATCCCGCAGTGCCAGCCGATTCCGCGGTCGCAGCGGGTCCTGCCGAGCGCTAGCGGGTGCCGGGCACGGTCTCGGACGCACGCTCGGATGAGGCCGGCGAGCGGCTGCTGAAGGCATGGCGGGGCGAGATCGTCGCCGGTGGCGTCTATGAGCTGATCGCACGCCGGATGGAGGATCGGGAGGCGGTCATCTTGCGCCGCATGGCGCAGGCCGAGGGTGGGCACCGCAGGCGCCTGGAAGACCGGATGCAGGAGCTCGGTATCGCGGTGCCCGACGCATCGAGTGTGCGGGTCCCGCGGTGGCTGGCGCTCCAGGCGCGGATCGCGCCGATGGATCGACTACTGGCCGCGCGAGAGGCGGCCGAGGACGAGGAGGTCGGCGGTCTCTACAAGCGCCCGACCGGAGACCCCGAGACCGACAAGCTCCTGCGCGAGATCCGCAAGGAGGAGCGATCACACTCGATGGCGGTGGCGGACATGCGCAGGGGCGCCGATGGCGAGGAGGCGCCGGGGGTCTCGGGTCTTGGTGGTGGCTCCGTCGCCGGCCCCGACTCGGGAACGCCCGAGCCGCCGCTGGCGGTGCCCGGCGCCCGCGCTCGCCTGGACCGTATCCTGGGGCGCGAGCGGTGGCATCAGACCGGCGGCGGCTGGATCTCTGGTTCCATATACGGTGCCAATGACGGCCTCGCGGCCGTGTTCGGGATTGTCGCGGGAGTCTCTGGCGCGACCGGCGGATCGAGCTCGGTGCTGACCGCGGGTCTCGCGGGCGCGATCGCCTCGGCTCTGTCGATGGCGACCGGCGCCTTTCTCGCCGAACGCTCGGAGATCGAGGTGATGGCCGCCAATGTCGAGCGCGAGCGCCAGGAGATCGCAGAGCATCCTGAGGAGGAGAAGGAGGAGCTATCGCTCTTCTACCAGCTCAAGGGGATCGACGCGGCGACCGCGGACGAGCTTGCCGAGCGGATGTCCTCGCAGCCCGACGCGATGCTGAAGGTGCTGTCTGCCGAAGAGTTTGGAAGCACCGAGCACCGCGGCGACCCCGCCCAAGCGGCGCTGGCCGCGGGTGTCTCCACCGGCCTTGGCGCGATCGTGCCGGTGATTCCGTTTATGATCACGACCGGTACCGTCGCGATCGTAGCGGCAGCGGTCGTCTCGATCCTCGCGCACTTCCTGGTCGGCGCGGCGAAGTCGCTGGTGACATTGCGGATCTGGTGGTCGGCGGGCCTGGAGATGACGCTCGCGGGCGTGATCGTGGGCGGTGCCACCTATCTGGTCGGGTTGGCACTCCCGACCTGAGGACCTGATGAACCGAGAAGGTGACCCGCAGTTCGCCGCGCTGCGCTTTCCTGGTAGCTGGCTACCGCCGCAGCGCCACCAGCTCGGCGCGTAGCTCCGCGACTTCGGCTTCGAGCGCCGCCACACGTGCGGCGAGTGCTCCTTGCGCTACGGGTCGCGCCGGAGCTCCCCCCACCGCCGGTGCCGGCTGCGGAGCCTGCTCGTCCCGGTCCTCCTGCTCGCTCCGGCCTCCCGCCTGGTTCTGCTCACCCAGGAGATGCATAAAGCGGTCCTCCTTCTGGCCGGGCCGGCGATCTAGGCGACGGGCATAGCCCCGCTCACGCAGCACCCCGAGCACGCGCTCGACGCCGGCCAGCGAGCCGATCGTGGCCATCCGCTCACTGCGGGCTTTCAGCTCCCCCGGCGTCTGTGACCCCCGCAGGATCAAAATGCTGAGGAGCGTGAGCTCCTCTCGGCCGAGGCCGAGGGCGGTCTCGGCCAGGTGGCGGTACTTGATTGTGCGGCTTCCGGCGCCGCTGGCCAGGCGCGCCAAGCCGTAGCGACAGAGCCGCTGCGCCCCATCTCGTACCGTAGCCTCGTCATAGTCGGTGACCGGATCGCGATTGGTCGACTGGTTGCACGCCAACCGCAGCGCGTTCAGCGACAGCGGATACTGCTCGGGCGTCGTCCAGCGCTTCTCGATCAGGCATCCGAGCACACGCTGCTCGGGCGGCGTCAGCGCGGCGATGTGCACGCGGTGAGGATAGAGAGATAGAGAGGCGGCGAGGGAA
>JALYUQ010000299.1 GCA_030853685.1 Actinomycetota bacterium | reverse complement strand
ATGGTGCGGCGTTCAGCGTCGAGCTTCCGGTGCTCGATGGTTGAAGCGCAGGTCCGGGAAGCCTTTTAGCGGCCGATTCCCGGGCCGGGCCCTGACGGCGCTCCGCGTCGTCTCGATGTTGATCCCGGAGCGATCAAGCGCCGAGCAGTCCCAGGCCAAGCTGGACGCAGACGGCGCGTAGGCTGGCAAGCTCGTCGCTCATCGGTAGCGGCGGATTGCGTCCTCCTTTGGGAAGGCTCTTCGGGGCCAAGCGCGCGATCAAGGCAGACGTGCGCGGAGCGCGTCGGCACGGGGTGGGGATTCTGCCCCGGCGTCGGATGATTAGGCGAATTCTCACGCCGTTATTAGCGCGAACTGATGTTGATCGCGAATAATGTGGACACGATGGAGCAAGAGCATCGAGAATCAGCGCAGCGCAGCCGACCAGCCGCCCAGCATCAACGCGATGCCGCGTTGCGGCGCGTGAGCCGGGCACGGCGCTGGACGATCGGCGCCGCGGCCGCGCTGACGGCGGCGTTCGCGGCGCTCGTGTCCGCGGTCGCCCCGGGCCGCGCGGTGCGAGCGCGCGGTGCAGTTCGAGTCGCCGACAGCACCCGGACACCCGCACCGGTGCAGGCCTCGCAGCAGATGCCGGCACCCGCCAGCCCGGGCCAGCTCGGCTTGCAGGCGCCCAGCCAGTCGCCCCAGTCTGCCGCCCCCTCGCCGCAGTCGTCCCCAAGCCAGTCCCAGACGCCGTCAGCTCCGTCGGCGCCCGCCGCGTCTTCCCCCGCGCCCGCTCCGACTCCCGCGCCAGCACCGGCCCCCCAGGCCTCGAGCGGCGGTGGAGGGGTCGTTTCAGGCGGCTCCTGACCGCGGGCGGTAATCCCGCACGCCCAGGACCGATGACGCAGACAAGCATCCAATTTCCGGCGCTCGGCTGTACTGCGGTCGTAGCAGTCGCCGATCCGGCGCGGCTCGCAAGCGCTCATGCGGCGGTGACCGAAGTCGTCGCCGCCTTTGATCGAGCCTGCTCTCGCTTCCGCGAGGACTCCGAGCTCACGGGGTTGAACGACGCAGCAGGGAGAGCGCCGCTGCGCGTGAGCCCGCTGCTGCTCGATGCCGTGATGGCCGCGCTGCGAGCCGCTCGCCTGACCGGCGGCGATGTCGATCCGACGATCGGCCAGGCGCTGATCGCGCTCGGTTATGACTGTGACTTCGGCTCTGTCGGCTCTGCTGTCACGGATCCGGTTCGGGTGGCGGCTGTCGCAGGCTGGCGCACGGTGCGGGTCGATCCCGAAGCGAGCACCGTTCGGCTTGCCCGGGGGGTCAAGCTCGACCTCGGCGCCACCGCCAAGGCGCTGGCGGCCGACCGTGCTGTGGCGCTCGCCTTCCAACACGCCGGTTGTGGGGTGCTGGTGAGCCTCGGCGGAGACCTCGCGACCTCAGGCGCGCCGCCGCCCGGCGGCTGGAGCATCCGAGTGACCGACGATCACCGATCCGGTTTCGAGGAGCCCGGCCAGTGGATCACGGTGCGCTCCGGGGGGCTCGCGACATCGAGCACGACGGTACGCCGCTGGCACGCAGGGGAGCGAACCGTCCACCACTTGATCGATCCCCGCACCGGCGCTCCCGCGCGCGGCGCCTGGCGGACGGTCAGCGTCGCGGCCGGATCCTGCCTGGACGCCAACATCGCCAGCACCGCAGCGATCGTGCGTGGCGAGCGCGCGGAGGCCTGGTTGCAGTCGCTGGCGTTGCCGAGCCGGCTGGTCGCCGTGGACGGGCGCGTCCGTCACCTGGCCGGCTGGCCCTCGCAGGGCGACGACCTGACTTCCTGCGCCGCGATTGGCGGTGGCACTGGCATGACCGTCGCGACGGCCGGCGTCGAATCGGCCGGCGGTAGCACCGGCATGAGCGCCGCGGCCGGCGTCCAACCGATGGGGGCGGGGCTGGCGTGACCGTCCTGGCGGTCACCGTCGGGCCGAGCGCGTACTGGTACCTAGCGCGTGGCACTGGCGTTGTGGCGCTGCTGCTGCTGAGCGCGAGCGTCGTGCTCGGCGTGCTCGGTCCGCTTCGCTTTGCCGCCCCGCGCTGGCCGCGGTTTGCGATCGACACGCTGCATCGAGACGTGTCGCTGCTGGTGATGGTCGTGCTCGTGTTGCACATCGTCACCAGCGTGCTCGACGGCTTCGCGCCGATCGCGCTGACCGACGCCGTGATCCCGTTCGCTTCGAGCTATCGACCACTCTGGCTCGGCCTGGGCGCCCTATCGTTCGACATCCTGCTCGCGCTCGTGATCACGAGCGTGGTCCGGCGTCGTCTCGGCTACCGGGCATGGCGTGCAGTTCACTGGCTCGCGTACGCGAGCTGGCCGGTAGCGGTCTTCCATGGGCTCGGCACGGGTACCGACACGACGGCCGGGTGGATGCTGGCGTTGACGATTGCGTGCATCGCGGCGGTCCTGATCGCGGTGTGGGTGCGCATCGGGCGCTCCGCGCCCGCGCGCGAGGGTTGGCGCGCACCATCGTTTGGGCTCCTTCTGGCAACGCCGCTGGGCTTGGCGGTCTTCACGCTTGCGGGACCGTTGCAGCAAGGCTGGGCGCGACGCGCCGGAACGCCATCCACGGTGCTGCGCAAGACGCACGCGCCGGTCCACGCGAGCACCCCGTCCACGCAGGCGGGCAGGACCGCGCGGGCGGGCAGGACCGCCCAGGCGGGCGGGAGCACGCTGAGCGCTCCCTTTTCGGCGCGTCTTCGGGGCACCGTCACCCAATCCTCCGAGCCGGGAGGCGCGATCGACGACCTGGCGCTGCGCCTGAGCGGCGGCGCGCGCGGAAGGTTGCGCTTGCGTCTCGCCGGGACGCCGATCGACGGCGGTGGGCTGTCGATGACCGGAAGTCAGGTTGACCTGATCGCGAACGGGCTATCGTCGATCATGACGGGCCAGATCCTTTCCCTACAGGGGCAGCGGTTCGTGGCACGGGTCGCGGATTCGTCTGGATCGGAGCTCGACCTGCGCGGGAACTTGAACATCGACAGCCAGACCGGCACCGTTACCGGCACGCTGTCTGCCACCTCGGCTGGGACGGCACCGTGACCGGCGCGCCCGCCTGCCACTTCGGCTGGGACTGCACCGTGACCGGCGCGCCAAACGTCATCTCCGTCGAGACCGGCGCATGAGCGTGACGACGACCGGGCCGCAAGGCCTTCCGCGCATGCTCGCCGGCCTCGATCCCGGAGGGATGCCGATGACGCTCGCCGATCACGAGCGCGTCCACGGTCCGGTCCCCCGCCCGTCCACCGCAGAGCTCATCGCGGAGGTGGAGCTCAGTGGCCTGCGCGGACGCGGAGGGGCGGACTTCCCGACGGCGCGCAAGCTCCGATCGGTCTCCGAACGGCGCGGTAGCAGCGCGCTGGTGGTCAACGGCTCAGAGACCGAGCCCGCGAGCGCCAAGGACCGGCTGCTGCTCTCGAAGCTTCCGCACCTCGTGCTCGATGGCGCGGTGCTCGCCGCGCGCGCGATCGGCGCCCGCGAAGTGTTGGTCAACGTCCGCCATAGCGCGCTCGACACCCTGCGGACGCTCCAAAGCGCGATTGCGCTGCGCCGCAGCGACGAGGTGACGATCAGCCTCGCATCCGCACCGGATGGTTACGTCACTGGGGAGGAGAGTGCTGTGATCCAGCGCCTGAACGGAGGGGCGCCCAAGCCCACGCTGGTGCCGCCGCGCCCGTATGAGCGCGGCTATCGGGGTCGCCCCACGCTCGTGCAGAATCCCGAGACCCTTGCCCAGATCGCGCTCGTCGCGCGCTATGGCGGACTCTGGTACCGCGAGCTCGGCACCAACGCGGATCCCGGCTCGGCGCTCGTGACGATCTCCGGAGCGGTGGCCGTGCCCGGCGTCTACGAGCTCGCGTTCGGGACCCCGATGACCGATCTGCTAGCGGCTGCCGGGGGCTCGACGGAGCCATTGCAGGCACTGCTCGTCGGCGGCTACTTCGGGACCTGGGTGGACGCCTCGCGGGCACTCGCGCTCCGGCTCTCCCGTGAAGACCTGCGCATGGTCGGCTGCGCGCTCGGGGCGGGTGTTCTGATCGCACTCGGCGAGAGCTCGTGCGGGCTGCACGAGAGCGCGCGCGTGATCGGCTATCTGGCGGGGCAGTCGGCCGGACAGTGCGGGCCGTGCGTGTTCGGCCTGCGGGCGATCGCGGATGCGGTCGGCGCAATCGCGGACGGGGTTGGGCACGACCGCGATCACGACCGCGTGCTCCGCTGGACGGCGGAGGTCCGCGGGCGGGGCGCCTGCAACCATCCCGACGGCGCCGCGAAGTTCGTCGAGAGCGCGCTGGAAGTGTTCGGCGCCGAAATCGAATCGCACCGGCGCGAGCGCTGCACCGCGCGGCCGGCCGGCCTGCCGGTCGGCGGAC
>JALYUQ010000298.1 GCA_030853685.1 Actinomycetota bacterium | reverse complement strand
ATTGGCGACGAACTCGGTGCAAACGTCAGGGTCGGAGAAGTAGCGGATCGCTTCGATAAGCGTGCTCGGCAAGCGCTTCGTGCTCATACAGGTGAGTGTACTACGTCAGCGCGGGTGAGTCAAGTATGTCAATGCCCTAGCTAGACCTCTACTCGAGGACCAGATGGGTCGTCCGTGCCAGCGGTCGCAACCGCGGGTAGCGCCCAAGGAGCTGGTCATCGAGTACCCGCACGCGTCGGGCGAGTGCCTCCTGCCAGATGCGTGGTAGCAGGAGGTTCAACGGCATCAAGGGAATACTGATCAACTCGACTTCTCGATGCGAGAAACTGGAAAAGGCATCAGCGCAATGCTGCCAATCCTGGACCGTGAAGGGGTGCTCGTCATCGGTGCGCGCGGCCGGCGTAAGCCGTCGGCCGAGGCGCAGCAAAGGATTGTGAGCGAGGGGCTCCAGGAACACGGCTCGGCCACCGGGGGTCAGGATCCGCCGAATCTCATCCAGGACGCTCGGAAGATCGAGATGATGAAGGATCGCCGTTCCCACAATCAGGTCGAATGAATCATCCGGGAAGCCCGTTTCGTGCGCGTCCGCAACACGAAACTCGACCCTCCCTGCGTAACCGCGATCGTGTGCCTGACGCTGGGCCTCCAAGATCTCGACATCGGAGATGTCGATCCCAGCGACCGAAGCCGCGCCCGCATTGAGAAGCTCATCCGTTTCATTCGCCGGGCCGCAGCCGTAAAGCAGCACTCGCTTTTCGCGCGGATCGTAAAGATCGCGCAGCTCAGAGTTGCGGTTGAATGCACCAATTGCTCGCCAAATGGCTTTGCGGTAACGCCTGTACGCTCCGTGGCTCTCGTTGTAGAATCGACGCTCCCGTTCGACGACGTCGGGCATTGCGTGACTCATCAAGGTTAGATGTGGTAGGGGCATATGCTCGGGGAACTTTACTGGATTCGTGTTTGAGGTTTGAGCAACGGCGAAGGCTTTCATAGGAACCAAGCGGGCAGTCGCCTATCGGGTTGTACTTCGGTCATTCGGCGCTGGCCCTTGTCGAATGCACCTCTTCCATAGCGTTGGCGGTTCTCACGTCCGCTCCGCATCGCGTCCGCCAAGGATTCATTTTGCGGCGAGCAACTGGGTGCCGTCATGCCGTGCTACTGCTTGGCTCGAAGTTTCTGGTCAAGTGGTACGGTACGGCACGGCGGCACGACGAGAGGCTTCCTCCGCAGGCGAGGCCCATGTGGGCCGAGAACGCCTGGCAGGGACTGACTATCCTGAGATGGCTGTCTGGGTGTCCGGTTGCTCCACGCCGTCCACCGCTCGCAGGACGCAAACAGCCTCGAACTGGCGTGAGCGTTTGGTGCCATCACAGCCGCGCTTCTCGTCTACCGCGTGCTGATCGGCCGCGATGAGTTGCGACCGCCCATGATGATTCGGCTCTGACCCCGTGGACGCGCCTAGAATGAGCCACTGATGATTGATCGCGCGCAGGTGCTCCATGTCGCGAGGCTGGCTCGCTTGCGGCTCAGCGAGGAGGAGGTTGAGCAGATGGTGGCAGAGCTTTCGAGGGTGCTCGGCTATGTCGAGAAGATCGGCGAGCTGGACCTCGAGGCCGTCGCGCCAACGTCGCATGTGGTGGATGTGGTCAACGTGCTGCGATCCGACGATCCCGAGCCGTCGTTGCCCGCAGAGCGCGCTTTGCAGGCAGCGCCCGAGCCCGTCGCAGGCGGCTTCGGTGTACCGAGCCCAGTTGCGCAGGACGGATGACGAGCGCACGAGCACGCCCGTGATGAGCGGGACGGGGGACCTGACCGACTTGACGGCCGCCACCGCGGTCGCAGCCGTCCGCGCAGGCGAGCTCGATCCGCAGGAACTGTTCGAGGCCTACCGCAAACGCGCGAGCGCCGACGAGCTGAACGCGTTCACATGGGTGGCAGACGGGTCGCCGAAACCGGTGGTGGCGGGACACCTGCAAGGGGAATCGTTTGACGCCGCCCCGCTGGGCGGCGTCCCGCTTGCGGTCAAGGACCTCTTCTGCACCGCGGGCATCCCGAGCCAGGCGGGATCGCGCATCCTGGAGGGGTATCGCCCGCCCTACACCGCTACTGTCGTGGAGAAGCTGCAGTGCGCGGGCGCGCCGCTGCTCGGAAAGACCAACCAGGACGAGTTCGCGATGGGCTCCTCGAATGAGCACTCGGCCTTCGGGCCGGTGCTCAACCCCTGGGATCGTGCTCGCGTGCCGGGCGGGTCCTCGGGCGGGAGCGCCGCTGCGGTCGCGGGCGGCCTGGCGCCGTGGGCGATCGGCACCGACACCGGGGGCTCGATCCGCCAGCCGGCGGCCCTGTGCGGGATCGTCGGGGTCAAGCCAACCTACGGCGCGTGCTCACGCTTCGGGATGATCGCGTTCGCCTCCTCGCTGGACCAGGCCGGCCCGCTCACGCGCGACGTGACCGACGCGGCATTGCTGCTGGCACACATGGTGGGTCACGACGGGCGCGACTCGACATCGGTGCAGCTCGATGAGGAGATTGAGCTTCCCAGGGCCGAAGATCTGAGCGGCATCCGCTTGGGAGTACCCGAGGAGCTCGCGGGGGAGGGCATCGAGTGTGGCGTGCGCGCGAGCTTCGAGGCGACGATCGCGCTGGCCGAGAGCTTGGGCGCCGTGGTCGAGCGCTGCCGGCTGCCCCACGCCCCGCACGCCCTCTCGGCGTACTACCTGATCGCGCCGGCCGAGGCGTCGGCCAATCTCGCCCGCTTCGACGGCGTCCGTTACGGCCTGCGGGCCGGCGGAGAGGGCATTGGTGCCGACCTCAACAGGATGTACAGCGAGACCCGCTCGGACGGCTTTGGAGCCGAGGTCAAGCGCCGGATCATGCTCGGCACCTACGCGCTCTCCAGCGGCTACTACGACGCCTACTACGGCACGGCGCAGAAGGTGCGCACGAAGATCTCTGAGGACTTTCGCCAGGTGTTCGAGAAGTTTGACTTCGTGGTCACGCCCACGAGCCCTGGGACGGCGTTCGAGCTCGGCGCCAAGACCGATGATCCGCTGGCCATGTACCTGAACGACTTCTGCACCGTCCCCATGTCGCTGGCCGGGATTCCGGCGGTCTCGATTCCCTCGGGCCTGAGCGATGGTCTGCCGGTGGGCTTCCAGCTCGCCGGGCCGCCATTCAGCGAGAGCCGGCTGCTGGACGCCGCTTATGCGCTTGAGCAAGCGATCGGGTTCGATGGAAGCGTGGTCCGCAGATGAGCGTTGCGTACACCGCTGGCACCGGCTACGAGCCGGTCATCGGCCTCGAGATCCACGTCCAGCTCGCCACGCGCACGAAGATGTTCTGCGGCTGTGAGCTGTCCTTCGGCGATGCCCCGAACATCCACACCTGCCCGGTGTGCCTTGGCCTGCCCGGAGCGCTCCCGGTGCTCAACGAGCGGGCGGTCCGCTTCGGGGTGATGATCGGCCTCGCACTCGACTGTGAGATCGCGCAGCGCTCGCTCTTTCACCGCAAGAACTACTTCTATCCCGATCTCCCCAAGGGCTACCAGATCTCCCAGTACGACGTGCCGCTGTGCGCTGGCGGGAGGCTCGGTGACGTGCGCATCCATCGCGTCCACCTGGAGGAGGACGCGGCCAAGCTGGTCCACACGGGGGAGAGCGGCCGCATACACGGATCGGGGCGAAGCGTCGTTGACTTCAACCGCGGCGGGACGCCGCTGGTGGAGATCGTGACCGAGCCCGACCTGCGCTCACCTGAGCAGGCGCGCGAGTGGCTGACACTGCTGCGCGTCACGCTGCGCCAGCTCGGCGTCTCGGACGTGAACATGGACGAGGGCTCGCTGCGTTGCGACGCCAACGTTTCGGTCCGGGCGAGCGGCTCAGCCGAGCTCGGGACGAAGACCGAGCTGAAGAACATGAACTCGTTCCGCTTCCTCGAGCGGGGGGTCAGGGCTGAACTCGATCGCCAGGTCAAGCTGTGCCAGTCCGGCCAGGCCGTCGTCCAGGAGACTTTGCACTTCGATCCTTCCTCAGGTGCTTTGACTGTGCTGCGCTCCAAGGAGGAAGTGCACGACTACCGCTACTTTCCCGAGCCCGACCTCGTGCCGCTGCTGAGCACCGAAGAGCTGCTCGCGGGCGCTCGCGGAGCCTTGCCCGAGCTCCCAGCACAGCGCGCCGATCGCTTCGAGCGCGACATGGGATTGAGTGCCGAGCGGGCGCGTGAACTCGCGTTCCGCGCGGAGCTCGGCGACTACTTCGAGCTCTTGATTGCAGGAGCCGCGGGCGCATCTGCTGAGAATGGCACCGTTGTCGGTCCCGGACCGGTCGAGCTCGCCAACTGGATCCCGCAGCTCGTCGAGCGGATCGGCTCGGACGCCGATCCGGCGCGCAGCAAGGTCGCGCCTGGAGCGCTCGCCGCCCTCGCAGCGATGGTCGAGGCTAAGGAAGTCAGCCGAGAGGCCGCCAGGGAAGTTCTTACGCTCCTCGTCGCCGAGGGTGGCTCGCCTGGGGTGATTGTCGCTCGAGAGGGGCTCGGTGCGCTCGGCGGGGCGGATGGCGACGATGGCGAGGTGGCCGCTTTGGTCAAGCGCGCCATCACATTGAATCCCAGGGCGGCGGAGCAGGTTCGTGCCGGCAACACGAAGGCGGTCGGCCCGCTCGTCGCCAACGTGATGCGCGAGAGCAAGGGTCGCGCCGATGGGGGAGAGGTAAGACGGCTGGTGCTGGAGCGGCTCTCTCAGGCGGACGACTAGATGACGCTTCAAGCCCCATCCTCCTGTGGACTGCGATACGCTGACGGGCTGAGCGCGGGGGGCACTCCATCTCGCGACAAAGGTAACCGGCTGAGCGATGAGTGATTTGACGCGGCGCATCAATGCGACCCTGGGACGGGTCTTTCAGGTCCAGATTACGCCTGGTCGAACGCGGGCCGTCCCGCTGAGTGCCGACTGGTTCGTCAAACTTGTGCACTTCAATAGCCTCCTAGAGCAAGTCGCCTCAGTGCCCGGAGACCTAGTGGAGTGCGGGGTTGCCGACGGGTCAAGCCTCGCGATGTTCGCAAGCCTGATGAGGGCCACGGGTCAGGTTCGGTGCCTATGGGGGTTTGATTCCTGGGAGGGGTTGCCGCCTCCGAGCGACGCCGATGTCACTCATGAAACCAGCATCGCCTCAGCCGGAATGTTTGAGCATGCGAGCACCCACCGCGTCCACGACGAATTGGCTGCGTACGGATGGAGCCATGCCGAGATTCTCCAGACCGTCAGCCTTGTCCCAGGCTTGTTCGAACGGACGCTGCCAGAATTCGACGGAAACATAGCGCTTCTTCACATTGATGCCGACTTGTATGAATCCTATCGCTCATGCCTGACAAATTTGTGGCCGAACCTTCAAATTGGTGGCATCGCCGCGTTCGACGAGTACGACGAGCCAGAACTATGGCCGGGTGCACGCTCGGCCGTGGACGAATTTCTCAGCTCCCTACCTGAAGGGGCAGCAGAACTAAGCCGTGACGATCGCTCGGGTAAATGGTGGGTGAAAAAGACGCATGTCTGACGCCGCCTTCGCCGCCTGACTGCAATCACAAAGCTAGACTAAGTCGCCGGGGCGGCGAGTCCCGGCGATCTCAAAGGGGCTTCGATTTTGGTGCTGGAGGTTTCCTGATAACGTAGGTCCTTACGTTCGTCGCCGACTCTTAGGCGCGGCACAATCCGACGATAGACGTAAGAGAGGTAGGGCTTCCTTGATGTCTAGGCTCAAATTTCAGCCGCTGAACGGTGGACTAATGGCGCTGGCAAAGCGCAAAGGTGGCCGCGACTCCACGCCGCAGACGTTGGATGCGGCCTCGCAGGAGCCAGGGCGACTTTTTAAGCGGCCCGCTGCCTATGTTGCAGGCCTGGTTGCAACAGCGACCGCCTGCCTTGCCTGTGGTACGTCGGTGGCCGCTCCGGCGGCGAAGCACGAGCTTTGTCCAGAGCGGTTTGGCTCGTTCTCCACGGACGCAGGTCGCTGGCCGCCGGCGTGCTGGCGGCCGTACGGACCCGACTCGCCATTTAATACCCCGATTTCGCCAAACCCACGAATCGCCTCCGATTCGGTCGCGACCGTCGCGTACATGCGCTCGAGCAATTGGTCCATCCAAGGTGACGGGGATAGGTTCGTCCTCTCCGCGGACGGCAGCCGGCCTGTCTACTGGTCGAATCCCAGCGACCCGTTCGTAAGGGTGCGGTGTACCGGGGCCTACTCGTGCAAACCCGGCATGAGGCTGCGGATCCCGAGAGGGGCGTTGCCCGAGGCTGCGTATGATGGCCACATGACGGTTGTTGACCAGATCCATGAGTTGGAGTACGACTTCTCGCAGGCCACTGCTCCGGCACATGGCGAGATGGTTGTCTCCGCGGGCAACAGCATCCGAATCGGCCCCGCGAAGGGCACTGGTCTGGGCAGCGACAGCTCAGCATCCTATCTCGGGGCTCTCGGGGGTTTGATTCGCGCTCCGGAACTGGCCGCTGGGCAAGTACATCATGCGCTAGCCGTGGTCGTTCCGTGCGTAAGTTACCGGGATGTTTGGCCCTCTCCCTCCACGGGCCGAGGCGACAAGCTGTGTGCGCGGGACGGGTTTGGTCCGCACCTCGGAAACCTCCTGCAGCTAAAGATGAGCTCCGAGGAGATCGCGGCGACACGCGCACCCAGGTGGGAGCGGGCGATCATGAGGGCGATGGCCCACTACGGCGCCTACGTCGTTGACACCGCCGGTGCCAGCAACAGTTCGGTCCTCGAGTTCGTGACCGAGGACGATCGGACATTTACAAGCGTTGGCGATAGTGGCAGGATGAGAAGGTTCATTCGCTCAAGAGGCGGCCGCTCAGGCGTCCTCACAAGCGTCCCGATACCTGTCACGAGGCTTCGCGTGATTGACTCGTGCGTGCCGCGCCGAACTTGCTGACGCCAGTGCCGAGCGCCGAATATCGGCGCTTGTGCTGTTTCCGGGGGTCAGTTGAGGGCTGAGCGCGGGTAGCGCGGTCGGCCCTCGTCTGTCAAGCAGCGCCTCGGTGGCTGGCGTGGCGCGCGGGGCGTTGTGGTGCTTTGCAGGGGGT
>JALYUQ010000283.1 GCA_030853685.1 Actinomycetota bacterium | reverse complement strand
GAGCTGATCAAGACCGGGCGCACCGAGCAGCCGGCGACCGGCTTCAAGGGCAAGTCCGGAAGGAGCTTCCGCGCCCGCCTCGCCCTGCAGCAGTCTCCGGAGGGCAAGTGGCGCGTCGAGCTCGACGCGCCATGGGCCAAGGCGGGCGGTTTGGGTCCGTGTATGCCGCAACGGTCTTGGGTCAGACGGCGCGCACACGCGCGCGGCTGCCGATGGTTTCGAGTAGGTGCGTGATGTCGCCGGCATCGCCGGTGATAACAACGTCGTCGGTGCCCGCGAGCAGCGAGAGCGCGGCGTCGGCGACGTCGCTTGTTCGTGACCGGGCCAGCAGCGCTCCGCATTGGCGCGAGGACCGTGTATCGAGCGGACATTCGAGAATCCCGGCGAGCGCGTGCGATAGACGCGCCTGACGCGCGGGATCGCGCCACGCCTCGGCGACGCAAACGCACGAACTCACCGCGTCGATCCCGGCGCGCGCCGCCTCGTGCAGCAACGCTCCGACCACGCGATCACCACGGTCGATGGCGATCAACGCCCCGGTGTCGAGGATCAGCGCAGCCACCCACGCGCCTCAGAAAGCTCGGCATCGCTGTACGGCCCGCCGGTCTCCTGCGCGATCTCGCACGAAACCCCGAGCAGCGCCTCGGCCCGCAGCTTGGCGCGTGCCGCTTCGGAAAGCCAACCCGAGATGCCGGTTGGTCCCGCCGCCTCACGCACGCATTCGTAAAGCTCATCCTCGAGGCTGACGCTGATCTTGGCCATCGACAGCACGATAGCACCGCTAGTACTACCAGCTTCTACGGGATCGCTGGTCAACACGACGCGTCGCGGCGAAGGTCGCGGCGTCCGAGGAATCGGCCGGCTCGGGCGCCGGACTTGAGCAAGGCAGTGCCGTCCCCACCACCCGCCACCATGTCGCTCGATGCCGCTCACGCTCGTCCTGGGACCGGCCAACAGCGCGAAGGCCGGGGAGGTTCTCGGCGCCTACGCCACAGCAGCGCCCCGTGGGGCGCTGCTGGTCGTCCCGACCGCGCTCGACGCCGAGCACTACTCGCGGGAGCTCGCCTCGCGCGGGGTGGTCTTGCACTCGGTGCTGACGTTCGCCGGCTTGGCGGCGCTCCTGGCGCGGCGTGCGGGGTACTCGGGACGACGGCTCACGGCGCTGCAGCGAGAGTGGGTGCTGCGCGGCGTCGTCCGCCGGGCGCGACATGCGGGGCTGGCGTCGATGGGCAGCTCTTGCGCCGCGCCAGGGTTCTCACCCGCGGTGGGGAAGCTCATGGTGGAGCTCCAGCGCTCGCTGGTATCTCCCCAGCGCTTTGGCGTGGCGCTGCGAGCATGGGCGGAGGCTGACGAGCGGCGCGGGCCCTACGCACGGGAGCTCGCCTCGTTGTACCTCGCGTACGTGTCGGAATTGGACCGGATCGGCTGGGTCGATGGCGAGCTCTACGCATGGCGCGCACTCGACGCGCTCCGCGCCCAGCCCGGGCGGTGGGGCGATACGCCCGTCTTCTTCTACGGCTTCGACGATCTGGATGCGCTGCAGCGCGACGGAATCGAGACCCTGTCACACCATTGCAAGGCGCAGCTGACCGTGTCGCTCACCTACGAGGCCGGACGGCCGGCACTGGCAGCCCGCGCGGAGGCGGTCGAGGAGCTGCGGGTCCTCGCAGAGCGCGTGATCGAGCTGCCCGCCTCCGACGAGCACTACGAGCCCGGCGCTCGGGCGGCGTTGCACCACCTGGAACGGAGGCTGTTTGAGCCGGCGCCGGCTCGGATGGATTCGAGCTCTACCGTGGCGCCTCGCCCGGACCCGGGCCCCGCCGCGGCGCCGGCTCGCGTGGACCCGGGCCCCGCGGTGGCGTTGCTGGAGGCCGGCGGCGAGCGTGCCGAGGCCGAGCTCGTGGCGGCGGAGGTGCTGGCGCTGCTGCGCGCAGGCGCCCGAGCCGAGGAGGTGGCGATCGTCCACCGATCGCTCTCGCGCGCCGCACCGCTGCTGGAGCGCGTCCTGCGCCGGTGCGGGATCGCCGTGGCGAGCGATCTGGAGCTGCCCTTCGTGCACACGGCGCTCGGCCGCGGCGTGCTGGCGCTGGCGCGCTGCGCGCTGCTTGGAGATGAGCACGCCCGTGCGGAGGACCTCCTGGCCTACCTGCGCACACCGGGGGTGCTGCGCCGCCTGGAGATCGCCGACGAGCTGCAAGCAAGCGTGCGGCGGGAGGGACTGCACAGCGCCGGCGAGGCGCGCGCCCGTCTGGGCTGGAGGCTCGCCGAGATCGAGGAGCTACGCGAGACCCGCGACCCCGTCGCCGAGCTTAGCCGTCAGGCGCGCCGGCTCTTTGCCGCGCCGTACCAGGGCGCCGCGACGGCGCTCGGATCCCCGCACGCACGGAGCGCGGCACCCGTCCTGGAGCCCGCGCAGGCGCTCGATGCGCAGGCCCTGGCCACCCTGCTGCGCGCGATGGGAGAGCTTCAGGAATTGGGAGAGATGGGATGGGCGGGAGGGGTGGGAGAGGTCGGAGAGCGCGTTACCGGCCCCGAGCTGATCGAGCTGCTGGAGTCCCTGCGGGTACCAGCCGGGGCCCCCCTCCGTCCGGGCGCGGTGCTACTGGCCGGGCCGCTCGCGATCCGGGCCAGGCGCTTCCGCGCAGTGCTCGTGTGCGGTCTTCAGGAGGGACACTTTCCGATGCCGGGGTCACCCGATCCGTTTCTCTCCGATGAGCGCCGCTGGGAGATCGCCTTGGCCTCCGGGCTTCGCCTGCGCCCGCATGAGGATTCGCTGGCGCGCGAGCGCCATCTGTTCTACGCGTGCATCTCCAGGGCAACCGAGCGGGTGGTGCTCAGCTACCGCAGCTCAGACGAGGAGGGTAATCTAGAGCTGCCCTCGCCGTTCATCGCCGATGTCGCCGGGCTCCTGAGCGAGGGCTGGACCGAGGGCCGGCGCCGCCGGCTGCTCGCTGACGTTACCTGGGCGCCTGAGAGCGCTCCCACGGCGCGCGAGCTCGCCCGCGCACAGGCGCTAGCGGAGGCACAGGCGCTTGCCGGTGCGCGGGCGCTTGCGGGGGCTCCGGCCCCCGGCGTGCCGACTGAGGACCGATCGCTGGGCGCGGTCGCACTTCGCCACGTCCGCCATGTAAGTGTTCTCTCCGCCGGTGCGCTCGAGACCTACGGTGACTGTCCTGTCAAGTGGCTCGTGGAGCGGGAGCTGCAACCCTCGTGCCTCGAGCCCGAGCCCGATCCGATCGCGCGCGGCCAGGCTATGCACTCGGCGCTCGAGCAGGTGCTGCGCCGGCTGGACGGCGCGGTGACGCCACAGTCGCTGCCCGATGCCGACCGCATCCTGGAGGAGATCCTGGGAACCCTGCCGCCCGCCCTGGGGCCCGGGGCCAGCGCCGCGCTGAGCGCCGCCGCGCTGCGCAGCGTCGAGGCGGATCTGCGCCGCTACCTGAAGCACGAGGCCGCGAGCGGGTGTGGATGGGAGCCCCAGGGGCTCGAGCTGCGGTTCGGGTTCGAGGACGAGCCGGGGTCGCTGCCCGCCCTTGCGCTCGGTGAGGGACGTGAGCGAGTTTTCTTGCGAGGCGTGGTCGATCGCTTAGACGCCGACCCGGGAGCGGGCGTCGATCCGGCAGGGACGATCGACCCGGGGCGCGGTGGCGGCGCGATTGTCCGTGACTACAAGAGTGGCCGTACGCGCCCTGAGCAGCAAGGTGCGCGCTGGGCTCCGGATCGCCGGCTGCAGGTTGCCCTGTACATGCTCGCCATACGCGAGCTGATGGGGCTGACGCCCGTCGCGGGGCTCTACCAGCCGCTGGGGGGCTCTGATCTGCGCGCCCGGGGTGTGTTCCTGAAGGGTGCACCGGTGGGAACGTGCGTCGTACCCAACGACGCCCGCGAGCGGGTCGAGCTCGACGACGTACTGCGTGACGCCGAGGCTCGCGCGCTCGCGCTCGCCGCGCGGCTGCGCGCCGGCGAGCTGACGCCGTGTCCGGAGCGGTGCTCGCGCAACGGGTGCAGGCATCCGGGGATCTGTAGGGCCGGATAGGCGTGGACGTTGACACGGACATAGACGCGAGCGCGGACGGGGAAAACGTGGGCCTCGGCGTGGGCGTGCAGGCGGGCGCGGGCGTGGAGGTGGATGTGGGCCGGGTGGTCGAGTTCACCGACGAGCAGACGGCTGCGATCGAGCGCAGGGGGAGCGATCTGCTGCTGGACGCGGGCGCCGGCAGTGGGAAGACGGCGGTCCTCGTGGAGCGCTTCGTCCGCGCCGTGCGCGAGGACGGCGTCGAGGTCTCGGCCATCCTGACGATCACCTTCACCGAGAAGGCCGCCGCCGAGTTGCGCGATCGGATCCGCGTCCGGCTGCTGGCGCTTGGGTCCGATCAGCAAGCCCGTGCCACCGAAGGGGCCTTCATCTCCACCATCCACGGCTTCTGCGCGCGGGTGCTGCGTGCGCATGCGCTGGCGGCAGGGCTCGATCCGGCCTTTGTCGTGCTCGATCAGCCTGAGGCCCAGCGGCTTGCGGACGGCGCGTTTGACGACGCGCTAGAGGAGATGGCACAGAACGTTCCGGGCGGCGTGGACCTGGTCGCCGCATACGGGCCGGGGGCCCTGCGCGCCGCCGTCCTTGCCACGTACGCAGAGCTGCGCTCGCGCGGAAGCACTGTCCCGGGACTGCCGCTCCTGCCAGCCGCGCCCGACTCCAAGTCGGCGCGGCTGGAGCTGGGCGATGCGGCCGCGGAGGCGGAGGCGGAGCTCGCAGGGCTACCACCACCCTTCTCGAGCAGGGTGTCGGAGGCGACCGAGCGCCTGCGGCGGTGCCTGGCGGTTCTGGCGGGCGAAGATTCTGATCCCTGGTCGGGGGAACTCAACCCCTGGCCGGGGGAGCTCACTGCGCTCCGCATGCCCGGTGGCAACGGCGCCGCGCTGCGCACCCCCGCATGCCTCGCCTACAGCGCGGCGCTGGCGCGCTTTCGCGGCGTTTGCGAGCACCGCTGGGCGGCACCGGCGCGTGACTTGCTCGACGGGCTACTGCGGGGCTTTGGCACGCGCTACGCACGATGCAAGCGCGAGTGCTCGGGGCTTGACTTCGAGGATCTGGAGCTGATCGCGCGTGAGCTGCTGCGCACCCACGAGGAGCTGCGCGAGCGCTACGCGGCTCGCTTCGAGCAGGTGATGGTCGACGAGTTGCAGGACGTCAACAGGGTGCAGCTCGAGCTGATCGAGTCGATCGCGCGCGGAAACCTGTTCACGGTCGGGGACGCACAGCAGTCGATCTACGGCTTTCGCCACGCCGAAGTCGAGCTGTTCGAGCGGCGGGGCAAGCGTCTCGAGCAGGTTGGCGCGCGGCTCCCGCTCGCGACCAACTTCCGCTCACGGGGCGAGATCCTGGAGGCGGTCAACGGCGTCTTCGCGCGCGAGCTCGGGGCGGGCTTCACGCCGCTCCTGACGGGGCGCCGCGCCCCGCCAGCGCAGGACGCGCGGGTCGAGCTGCTGATCGCCGACAAGGGTGCGGACTGGGCGGGGGACGGACTCGCCTCGCCGTGGCGCGTGGCCGAGGCGCGCGCTCTCGCCAAGCGCGTGAAGGAGCTGATCGACGGCGGCGCCGAGGCGGGCGACGTGGTCGTCTTGACTCGGGCCAGCACCGATCTGCGGGCCTACGAGCGGGCATTGGAGGAGCAGGGAGCTCCGACCTACGTGATCGGTGGGCGCGGGTACTGGTCACACCCGCAGGTCGTGGACCTGATCGCTTACCTGCGGGCCCTCGCCAACCCGCGCGAGGAGGAAGCGCTCTACACGGTGCTCGCCTCGCCGCTGCTCGGCGTCTCGCTCGACGCGCTGGTGGTGCTCGGCGCCGGCGCTCGCGCGGCCCGCGTCGATCCGTGGTCGTTGCTGTGCGCGCCGGAGGGACGCCTGGACGAGCTCTGCGCGTGGGAGCGCGAGCGACTGGCGGCGTTCGCGCAGTGGTTCGCCGCCGAGCGCGGCCTCGCCTCGCGGGCGCCGGTCGAGGAACTGATCGAGCGCGCGCTGGAGCGCAGCGGATACGACCTGGCGATGCTCGCGATGCCCGGCGGCGCGCGCCGGCTGGCGAACGTCCGTAAGTTGATGCGCCTCGGGCGCGAGCACGAAGCCGCCGCGGGGGCGGACCTGCACGGCTTTCTGAAGCTCGTGGACGTCCGGGCGGGGCCGGCCGGGTTGGGCGGGTCGGCCGGCCGGGCGGGGTCCGAGGACTCGGCGCAGGGCACGCGAGAGGGCGAGGCGCCGGTCGAGGGGGACGCGCTCGATGCCGTGCGGCTGATGACCATCCATCGCGCCAAGGGGCTCGAGTTCGAGATCGTCTGCGTCGCCGATTTGGGCCGCGGGCCACGCTGGCGATCGGACCTGCTGCGCGTAGGGTGCGACGGGCGCTTCGGGCTGCGCCTGGCGGCACCCGGGACCGGAAGGCGCGAGTCTGCCCTCGACTACGACGCGCTCGGCGAGGAGCAGCGTGTGCGCGAGGAGCGCGAGGAGCGCAGGCTCTTCTACGTGGCGATGACCCGGGCTCGCGAGCGCCTGATCCTGAGTGGTGCGGCGAAGCTCGACCCGTGGCCCGAGCGCGTGATGGGCGGCCCGATCACGTGGATCGCGCCCGGGTTGGTCCCGGACATCGCGCAGCGCGCTCGCGGAACGTGTTCGCGTGCGGGTCCGGATGACGGCGGGGGTGGGGTTGCCGGCGATGGCGAGGCTTGCGATGCGGGCGCGGGTGCCGGCGATGGTGGGGCTTGCGATGCGGGTCCGATCAGGCTCACGTTCGTCCGCCCTGAGGACCCGGTCGATCCGGTTCTGCCTGCTCCTCCTGTGGAACGGCTCACAGGTAGACCTCCCCGCGAGGCCAAAGTGCAGCCGCCAGAGTTGCTCCCCGTGTCTGAGCCAGCGCCGCTTCCGGGCGCCGAGCCAGCGCCGCTTCCGGGCGCCACCCCAGCGCCGGCCGTCACCCGCCTGAGCTACTCCTCGCTCGGCGAGTATGAGCGCTGCGGCTATCGCTTCTACGCTGAGCGCGTGCTCGGGCTCCCGTCGTTAGGGGAGCGGGGTGGGCGGAAGAGCGCGCCGACCACGGGACCCTTTGCGCCGGCGGGCGCGCCGTCCACGAGACCCCCAGCGGGTATCGCCGGCCTGTCAGGTGCGCACCGCGGAGTCCTCGTCCACGACCTGCTGGAGCGACTCAATTTCCGCCGCCCGCTGCGCCCCACAGCAGCGATGCTCGCCGCCTCGGCGCAGCGTGCCGGGCTGGACTCCGAGCGCGCCCGACAGGACGTGGAGGAGCTGTCGGACCTGGTCGCCGGCTTCGCGTCCAGCGAGCTCTGCGCGAGGCTCGCCCGCGCGACCGACGTCCGCCGGGAGGAGCACTTCGGCTTCCTGATCGGAAGTGGCGTGCTCGTGACCGGAGCGCTCGACGTCCTAGCGCGTGAGGCGCGGGCGAAGATGCTCGTAGTCGACTACAAGAGTGACCGGGTCGAGAAGGCAGACGCTGCGGGCGCCGTCGGTCCGGCCGGGGCGCTCAGCGCGCCCCGGGCCGTCGGTTTTGTCGGCGCTGTCAGCGCGGAGGGGCCCGCTGGTTCGACCGAGGGCGTCGAGCTGGCGCGGCTCCTGCAGGGTGCCTACGGCACTCAGCGCCTCGTGTACGCGCTGGCTGCACTGCACGCCGGGGCCGAGCAGGTAGAGGTGGTGCACGTCTTCCTGGAGCGTCCGCACGAGCCCCTTGCCGCGACCTTCACCCGCGCCGACATGAAGCGTCTGGAACGCGAGCTAGCGCGGCTGGCGCGGGGAGTGCTGGCGTGGGAGTTCGAGGTCTCGGGCGCGCCGCATCGCGCACTCTGCGGCGGCTGCCCGGCCGAAGCGGGCCTGTGCTCCTGGCCGCTTCAGATGACCAGGCGCGAAGTGCCCGATCGGCTCTGAGCGAGGAGGACGGGACGAGCGAGCCCGTTGACGGCGGAGTCTTCCGAGACAGCCTCGGCCGGCGTTGGCTGTGGGCGCGAGCTACCGCAACGGGGGGCTCGAGCGCATTCTATAGCCGCGTCCTTATATCCTATAGCCGCGCGCTTTCTTGACCCGCGTTCCTCATCACTTCGAGTCGAGTGAGATCGCGAGCAGGTGCTCAGCGCGACGGTTCGCCTCCGCTTTCCACGGCCAGCAGCATCCGCTTGCGCTCCAGTCCACCGGTGTATCCGCCGAGGCCGCCGCCCGTGTGCAGGACCCTGTGGCAAGGCACGACGATCG
>JALYUQ010000244.1 GCA_030853685.1 Actinomycetota bacterium | reverse complement strand
GTCACGTTAATGCGCGAAAACGTGACCCGGAGATGCTTTCAGGGCTTACGAGCGAGGCCAGCGGATGAACTGCTGCGGATCGCTTCAGTCAAGCTCGCCGCGCGGGGCGATGAGGACGCTTTCGATGCCCAGTACACGGCAGAGAGGGTCGAAGTGTCGGTCGTAGTGCAGCACTGCGCAGCCGCGCTCTGAGGCGGCGGCTGCGATCAAGTAGTCGGCGGCCGGCAGGCGGCGCTCGCCGGCGAGTTCGCGCGAGGCGCCCAGCGCCCGTTCGCAGGCAGCACGGGTCACCGGTGCCTGTGGGAGCGCTCGAAGCTCGCGGTCAAGCTCTCGGAAGGCATCTTCGTCGCGTGCGCTGGCGAGCAGCTCGAGCGCCACGACCGGACACACCGCGATCAGGCCGGCGGCGAACGTTGCCTCCCAGCGTGGCGTCACCATGGGATGCCGTTGGCGGTTCCACGCCGAGGTGTCGAACACCAGTGCAGCGCCTGAGCCATAGGGCTCAGCGGCGCGCGGCATGCAGCTCGGCCGACACCGAGAAGTCAAAGCGGTCGTCTTCGCCGCGGGAGATTCGCCGGAAGAACGTGATCGCCTCGTCGCGGCGGCGCTCCTCCTCACGGAGCGCTTCCGCGCCCCGGATCGCGAGGTCTCGCACCGCTTGGGAGCGAGAGCGTCCCCCGAACTCGTCAAGCGCGGCGGCCAGCTCAGCGTCGACGGTGACTTGAACACGTGGAGAGGTTGCCGGCATACGACAGGAGTGTACCATATGCGTGGTACACCCGAGGTCCTGTACGGGGTCGAAAGCAGGGTTGTCGGCGCCCCTCGATGGCGCATCCGTTAGCGCCACCGCCCGCGGTCGCGTGATGCCACTGACATCGAGGTTGTCCGGTCAGTTGGGCGTGGCTGAGCGACAATCAGAGCCATGGTCCACGACGTGAAGACCCCTCGCGCGGTCACCGCGGTTCTGTTCGAGGACTTCGAGCTTCTCGACGTGTTCGGCCCGCTTGAGATCTTCGGGGTGCTCTCTGAGCAGTTCACCATCTCTCTGATCGGGCCGGCGACCGGACCGGTCCGCAGCGCCCAAGGTCCCGAGGCGATGGCTCAGCACTCCTACCAGGATGCGCCGACCGCCGACATCGTCCTGGTGCCTGGGGGAATCGGCACCCGCCGACTCGTAGGTGATCGAGGCTTCCTTGAATGGCTCACCTCATGGGCATCAACCGCCGAGCTCGTCACATCTGTCTGCACCGGCTCCGCCCTGCTGGCTGCAGCCGGCCTTCTCGACGGCTACCGGGCCACGTCGAACAAGCGAGCGTTCGCCTGGGCCTGCGAGCAGGGACCTCGCGTGCGTTGGGTAGCCGAGGCCCGCTGGGTTGAGGACCGCGACCGGTGGACCTCATCCGGGGTCGCAGCCGGCATGGACATGGCCCTCGCGCTCGTCGCCCACCTCCACGGAAATCGACTCGCCGGCTCGGTTGCTGACGGCATCGAACTCGACTGGCACCGAGAGTCAACCTGGGACCCGTTCGCAGCCAAGAACGGGCTCATCCCACGCTGACGTACCCACGTAAACAGCGATCCCGTGCTCATAGGGTCACGAAAAATGACCCATTACGTGACTCCAGCCGCAAAGAGGCGGTCGCTGAGGGAACCTGGTGCGCGCCGGCGCGCCGGCGGCCTGTCGGGTGCCGTAAGCGGATCCCCCACCGCCACACACAACGCCTCGAACGCCCAAGGACGAAGTCCAGCGGCTACGGGACACCTGGTGTCCCGTAAGACCGGTTCGGTGATCTGTCGCGATGAGCGGGGGCTATACGGCATATTCCCGCCCGATGCCCGGTCTGAACGTCGGCTACGCCCGCGTCTCCACCGACCAGCAGGACCTCACCGCCCAACGCGACGGCCTCCAAGTGCTCGGCGTGGCTGCCGAGCGCATGTACGTCGACCACGGCCTGTCGCCCGCGCGGCATACGGCGAGCGCCTGGCGCAGGCCGGGGCGCTCGCGGTTGGTGCCGGAGCGCCTCGTCGAGCTCGGGCCGTCGCGCGAGCTTCCCGGACGCCGTGTCGATGAAGATCTCATCGCAGCCGGCGGCACTCAGCGCGTCGTGCTGGGCCTCGGGATTCTGGTCGTGGGTTGAGACCCGTCCGTAGCCGATTCGCATCGGCAGCCACTGTAGCGCGAACACCCGACCGCGTTACGTTGCCGCTTACACGGCAAGCGTTACAACCCCGACCCCTTGCCACGCTTGACGTGTAGTAAACGTGGATGTCTCGTGAACGATCGTTGTCGGACGCACGACGAGCGCGGCTCTCGTCGCGACGGCAG
>JALYUQ010000007.1 GCA_030853685.1 Actinomycetota bacterium | reverse complement strand
GGCTGGCTGATTGCCTGATCGGCTTCTGATCGTCGATGATGGGAGCTGGGATGCAAGCGCAGGATCTTTCTCTGTTTCAGGCCGCGTTGGGGTTGAGCGAGCCGTGGCGGGTCACGAGCGTGGAGTTTGATGTCGAGACCAAGCGGCTGGATTTGCGCGTTGATTTTCCGCGTGGGGCGACGTTCTGCTGTCCGGAGTGCGATCGGTCGGGGTTGAAGGCGCACGACACCGAGGAGAAACGCTGGCGGCATCTGGACTTCTTTCAGCATCAGGCGTTTCTGAGCGCACGGGTGCCGCGGGTGCGCTGTCCGGAGCACAAGGTTCGGCTGGTGGCGGTGCCGTGGGCGCGGGAGCGCTCTGGGTTCACGTTGCTGTTCGAGGCGTTGGTGATGGCGATGGTCCGGGAGATGCCGGTCGCGCCGGTCGCGGCGTTGATCGGCGAGGACGACATGCGGGTGTGGCGGATCGTGCATCACTACGTCGATGAGGCGGTCGATGCGCAGGACCTGTCGGGGACCGAGCGGGTCGGGGTCGATGACACGAGCTTTCGTCGCGGGCAGAGCTACGTGTCGGTGTTCGCCGATCTCGACGAGCGCCGGTCGGTGTTCGTCACCGACGGACGCGATCAGGCAACAGTCGAGCAATTCGCGGGTTTTCTGGAGTCTCATGGTGGCGAGGCCAAGCAGATCACCGAGGTCTGCCAGGACATGTCCGAGGCGTACGTGAGCGGTGTTCGCAAGCACCTGCCCAGCGCCGAGATCACCTTTGATCGCTATCACATCCGCCAGCAGCTGGGCAAGGCGCTCGACGAGGTCCGCCGCGGGGAGGCCAAGCAGCACAAGCAGCTTCTGCGCAACACGCGCTACCTGTGGCTCAAGCGTCCGGAGAACCTGAGCGTCAAGCAGCTCGACTGGCTCGATGAGCTCCTTCAGCAGCCGCTGGACACCGTGCGTGCCTACGACCAGGCGCTGCGCTTCGAGGACTTCTACGACCTCGACGCGGACGCCGCCGAAGAGTACCTGCGCCGCTGGGTCACCGACGCCAGGGACACCGAGCTGCAGCCGCTGATCAAGTTCGCGCAGATGATCGAGGAGCACTGGCCGGGAATCATCCGCTGGCACCATAGCCAGGTCTCCAACGGCCTGCTGGAAGGGCTCAACTCCCTGATCCAGGCCGCCAAGCGACGCGCTCGCGGATACCGCTCAACGCGCAACTACAAGGCGATGATCTACCTCGTCGCCGGCAAACTCAGAGGTTGTCCCGGACGGTGTAGATCTTCGACGGCGGTCCGGGTGTGTGTCAGGCGGCGTGAACCGTAGCGGCCTTCTCGGTCGTGGTGTTGTCAGGCTGGGGAAGGGTGAGCTCTGAACGGATCGCGGCGGCGAGCTTTGGGAGGTCGCGGTGGCCCTTGATGCGCCGGAATCCGCGTTGGGCTTCGGCCATCCCGGCCGCGGTCCAGCGCAGGCGCATGTCTCCGGTCCGCCAGCGCTTGACGTTGCGCTGGGTTGTGCGGACACCGTCGAACATGCTCTCGATCGGGTTCGTTGAGCAGAGCGTGCGTCTCAGCGTGCCGGTCACCCCGAGACGGGTCAGGGTGAGCGTCTCTTCTATCCCTTCTCTGAGCGACCCAGCGGCGTCGGGGTGTACCCGGTCAAGCTGGGCGGCGAGCGCCCGCAGCGACTTCAGCGCCTCGTTGTGATCGGGGTCAGCCCACGCGGCGCGGAGCTTGGCGCGGATCCACGGACGCTCGCGTTCGGGCAAATGGCCGCACACGTTCCTGGATTTGTGAATGTGACAACGATGCACCAGCGCCCGCGAGCCGGCGACGTCGCGCACGGCCTTGCGCAGCGCCTTGGCGCCGTCCAGGACGAACAGCTGCTGCTCGCCCAGCGACAGTCCGCGGTCAGTCAGGTCTGAGAGCAGCGCGATCGCGACGGTCGCGTTCTCAGTCGACCCCTCTCTGAGCGACAGAGGAATCTTCGTCCCGTCGGTGGTGATCCCGAGCGCCACGACATGCGTGACATCAGCCAGATCGATCCCGTCGATCATCACCACCGCCAGCTCCAGCCCGGACAGATCACGGCCCAGCAATTGCTCCAAGGCCGTGCGCGTCCTGGCCACGAACACGCGCGACACCGCTGACTTCGACGTCGACCGCGCCTCGGTCTCGACCTGCTTGCCGACGGGCTCTGCGACCCTCCGAGACCGGCGGGTCGAGACGCCGGCGAGCATCCGCTCCAGCACGACCCGCTCCAGCAGATCCCGTGAGGCGAACTCCTGGTAGCTGTCCAGGCCGATCTCCGCGGTGTCGTCCGCGGTCCTGACCCGTGGCCGGCTGATCGGCACCCGCCGACCCCCGAGCGTGACCTCCCCGCCCGTGTGGCCGTGGCGCTTAGCCGTTCTGCCGGTGTCTTGCCTGCTGCGGGGGCCGACGACCCGCTCGACCTCCCACTCCATCGTCTCGTGCAACACGGCCAAGCCGGTGCCGACAGCCAACGCCAACAACCCCTCCTTCGCCTGCCCAGCGATACCAGCCAACGACAGCTGGACATGCTCTGGCAACTCGACCCCCCGCGACTCTTCAGCCTCGGCGACCTGCACAAGGTGTAGCTTGCTCTTCACGGTGGTTCCTCCTGTCTTGGATGGACTTTCACACCCCGCACGCTGCCATCGGCAGCAGACGAGGCGGGAGGACCGCCGTCTCAACTTCTACAGAGCCTGGGACAACCTC
>JALYUQ010000233.1 GCA_030853685.1 Actinomycetota bacterium | reverse complement strand
GCTGGCGACCGCGGACATCTTCGGGCGTCTACGGGCATCTGCACCTAGTGCGTGGAGTGTGATCCTGACCTTGAGCAACGCAAGACGTCCTGGGACCCGGGCAGCCGGAGCGGCGGTAGGCACGGGATGTTGACCGTCGCGAAGGTCACCCAGGGCTCGGCGGCCGGGTACGGCGAGTATCTGCAGGGCAAGGCGCAGGCACCGGAGCTCGGCGACTACTACCTCAAGGACGGGGAGCGCGTCGAGGCACCAGGACGCTGGGCAGCAGGGGCCAACGTCTTCGGGCTGGACAGCAACGAGCCGGTGACCGGGGAACAACTGGGAGCGTTGATGGATGTCCGCCGCCCCCACACCGGCCACCCGCTCCGCCGTGTCGGCGGGACCGGCGAAGCCGTGTCCGCCCTGGACGCGACATTCTCGGCGCCGAAGTCCGTCAGCGCCGTCTGGGCGGTCGCCGACGCCGGACTGCGAGAGGGGATCGAGCGGGCGCACGAGCACGCGATCGACCAAGCCCTCACCTACTCGCTGAGCCACGTGAAGATGATCCGGCATCGGATCGATCAGAAGACGGTCATCCACGGCAAACCGACAGGACTCGTCGCGACGAGCTGGCGGCATACCACCGCCCGCGCCGTCGACGGGCAGCCGCCGGACCCGCAGCTCCACTCGCATGTCCTCTTGCATGGCGCGGTCCGCCGGGACGGCCGGGTCGTCGCGATCGATTCCCGCTCCTGGCTCGTGCACCGTCGTGAGGTTGGCGCCGCATACCGGACCGAGCTCGCCGGAGAACTGAACCTGCTCGGGTTCGAGATCCAGCGCGGGACCGGTCGCGGCGGCCGGTACTTCGAGCTGGCCGGCGTCCCCGACGGGCTGCTGGACCGCTGGTCGAGCCGACACCGGCAGGTCCACGCCGCGATCGACGAGCGGCTCGCGGTGCAGAAGGCGATGCTGAAGGTGCTCGTCTCCGGTGGCGGTCCGGACGGTGTCGAGGCCGCGCACCGCCTCGAACTCCTGCGGGAGTCGGGGCAGCTGTCGCCGCGGGAGGAGCGGTTCATGTCGCAGGCGACGCGCTCCGCGAAAACCCCGGCTACTCACCGCGATCTCGACGAGCAATGGCAGCGGACCGCCCGCGGGCATGGCCTCGATCGGGGAGGGCTGAACGGGTTGCGGGGTCCGCGACCGGTGATGATCCCTGCGTCCCGCAGCGGTGTGATGGACGGGCTGACGAAGTTCGACGCGACGTTCCCCGCCCGCGACGCCCGCGCGGTCGCGCTGGAACGCTCCGCCGGCACCCCGATCCCGGACGCGCTCGTACCGCTCCGGGAGCTGCGGGGCAGCAATGACATCCTGCTGCTCGCTGACGGGACGGGCACCACCCGCCAGCACCGCGCCCGCGAACGCGACACCGTGGCGACCGCCGGCCGGGTCGCTGACAGATCGATCGATCCGATCCCAGCCGCACTGGTCGCCGCCGAAACGGAACGGCTGGACGCCGAACTGGCCGATCGTGGCGGAGTACTGTCGATGGAACAGCGGCGAGCGATCGAGCTGGCGTGCGGCACGCGACCGTTGGTGGTGAGAAGGGCAGGCCGGGACCGGGAAGAGCACCACCCTCACCGGCATCACCCGCGCTCACCAGACGGCCGGGCAGGAGATCATCGTGACCAGCACCGCCGCGCTCGCCGCCGAACGCCTCACACGAGAGCTCAGCGACGCCGGCGTAACCGCCACCCCGTACTCGACCGCGGCCCTCCACACCGCCATCGACTCCGGCCGGGTCGAGCTCGGACCGGGCGTCACCGTGGTGCATGACGAGGCCGCGCTCGCGTCCACCCGCGAGCAACACCACCTGTTGAACGCGATCGAGGACTCGGGCGCGAGGTTGATCGAGGTCGGCGACCCACGGCAGAACCAGCCCGTCGGCGCCGGCGGACTCTGGACCCACCTCGAGACCGCCACCCGCCAGGCTGGTGCGCACGTCGAGCTGACCACCAGCCAACGCGCCCGCACCCCCGAGGACCGCCGCGATCAGGCTAGGTTCCGTGCCGGCGAGCACGAGCTCGCGATCCGCGGCTACGCCGCGCGCGGCCACGTCCACCTCGCCGACGACCAGGTCCGCGCCGAAGATGCTGCGCTTGACGCTGCCCAGCTGGACCGGGCCGCGGGCCGGTCAACGATCGTGATCGCGCAGACCTCGAACGAGCACTTGGACGAGCTGAACGCCCGCGCCCAAGCCATCCGCCACCAGGCCGGACAGCTCGGCAACGCATCATGGCGAGTGCCGGGTCGGCCGTATGCCCTGCGCGCCGGGGACGAGGTGCTGATCCGTCGCACGATCCCCCACCCCGAGCACCGCGAGCAACAGCTTCGCAACGGGACACCCGCCACCGTCACCCACGTCCAGGGCAACGAGCAACTCGCGCTCCGGCTCGGTGATCGCGACGATGTCGTGCTCGACCGCGACACGGCCGCCAACGCTGACCTCCGACTCGCGTACGTGCAGCATCCGTTCCCGGCGCAGGGGATCACGACCGACACCGCGCACCTGATCGTCGCCGAGCACGCCACCCGAGAAGGGACCTACGTCGCGCTCACCCGAGCCCGCGAGCGCACCGACATCCACGCCGCCTCC
>JALYUQ010000183.1 GCA_030853685.1 Actinomycetota bacterium | reverse complement strand
CTGGCTCGGACGATCGCCGGGGCTAATGGCGAGCCGGCCGCGCCCGCAGGCGCGCCGGCTGCTGGCGTGCGGTACCCGTGGGCCCGGCGGAGCGCGGTTCGCTTTGGGATTGCGCAGCGCCCCCGAGGCGCACTGGTCACGAGTCCCAGTGCCGAGGTCAATTAGGCAAGGACCAAGCCGGCGATCGGCTGCCCCTGCGCGGGCAGCAGGGAATAGTGGCTGCGGGCGGGCTCAGCGACGCAGGGACAGGTCGACGCGAGGACCAGACCGAGCGAGGCTACGAGGACACACCCCCCGGGCCAGCGAGGGCCTTGTCGCCTGCACCCCGCGGAGCGAGGCCACGAGGACACACCCCGGCAACGCATTGGGGGCTTGCCGGCTGATCCCCGTTTCGGGGCCGCCCGAGAGACCTTCGCGGCGACCGAAGCAAACCCAGTAGGCGCGGCGCCAACCGCCCAGAACGACACCGCTCCAGAAGAGCTGCACCCTATCCCTGCGAGCGCAGCATCTCGATCGCATCGCAGCGGTCGATTCTCGTCGTCTCCTGTTGAGTCCCTAGAGCTGGCGGCCGTAGAGTCCTGGAGATGGACGTCTTCACCCATGCTCCCGTACGCCAGGTTCTGTCAGGTGCCGCGGCCAAGTTCGCGTACCTGTTCGGGTCGCGGGCATCGGGCACAGCGCAGGCGGACAGCGACGCCGACGTCGCCATCATGCCCTCCGGCGAGCTCGGGCTGCTGGAGCAGGCGCGGCTGGAGAGCCGTATCGCGCATGCACTCGGTGTTGTCGATGTTGACCTCGTGTTGCTCGATCGCGCGACGCTCGAGCTTCGTGGCCACGTCGTTCAGACAGGTCGGTTGATCTACTCCGCCGACGAGCCGGCGCGGGTCGCGTTTGAGGTCCGCACCCGATCTGAGTACCTCGACTTCCTCCCCGCGCTGCGGACGCTGGAGCGAGCCTATCTGTCGCGGATCGCACGCTGCGGGCTGTGACGGCCGTGCGGATCGCGCACTCGTGGACCGTGATGGTTAACCGGACGGATCGCGCACTGCGGACCGTGGTGGTCAACAGGACCGTACGCCACAGACCGTGATGGTCGACCCGGGGCGCGTCCGCCGGCTGCTTCAGACGCTGTCCGGATACCGCAGCCGGCTGGCGCCGCTGTCGGATCTCCCGCCTCCGGACTACAAGGACGATGCCGTGTTTGCGGCGCGGTATCTCGTGCAGGCGTGCGCGCAGGCGTGCATCGACCTCGCCAACCACGTGATCGCGTCCTCGGGCTGGCGCACGCCGGCTGACTTTCGTGACGCATTCACGGTGCTCGAAGAGCACGGCGTGATCGACGCCCAGCTCGCCAAGCGCATGCGGGCGCTTGCAGGCCTGCGCAACCGGCTGGTGCACATTTACGAGGAGGTCGACGACCGCATCGTCCACGAGTCGCTGCGCGAGGGACTCGAGGACCTGAGCTCGTACGCCCAGGCGATCGCGAGGCTGCTGGATGCGGGCTGATCAGAGCGGGCGTCCATCGACTTTATCTAGGCCGACAAGCTCGAGGCCGACCTGGAGGAGGCTCGTGGGCGTCCCAGCGGTTGAACGGGCTGTGAACCAGGCTGATGCACGTTTGAGCGACCGCCCCGTAAGGAGTTGCCGGTGCCCGGAAGCGAAGCCTCCGCTCGGCACACTGGATAGCACGTGTGCTATCTGTAGGTCCATGAACACTGTCGGACTACGAGAGCTGCGCCAGCAAGCCTTTGAGCTGGTACGGCGAGTCGAGGCGGGCGAGGAAATCACAATCACCGTGGCTGGCCGACCAAGCGCCCGCTTGGTGGCCGCGGGGGCTCAGACCTGGCGCAGCTACGCGGACGTGGCCGAGGTGTTCGGTGGACCCCTCGACAGAGACTGGGAGACTGACCGCGATCGGGTCGCTCAGGCGCTGCGCCACCCGTGGCCGGCCGCGTGAAGGCACTGCTCGACACCAGCGTGCTCATCTGCCCGCGGATTCTCCGATCAGACGAGGGAGAGACCCGCCTGCTCGGAGAGTTCGATCAAGCGCTTGGCCTCCGGCTGATGAGGGCCATCCGGTGAAGGTGTGGTGCTTAGGCGGGCTGGGGCTTGGCGAGCTCTGAGCGATCGAGGACGGTGCGCCGCCCGTCCAGGCGCGGCAGGGCTTCGACCAACTCGGTTGGCAGCACGGTCGAGGCCGTCCAGACTTCGATCCCGACCAGCTCGCCGGTCTCCCGGTCATAGTCGAGGAGTCTCCATTCATCGCGCTCGGTGCGCACTGGCCCGCGCGCCGAGCGAACGCTGATGTAGGCGATGTCCCCGTCGGAGCTGTAGTAGCTGGAGGGTTTCACCGTTGCCAAGGCTACTCCGCCCACACGGTGATCACGAGCGCCGTCGCCTGGTCCCCACGATCGGGCCAGTTGTAAGCGACCCGATCCCCTGGCCGCTGAGCACCCAGTCGGCAGAGCCGGGTTGCGCCGTCGGCGCAAATGCTCGGCCAGCACGAGCTCGGCGACCTGGATGGCGCTGTTCGCTGCCCTACGAGGGCTTCAGCTCGAGCGACAGCGTCGTCCTCACGCGCCCCGCGTCGGTGAGCTTGACCACGAAGTCGAGCCGCTTGGCCCTGCGGTGCTTGACCGCGCCGGCCAGCCTCCCGCTCACGCGGATCGCCGCGCCGGAGATCGTGAGCTGGA
>JALYUQ010000216.1 GCA_030853685.1 Actinomycetota bacterium | reverse complement strand
GCCCTCGCGACGGCGGCCGCGCTGTTGCTCGGGGGCTGCGGGAATAAGTCGGGCGCTGGGCATGGGGATGCGAGTGGTCGGCGTCGCGCACAGACGGTCAACGTCGGGGCTGTGCGGGTCATCCCAGACTTGTCATTGCGCGCGGGCACATCGGTCTCTCGGACGCTGCCGGCGAGTTCGTGGGTGGCGTCGTTCGACGTGCGCTTGGCGACGGACAGCCGGCTCGAGATCAGCCTTGGTTCCCCCGCGGCTCTGCTGCGGCTGAGCCGCGGGGCCGGGGCGTCTACCGCCCCCCCGGCGTTACTCGACGGCGCCAGGTCCTACACGCTGGCGCTTGCGCGTGGGTGGCTCGGGGATGGCTGGCGCCATGTCGAGGCTACCGCGAGCGGACTGACGATCGACGGGCGCTCGTTCCCGCTCTCGCCACGGGGCGCGCGGGAGCCGACCGACCGGTCGGCACCGTCCAGCGGGTCGCGGACGTCCCGCGGCCCTGCGAGGCCCGGCGGCCCTGCGAGGCCCGGCGGCCCGGCGACGCCCGGCGGAACGGGGACGCCCGGCGGAAAGGGGACGAAGATCAGCTTTCGCGCCACCGGCGGGCGCACGGACGTCCGTGCGCTGATCATCAGCGCCACCTCGGATCGCGGTGCGCTGCTGCTCCATCGGCTCGCCGAGCTTCACGCGCGCATCCCGGCGCGCCAATTTCCGATCGGTGCCGACGTAGTGGATCGAATCCACTACGGCTCCACCTACTGGACCAGCGGATTCTGGCCCGGCGCGCTGTGGCAGGCGGCTGTGCTGGCACCGGCGGGCGGGATGTTCGCGCGCTGGGCCTTGCAAGCGACGCTCGGGCACTTCGGCCAGGAGACCGCGGACACCCATGACGTCGGCTTCATGTATGGCGAGTCTTCCTTGGCGGCGTGGCAGGCGCTGTGTCAGGGGCGCGGGGTGCGCCCACCGGCCCGCGGGGATCGCATCGTCGCTCCCGCAGCACTGTGCGCGCGGCTGAAGCGCAGCGTGCTGAGCGCCGCCGGCGAGCTATTGGTTCTCGCGCGCGGCAATCCCGGGGCGGGCACGATCCCTACCAACGCCACCAGTCCCCAGGGCGACACGATCATCGACAGCATGATGAACATCGCGATCCTGTCGTGGGCGACCCGCGTCACGGGAAACCTCGCCTACGCGCGCCTTGCCTCCCATCACGCGCACGTCGTCGCCTCGCTACTCGTGCGCTCGAACGGCTCCACCGCTCAGTCGGTCAACTTCGACCGCGCCAGCGGCCGGGTGCGCTTGATATCGACCCACCAGGGCCTCTCGAATACGAGTACCTGGTCGCGTGGCGAAGGTTGGGCGGTGTATGGCTTCGCCCAGGCCGCAGCCGACCTGAAGGACCCGAGCCTGCTTCGCGTCGCAGTACGCGCGGCCGGCTATGTCGATTCTCACCTGCCGACCGGCGGAATTCCTTTGTGGGACTACGACGCGCCGGCGGGGGCGCCCCTCGACGTCTCCGCGGGTGTCATCACAGCCGCCGGCCTGATGCACCTGGCCGACGCCTGCCATTCGCTCCCCGGCGTATGCGGCGACTCGGCCGGGCGCTGGTCCTCGCTCGGCCGGCGGATGCTCGCGGCCGCCCTCGGCCGCGAGGACGATCATCCGCCAGTCGGATTTCTTGGCGACCAGGTCCTCAACGAGCGTGGACGTGGATGCTGGTGCGACGGCGGTGAGCTGATCTTCGGGGTGACCTATGCGCTGGAGGCGCTGGGGCTGCAACGGGCCGAAGGGGCCTGACAAGCGAGAGACGCGGCGCTCGCTCGACGAGATCGAGTGTGAGTGCTAGATCGAGGTCGAGGCTCTGTTCGCGGCGACGGCTGAGTTGCGGTTGCTCGCTCAGGCCCGATCCCGAGCAGACCGAGCGCGCGACTGCTCTGACAGCCCCGCGATCGCGACGGCCTGCGGATCGATGTCGCTCCCGGTCGGTTTGCCCCGCGCCCCCGAGCGGTCAATTGATCGTGAGCCCGATCTGTCGGCACCTCGGCGTAGCCTGGCTCGAGTGCCCCGGCCTTCCTCGATCCACGTCTGCTCCGCCTGCGCCCACGAGAGCACTCGCTGGGCTGGGCGCTGTCCGGGCTGTGGAGAGTGGAACACGCTCGTAGAGGAGGCGCGCCCCCGCCCGCGGGCTGGGCGCGGTTTCGGGTTCGACGAGAGGTCTGCCGGTGGCGGTGGCGGGGGTGCGGGCGCCGTGGCAGCCTCACCAGTTGCGCTGCGCGATGTAGCGGCACAAGAGCGCCGTCGCTTGAGCACCGGCATCGGCGAGCTGGATAGCGTCCTCGGCGGCGGTATCGTGCCCGGCTCACTGGTACTGATCGGAGGTGCCCCCGGGATCGGCAAGTCGACGCTGACCACGATGGCGCTCGCGAACCTCGTCGCCGCGGGCCACCGAGCGCTCTACGTCTCAGCCGAGGAGTCCGCCGCGCAGATCCGCCTGCGGGCACAGCGGCTGACTGCCGGTGCGGCGCTGGACATCCCGGTGATCGCCGAAACCGACCTGCAGACGGTGCTCGCGACGCTCGAGCACGAGCTCCCCGAGGTGTGCGTGATCGACTCCGTGCAGACCGTTCACTGCACCGAGCTCTCCAGCGCCGCCGGCTCGGTCGCCCAGGTCCGCGAGGTGGCTGGCGAGATCATGCGCGTCGCCAAGGCGACGGGGATCGCGGTGCTGCTCGTCGGTCACGTGACCAAGGACGGCGCACTCGCGGGGCCCAGGGTGCTGGAGCACCTGGTCGACTGCGTGCTCCAGTTCGAGGGCGAGCGCGAGCGGACCTACCGCACCGTGCGCGCCACCAAGAACCGCTTTGGCTCTACCAACGAGGCGGGTGTGTTCGAGATGCGCGACCAGGGCCTCGTCGAGGTGCTCGACGCCTCGGCGCGGTTCGTGGGCGAGGCCACGCGCGCCCCCGGCAGCGTCGTGCTGTGCGCGATGGAGGGCTCTCGCCCACTGCTCGTTGAGGTGCAGGCGCTCGTGTCGGCGTCCGAGCTCGTGCCGCCGCGCCGCGTTGTCTCCGGGCTTGACCGCAATCGCGTCGCACTAGTATTGGCCGTGCTCGGGCGCCACGGCGGGATCGGGCTCGGCGCTTCTGACGTGTTCGTAAACGTCGTCGGTGGGGTCAGGGTCGAGGAGCCGGGGTGTGATCTCGCGGTCGCGCTGGCCGTGGCGGGCGCCGCACGCGGGGTGGCGATGAGCGGGCGCGACCAGCGACCGCTTGCGTGCTTCGGCGAGCTGGGCCTGACCGGCGAGCTGCGCGCCGTCGCCCACGCTGAGCGCCGGTTGACCGAGGCGAAGAAGTTCGGCCTCGCGCCGGTGCTCGAGCCGCAGAGATGCGCGACTCTCAAGGCGGCGCTCGGCGCTGCTTTGACGGTTCAGGTTTCCTCGCGGGCTTCGCCGGCTGCCCGGGTCCGGTGAAAATAGGGGGGAGAACCCGAGCGCGGTCGCGACCCGAGCGCGGTCGCGACCCGAGCGCGTCGGGACCCGAGCGTTGCTTGCCTCAGGGGACCCTGCGCGCGCCATAGCTCGACAGTCGAGGACAGCGCTCAGGCGACTGTCGTGTGTGTGTCGTTATCCGCGCTCCACGCGACAGTCGCCTCTCAGAAGAGCTCGACTGTCGAGTTGTGACGCCCGGTGGCCAGAGCTTGTGCCGGAGCCGAACTGCCTGGTCGCTGTGCTGTGTTCCCCTCCAGCGAAGTGTGCGGGATGCCCAAGGGTGACCGGCCCCAACCTCAAGACCGGCTAAAATCACTCTTCTATGGCGTCGCGCTCCGCGGAAGAGCTCAAAGAAGAGCTCGAGTCTCGCCAGGAGTCGCGCATGGTCAGGGCGCTGGAGATGGTCGCGCCGGGTACGGCGCTGCGTGACGGGATCGACAACATCCTGCACGCCCGCACCGGAGGGCTGATCGTGATCGGCGACACCGACGAGCTCGGGTTCCTGTTCTCCGGAGGGATCAAGCTCGATCTGGACTACTCTCCTACCCTGCTCTACGAGCTCGCAAAGATGGATGGCGCGATCGCGCTGAGCTCGAACGCGACCAAGATCGCGCACGTGAACGTCCAGCTCACGCCCGATCCGACGATCTTGACGCTGGAGACCGGGACTCGCCACCGCACCGCCGAGCGCGTCTCCAAGCAGACCGATGCGCTCGTCGTAGCGGTTTCCGAGCGCCGCGGGGTCGTCTCGCTGTTCGTCGACGGGAGCAAGTACATGCTCGGTGACATCCCCGTCGTGCTGGCCAAGGCAAACCAGGCGCTCGCCACGCTCGACAAATACCGCGGTCGCCTGGATCAGGTATCCACGCGCTTGACGGCGCTCGAGTTCGAAGCGGGCGCGACGCTCCACGACGTCCTCAGCGTCCTGCAGCGAACCGAGCTGGTGACGCGCATGGCAGTCGAGATCGAGCGCTACATCGTCGAGCTCGGTGCCGAGGGGCGGCTGATCGAGATGCACCTCGACGAGACGATGGTCGGAGTCGCTGCGGACAAGGCCGCGCTCGTACACGATTACTTGGTGGATGACAGCGACGAGGGGTTCGCGACGGCGTTCGATCAGCTCGTCCGTCTGCCCCATCAAGACCTCTTGGACTTCGGGCGTCTCGCCGAGCTCCTCGGCCACGACCGAAAGCTGAACACACTCGACTACCTCGTCTCGCCGCGCGGAATTCGTATCTTGGGTCACATTCCGCGGCTGCCGAGGCTCGTAGTCCAGCGGATCGTCGAGGACTTCGGAGGACTCGAGGAGCTGCTCGCCGCAGCCGACGGTGACTTGGAGACCGTCGACGGGGTGGGGGAGATCCGGGCGAAGGACATTCGCGAGGGTCTTCGCCGCCAGCAGGAGATCAACCTGGTGGATCGGTATCTACAGACCTGAGACTTAGCGAACGTATGAAAACGCCCGCGGGTTCTTCGCCCCGCTCGGCATGGACAAGGAGGACACCATCACAGAGCAAGACGGGATGTCTATGGAGGAGCTCGAGAGCCTCGAGGCTGTCGAACTATTGGTGCAGATCGAGTTCGAGATCGGCGACAACGTCGTGTATCCCCACCATGGCGCCGGAAAGGTGCTTCGCAAGGAGCTCAAGGAGGTTCTTGGCGAGCGCCGCGAGTATTTGACGATCAAGATCCTGCACAACGACATGACAGTGATGGTCCCGACCGAGAACGCAGCGCTTGCGGGTCTTCGCCGCGTGATTGACGAGGAGACTGTCAAGAAGGTGCTCGCCGTCCTGCAGGACGAGTGCTCCGAGATGCCCACGAACTGGAACCGGCGGTTCAAGCACAACCGCGACAAGATCAAGACCGGCGACATCTACGAGCTCTCGGAGGTGGTACGCAATCTCGCCATTCGGGAAGCCGACAAGGGGCTTTCGACCGGCGAGAAGCAGATGTTCACGCGCGCGAAGAAGATCCTCGCCTCCGAGCTGATGTACGCGCTGAAGATGGATGAGGAGGAGGTCGACGAGCACCTGTCAGAGCTTCTCCGCGAAGGTTCGGGCCAGAGCGGTAGGGTGGCCGAGGATGTTGGGGTGGCCGTGGCAGCGGCGAAGTAGTCCACGGGCGGATCGACGGTAACCCTCTGATGGCGGTCGCGTTGATCGTGGCCGCGGGACGTGGCGAGCGCCTTGGATCCGAGCGGCCCAAGGCCCTCATCACGCTCGCTGGTAGGCCGATGGTGGAGTGGAGCGTTCGTGCACTGCGCGCGGTGGCACAAGTGCAAGGGATTGTGATTGCGCTGCCAAGTACGACTGCCTGCACGCCGGCAGCAGGCGATGAGCCGATCGTGGTCGCGGGGGCTGCGCTGTCGCGCGGCGCCGACACGATCGTGGTCGCGGGTGGTGCGACGCGGTCCGCGTCGGTTCGGGCGGCGCTCGCCGCGGCACCGCCGGGTGACCCGGTGATCGTGCATGATGCTGCCCGGCCGCTGGCGAGCCCCGCCCTCTTCGAGCGAACGCTGGCCGAGCTGCAACGGTCCGGAGCCGACGCCGTGATCGCCGCCGTGCCGGTCTCCGACACGATCAAGGAGGTTGGAGGAGATGGCAGGACCGTTGTGCGAACCCTCGATCGCAGCAGTCTGTGGGCGGTTCAGACCCCGCAGGTGTTTCGCCGCCACGCGCTGGAGCGAGCATTCTCCGAAGCCTCTGAGGAGGTGCTCGCCATCGCCACCGATGACGCGTGGCTGATCGAGCGCGCGGGCGGGACGGTAAGGCTGGTGCCGTCGGAGCCCGGGAACGTGAAGGTAACTTCCCCCCCCGACCTGGACTTGGCCGAGATGCTGCTCTGCGAGCGCGGAACGTGACGGCCACCACCGGACTGGGCTATGACTGTCACCGCTTTGGTGATCAGCGGCGTTTGGTGCTCGGCGGAGTGGAGGTTCCACACGACCTCGGGCTAAGCGGCCACTCCGACGCCGACGTGCTCACGCATGCGATCATCGACGCGCTGCTTGGTGCGAGCGCGATGGGAGACATCGGCCAGCACTTTCCCGACACCGATGAGCGCTGGCGCGACGCGCGCTCGATCGAGCTGCTGCGCCGTGTGGTGGCGATGCTCGTGCAGCGCGGGGTGAGGGTGGTGCACGTCGACGCGACCGTCGTGATCGAGCGCCCGCACCTAGCGCCATTGCGTGAGCCGATCAGGGCGTCGCTCGCCGACGCGCTGGGGATCGAGTACGAGCACGTGAGCGTCAAGGCCACGCGTGGAGAGGGAATGGGGTTCGTCGGGCGCGAGGAGGGGATCGCAGCGCTCGCGGTGGCGACGCTGGAGGGGCCGTAATGCGCGCGATCTCGTTGCACGACACGCGCACCGGCGAGGTGCGCATGATTGAGGCCAGGGAGCCCGGGAAGATTGGGGTCTACGCCTGTGGACCGACCGTCTATGACCGTATCCACGTCGGCAACGCCCGCCCCTTCGTGGTCTTCTCGCTGCTGAAGCGGTTCCTTGCCCACGAAGGCTACGAGGTCACGCTCGTCATCAACATCACCGACGTTAACGACAAGATCTACGCGGCCGCAGGGGCAGCGGGCATCGATAGCGAGCAGCTCGCGAACGACATGACCGCAGCGTACATCGCGGACACCGACGCGCTGGAGCTGGGACGGCCCGACCACGAACCGCTGGCGAGTGGGACGATCGCGCAAATCGTCGAGCTGATCGGCCGCCTTCTCACGCGTGAGCACGCCTATGCGGTGGACGGCGATGTCTACTTTTCGGTCCGGTCCTACGCTCGATATGGCGAGATATCGCACCAGCGACCCGAGCAGATGGATCAGGGTGAGGGGCTTCAGGGGACCGCCAGCAAGCGCGATCCGCTCGACTTTGCGCTCTGGAAGGCGCATAAGCCGGGCGAGGACACCGCGTGGGAGTCCCCCTGGGGGCGCGGGCGTCCAGGGTGGCACATCGAGTGCTCGGCGATGGCGCAGTCGCTGCTCGGCGCCGGATTCGAGATCCACGGCGGAGGCTCGGACCTGATCTTCCCCCACCACGAGAACGAGGCCGCGCAGACATTCGCTGCCACCGGAGTGTCCCTCGCGCGCCTGTGGATGCACAACGGCATGGTTCGCCTGGACAGGGAGAAGATGGCCAAGTCGGCGGGCAACATCTTCGTCCTACACGAGGCGCTTACGAGCTTCGGGCGCGACGCGCTGGTCATGTACTTCTGTGGTGGGCATTATCGCCAACCGGTGGAGTTCGATCGCGAACGCCTGGACGAGGCGACGGCACGCGTGCGGCGCATCCGCGAGGCCGGCCGGGGCCTGGTCGCGGGACCATCACCGGGGTGGTCAGCACCGCTGCGCGAGCGCTTCTTCACCGCGCTGGCCGAGGACTTCAACACGCCGCGCGCGCTCGCGGCTCTGTTCGAGTGGGTGCGAGAGTGCAACCGTGCGGCCGGCTCGGTCGGTGATGGCGACGTGCGGGAGATGCTATGCGTGCTGGGGCTCGAGGGTCTCCTTCGTGGCCGGCTCGCCGGGGCTTCGCCGGCTGTGCTCGAGCTGCGCGACGCCCGGGAGCGCGCCCGCGCCGCGCGGGAATGGACACGGGCCGACGCGCTGCGCGAGGAGCTGCGGGCGCTCGGATGGCAGGTGCGCGACGGACCGCAGGGCCCCGAGCTGCTGCCCACCGCGTGATGATCCTCTACGGCCGCAACGCCGTCCGTGAGGCGATCCGTGGTCCCAGGTCTGTGATGCACATCTGGGCGACGAAGAACGCGCTGCGTGAGCCGTGGCTGCAGGGCTTCTGCGACCGTGTGGGCTCCTCAGCCGTTACCGCAGTTGCGCAGGCGGAGGTACAGCGACGGTGCGGGTCGGCGGAGCATCAGGGGGTGTGTGCCGAGGTCGAGGCGTTTCGCTACAGCGCGATCGAACCGGTACTCGCGACTCCCGAGCCATTGATCGTCGCGCTTGACCAGGTTCAGGACCCCCAGAACCTTGGCGCAATCTGTCGCACGGCCGAATGCGCCGGCGTGAGCGCGGTGGTGATCCCCGAGCGGCGCTCGGCGCAGGTGACCGCTGCCGTCTGCAAGGCTTCGGCCGGCGCCGTCGAGCACCTACAGGTCGCCCGCGTGCGCAACCTGGCCGACTTCCTGCGCGACGCACGGACCGCGGGCGTGTGGAGCTACGGGGGGGACGCGGACGCGCCGCTTGACTATGACGCCGTCGACTACGCGGGGCCGCTCGTGCTCGTGCTCGGATCGGAAGGCCGCGGGCTGCGCCCGCGGGTGGCGGCGGGCTGTGACGCGCTCGTGGCGGTTCCGGTGAGAGGGGCGACGCAATCGCTCAGCGTGAGCGCGGCCGCAGCCGTCCTCTTGTACGCGGCGGTGCGGGCCCGCGCCCCAGCTCATACGCGTCTGCGTTCTCGGCCCCTGGCGTGAGACTGCGTGCAGGCCTTGACACGTGCCACTCGATCTGTCAGGCTCGCGCCGCAAATAAGGATCTACTCGAGCCTTAGGCTTGAGCGGGATGGATGTGGCCAAGCTCCCCGCGTCCCTCAATATACGTACGGCGCCCACGGGAGGTGATGCGTCACGAATTCCGACAGACTCGCCGTCGTTTCGGCGGGTCGAGAAGGGACCAATCGTGGCCCGACTGTCTAGTCATTCCCAGGCTCTACCTCAGGTAGAGGACGGCTTCCTGATCGCACTCGCCAAGCAGGGGCACGCCGACGCCTACGACCGGATCGTCCGTAGGTACTACGGCTTTGTCCGCCTCAAGGCCTCTTCATACTTCCTCGCCGGCGGAGACGCCGACGATCTGATCCAGGAAGGACTGGTGGGGCTGTATAAAGCCGTCCGGGACTACCGGACCGACCGCGAGTCGAGCTTTCGGAACTTCGCAGAGCTGTGCATCACGCGTCAGATAATCACCGCGGTGAAGACCGCGACGCGCAACAAGCACACGCCGCTCAACCAGTACGTGTCCTTCTCGAGCACCGCGGCGGGCGTCAGCGGGGACGGCGAGCCGCCGCTCGATGAGATGCTTCCCGGCTCCTCGGTGCACGATCCGGTCAACCGGGTGATCTCCTCCGAAGAGCTGCGGGCACTAGTGGCGTGCATCTCCACGGTGCTCTCAGAGCTGGAGTCCCGCGCACTCGCGCTGTATCTCGATGGGCACTCCTACGAAGAGATGGGCGCCCGGATCGGGTGCGACTGCAAGACTGTTGACAACGCCTTGCAGCGGGTCAAGCGCAAGGTCGGCCACCACCTGCTGCAGCGCAACGTCCTCGGGTAGGGCGAGCCTCGGCGGGCCGCAGCGATCCGCGGCTCGCAAGAGCTCAGTCCAGGAACGCGTCCGAGAGCTGGGCCATCAGGCCCGGCAGACGCTCGGGCCCGTGCGCCAGGCTGATCTGCCGTGCGGCGCCGGTCTGGCCGGCGAGCGCCATGAGCGGTCCGAGGACGGCCTCACAGCCGAGGGCGGCGGCGTGCGGCCGGATCCGGCGCATCAGCCTTACGAGGAGCTCGCGAGCGCAGACGCGTTGCTCGGCGACCGGATCGATGAGCCGGGCATCCATGCCATCGCGCGCGGCGAGGAAGCGATTCTCCGCGAGCACTTCCACGCCTCCGAAGATCTCATCGGTGTGGTAGCCCTCTGTCAGCTCGAGATGCGCGATCGACTGCACGAGCGCGACGAGCGCGGCGGCTTGGGACCCGGTGGTCTGGGCGTCCATGATCCGTACCTCCACGGTTCCGAACCGCGGCTGGGGCCGGACGTCCCACCACAGGAACGTCGGCTCCGGGAATGCCTCGCAGCGCAACATCAGGTCCACGGTCTCGACGTACTCGGCATAGGAAGCGAAGTGCCGCGGGATTCCGACCCGGGGGAACGCCTGGAAGAGTGGCGTTCGCGCTGATGCCAACCCGGTGTCACGGCCCTGCCAGAACGGCGAGTTGGCAGAGAGCGCGAGCAACAGCGGCAAATGGGCACGCAGCCGGTTGTGCAGGACGATCGCATCCTCGGGGTCAGCGACCCCGATGTGCACGTGCAAGGCGAACGTCGGCTCGCGCCGGGCGAGCTCTCGCATCGATTCGTAGACGAGCTGGTAGCGCTCGCCGCTGGAGACCAGCGTCTCGCTCCAGACCGCGAACGGGTGCGTTCCAGCGCTCGCGGCGCGCAATCCGCAGCACGTAAGCTCCGCCGCGAGGGCCTCGCGCAGCCCAGCCAGCTCGCGGCCGGCGCCCTCTGCGGTGCGATGGGGGCGCGTGGCCAGCTCGATCGCCGCGCTATGGGTCTCGGCCGTCGCCTGAGCGCCCAGGACGGCAGGGAGTCGGGGCAGGACATCGTCGATCCGCTGCGCCAGGGACCAGTTCTCGGGGTCGAGGAGCATCGCCTCCTCCTCGATGCCGACGGTGTAAGGCGTCGAGGGACTCCAATCTGCCCAGTCCGGCATCATCAACCCACCCAGTCCGCCATGACCGCTCTCGCCCCTGAGCGCGTGACCGCTCTCGTCCCTAAGCGCGGTCACGCGCCTACCAAGCTTCCGTCACGCGCTCCGTTCATAGCGGGCCGGCCGGTGGGGGCGCTGATCGACTGCAGCTCCCGGTCCACGCGGTCGGACCGCGCTGGTGCCTCGTCGAAGCGCCGCGCCATATCGACGAACGCACGGAAGAGCGCCGCCTGCCCGGTGCGCTCGACCAGACACTCCGCGTGCCACTGCACTCCGATCACGAAGTCGCGGTCTACAGCCTCGACGCTCTCCACGGTCCCGTCGCTGGCCCGGCTCGTGACGGTCAATCCCGCGCCGAGGGTCGCGATCGATTGGTGATGAAACGAATTGACCTTGGTTCGGCGCCGCAAAAGGATCTGGCTGAGCCGGCTGGACGGAGCGAGCGTGACCCAGTGCGTCGATTTTGCTCCAGCCTCGTGCTGGCGATGGCTGACGCCCTCCCCGACGACATCGGGGAGGTGCTGGTGCAGCGTCCCCCCCCGCGCGACGTTGAGCAATTGCAGCCCGCGGCACACGGCGAGGATGGGTAGCCCGCGGGCATCGGCAGCGCGCGCAAAGGCCAGCTCAAACGCGTCGAGCTGGCTCTCGACCGGCCCGGTACGCGCGTGTCTGCGCTCTCCATAGGACTCCGGATCGAGGTCGGGGCCACCGGACAGGCAGACCCCGGAAACCCGCCCCAGGAGAGGGTGCAGCGAGGCGGCGCGCAGCGGCGGAACGACCACCGGAACCCCTCCCGCGGCTTCGATCGCGTAGAGGTACTTCAGCCCGAGCGCCATCTCGTGCCGCGGGGGCTCTCCCTCCGGCGTCGGCGTCACCGCCTTGCTGTCGCGAATCTCCGAGGTCGTGACCGCGATCAGTGGCCGCGCATCCGGCGAGCTGACCGGTGGCGGGTGCTCGGAGAGCAAGCGCCTCGGTGCCTGGCGCTCCGTGGGCTCGATCGGCTCGCTCACCCCAGCAGGTCTAACAGCTTCCGGTGCTCCGGCATTTGGCCCGAGGGACAACAATTGATCCAGTCCCTCCACCGTGGGGCCGTGCAGGCATACCCGGCCCGCCGACGTCAGGTGGGCCTCCTCGATCCTCCTATGGCTCCCTTATCGAATTATCGTCCTGAGGATCGAACCGCCGGCCGAGCGCCAGACGATCTCACGCGGATTGGGCGTAGGACCGCTGACATCGACCCCCTCTCCTACTTCTCAGCATGCCAACTCCAGGACCTGGGCCGAGTCCCGCAAGCCTCGCGCCAGGGGCGCCCGGCTCGGCGGGGGCGGCGGATTCCGCGGGTCCGGTAGGCCAGAATTGACGGCGCTTCTTCACCCTGCGGCGTGCGGGTCATGCAGGCGGCAGCCTGATCGTGAACTCGGCCCCGCCGCCGGGAGGGTTGCAGGCTTGCACCGTTCCGCCCATCGCGACGACGAGCTCTTTGACGATCGCAAGCCCTAGCCCGGACCCGACGGGACGCTCGCTGCGGTAGCGATCGTGGAGATAGAAGCGCTCGAAGGCGCGCGGGATGTCCTCGTCGCGCAGTCCGGGCCCATGGTCGCGGACGGCAATCTCGTTGGCCTGCGCGCTGACCAGGACCGTCCCCCCAGCCGGGGTGAGCCTGAGCGCGTTCTCGACCAGGTTCGAGATCGCTTGGAGCAGGCGGCTGGGATCCCCGATCGCCCGGGCGGGACCGCCCACCGAGCTTTGGAGCTCGACCGACAGCTCGCGTGCCCGGGGCAGGTGGCGCTGTACGACCTGTGTGGCGACCGTGGCCAGCTCGATAGGCTCACGGGCGACCGAGAAGCCCGCACGGCCCAGGCGCGCCAAGTCGAGCAGATCCCCCACCAGCCGCTGCAACCGGTCCGCTTCGGTGACGATCACGCGGCCGCCTTCGCCCGGCGTCACGGCGCCCTCGTCGACCGCCTCGGCGTAGCCGCGGATCGAGGTCAGGGGCGTCTTCAGCTCGTGGCTGACGGACTCCAGAAAGCTCCGCTGCGCCTCGCGGGCGCGGGCGAGCTCGGTCGACATCTCGTTGAACGATCTGCCGAGCTGCGCGAGCTCGTCCTCGCCGTGGATCGGGACCTCGACGCCGGCCCCGCCCGCGGCGACATGCCCGGTTGCCTGTGCCAGCTCCGCGAGCGGCCGCGCGAGCCGCCGGGCGAGCAGGAAGGAGAGCACCGCCGCCAGCAACGCGCCGCCCAGGCCGGCGAGCGCCACGTTTCCGAGGTAGGCGCGCCATTCGCCGAACGCAAAGTGCGTCGAGCGAACGAGGACGACCCTACCCACCGGCGTCGCCCGCGCCACGTACAGCAACCCTTGCCCGCGGACGTTGATCGTCCCCTGGGAACCGCCGCTTGACGGCAGCGCCGCCAGCACCGTCACGGCGCGCCCCGGCCGTAGGCGCACAGGTTTTCCCCTCCCGATGCGGTAGACGTGATCGCCGGGGCCCAGCGCACCGGGCGCGCCGCCTACCGCGGCCACCACATCGGCTTGGCGCTCGAGTGTCACCAGCCGCTGCGCCAGCACACGATTGCGCAGCAGCACGACCGCGACGGCGACGGTCAACGCGCAGGAAGCGATCGCGGCCAGCGCAAGGTAGGCGAACACCCTTCGGCGAAGGCTCACGGCCGCCGCGTCGCCAGGCTCGAGGCCGCGTGAGTCATCCGGCCGCGGCTTTGTAGCCCAGCCCGCGCACCGTCTGGATCAGCTCCGGATAACCGAGCTTCTTGCGTAGCTGCGCGACATGGACCTCGACGGTGCGCGTCTGGCCGGGAGAGACGAAGCCCCACACCGACTCGAGCAGCTGGTCGCGGGTGACGACCCGGCCCGCGTGTCTGAGCAGATATTCGAGCAGGTCGAACTCGCGCTGGGTCAGGTCGACTCGTTGTTCGTCGACGCGCACCTCGCGGGCGCCGCGGGCGAGAGTAATCGGTCCGAGCGCGGTGACGTCCTCGATCCTCGTGCCCGCGGACCGGCGCAGAACCGCCTTCACTCGCGCGGTGAGCTCGCGCGGTGAGAACGGCTTCGGGACGTAGTCGTCAGCCCCCAGCTCGAGTCCCGCCACTCGATCGGCCTCCTCGTCGCGCGCGGTCAGCATGATCACCGGCAGCGCGCCGCTGATCCGCCGGCAGACCTCGAGTCCGTCGATCCCCGGCAGCCCTACATCGAGCACCGCGAGCTTGATCGGATGGCGGCGGATCTCCGCGAGCGCGTCCTCGCCGGTGCGGACCCACAGCGTCGCATAGCCCTCGCGCTCCAAGTAGGTACGCACCAGCGAACCTATGTTGGGGTCGTCTTCGACGATCATGATCATCGCTGCCATGGCGACATCGTAGGCGGGGGCGCGGAACCGATACACCATCCTTACACGCACCTGACCTTGGGCTGACGGGGGGCTTGTCCGGCACAGCCAAGCTGTTGATGTCCGGCAGTCAACTCGGGGCTCGCATTGGAGCTCCGTCAAACGAAAGAGAAGGCGATCAACCAAATGTCATTTCTACGTACCCGTGTCAGGCTTGTGCTCGTAGCGGCGAGCTGCCTGGCGATCGGAGCCGGCGCGAGCGCGATCGCAAGCGCTGGCGCAGCCACCACCACGCCTAACAACCACGGCCATCTGCATCGGCGTGGCCCGCGGAGCCTGGTGGCTCGAGCGGTTCACGCCGACCTGGTCGTCCATGCCAAGAATGGATTCGTGACGGTCACCGTCGACCGCGGTGTCGTGCAGTCGGTCAGCGGCCAGCAGCTCACGATCGCAGAAGGGACCAAGAAGGCGACCTACAAGACGGTCACGATCACGATCCCCGCCAACGCGCGTGTGCGCGACAACCGCCAGAAGGCCGCCCTGGCAGCGGTCAAGCCCGGCCAGCGCGCAACAGTGGTGCAGGGGTTGAAGCGAACGATCGTCGTCGCGCGGACTCCTCGCACCGCCTGACCTGCCTGACCGGGATTCACAAACCTGGACGGTCGTCGTAGAGATTGACCACGCCCGCGGCCCGCAGGCCGCGGGCGGCGAGGTCCCCAGCGCAGATCAACCCGCGATCGGCCCGAGCGCCACTTCGCGCCCAAATCAACCCGCGATCGGCCCGAGCACCGCTCCGCGCCCAAAAGTGCTGAAGGCCCGGAAGCGAGAGAACCTCGGATGGCACGGTCCGTGGAAATCAGCGGAGCCCGTGCTGAGCAGGCCCAGCTCGGCGCAGCGGTCGGCGAGCAGAACCGCCTGGTCGCGGAGATGGGTCGCGTAGAAGCACTCGACGCCGTCCAGCCCGCACGAGCGGAAGCGGTCGATCGCGTCGAGCACCGCCCGCGGATCCTGGACATCCCAGAACGGATGCGCCCACACCGCGAGCCCTCCCGCGTCGTGAATTGCTTCGATCGCATTCGCCACCGACGGGGCCTGCCGGGGTATGAAGGCCGGTCGGCCCTCGATCAGGTACGCCTCCAGGAATGCCGAAGCTCCGAGGCAGCCCTCGGCCGTGAGGCGCTGCGCGTTGCCCGGGGCGCCCACCACGGCCTGCGCCAGGTGCGGGCGGCCAACCGATCTCCCGCTTGCAGCTCGCTCGCGCAGCCAGCCCTCGTCGAGCTCGAAGCCGAGCTCTCGCAGCGCCTCGGCCATCGCCTGCGCGCGGCGCCCCCGCTCGCCCCGGTAGCCGCTCAGGCGCGCTGAAAGGGTTTCGTCGCGCGCGTCGATCAGGTAGCCGAGGACGTGCACATCGTGCTGGCCGGCGTCGTTGGCGGAGATCTCCACTGCGGCGATGAGCGCCAGTCCGAGCGCCCGTGCCGCGCTTGTGGCCTCCTGCACGCCGTCTACGGTGTCGTGGTCTGTCAGCGCCAGTAGCTCAACTCCGGCCTGCGCCGCAGCGGCGACGACAGCGCCGGGAGCAAGGACGCCGTCTGAGTGATGCGAGTGGCTCTGGAGGTCGAAGGTCGGCGGCTCCTTCTCACTGGTGCACTCGCCGTCAGCCTCCATGCCGCCGCTTGACTTAATGTGCATCCCCGGCGAGTCCGTCGAGTTCGGCGGGTCGCGCGTCCACCCACCACTCGCCGAGCGCTGCGAGCGCGCCGTCGATTACCCGTGCCGCGAACGTATCGGCGTCGTTGACGTGGGGCAGGGGCACGTCGGGAGTTGGTAGCGCAAGGAACGTGCACAGCGGCTCCCATCCTTCGGTGACGCGCCACTCGAGCAATCGTTCGGGGGGCACATCGCGGCGCACCTGCTCGTTGTAGCGCTCGGCCGCCTGCGCTAGCGCCCCGGGACGGTGATGCTCACCACGCAGCGTGCCGCTCCCCTCCCACAGCAGCCCTTTCAGCAGCCGCATGTACGAGTCCCAGGACGGGCTTATTCGCGCCTGAGCGCGGGAGAGGTGGGTCATCACGTCATCGCCGAACATGACTCCCCACACCGTCGCGCGCATCGAGCGCTCCCAGGACTCTGGGTCGCGCACGCTCAGCAGCACCTTCGCGTCCGGGTAGGCCTCCATCAGCTCGCGGTAGAAGAAGCCGCCGGGCCAGTCGACGGTCGACTGGTAGCCCTTGAAGATCGCATCCCAGTCAGGATGCCCGTCGAGGGCATCCTGCCACTGCTTCACGCGCGGAAGATCGGCCAGCACGTCGACCATGTGGTAGCACGGCCCGAGCCCGAGCATCTCGAGTGCGACCTTCTGCGTGAGCGTCGCCGTGCGCGGTAAGCCCGCCCCGATCAGCTTCATGGTTGCCCGAGCAGCGCGAGCACCGCATCGCTGGCCTGGGCGGGAGAGCAGCGGGCGACCTCGAGGTCGGGCGCCACCGGCGGCTCATAGGGGTCGTCCACGCCCGTGAGGCCACGCAGCCCGCCCGCGTGGGCCAGCCGGTACAGGCCCTTGGGGTCGCGCTGCGCGCACTCCTGCACCGGCGTGTTGAGCCAAACCTCCAAAAAGCACAGCCCCGCGCGCTCGTGCAGATCACGTACCTGGCGACGCTGATCCCGGAACGGGGAGATGAGCGCGACCAAGGCGATCACGCCCGCATCCGCGAAGAGGCAGGCCGTCTCGCCGACGCGCCGCACGTTCTCGTCGCGCTCGGCGCGCTCGAAGCCGAGGTCGCAGCACAGCCCTTTGCGCACACTGTCGCCGTCGAGCATGTACGCCGGCCGCCCCGCGGCTATCAGCCGTTCCTCCACCCGCGCCGCGAGCGTCGATTTTCCGGATGCCGGGAGCCCCGTGCACCATACGGTCGCCCCCCGCAGGCCGAGCGCGCGCCAGCGCTGGGCGCGGTCTAGCGCCGAAGGGCGCGGGGTGTCCTCTGCGCCCCTCACCATCCGTGGAGCGACTGCCACGCCCGCCTGGCATCCACTTGCACCCGATCCGGCATCGACTTCCTCCCGATCCGGCATCCATTTCCTTTCGAACATCCGTTCTGCACCCGCGTGACGGTCGCACCCGCGTGACGGCCGGACTATACGCACTCGCCCGCCAGCCCGACCGGACGCGCACCGCCGCCGTCCCACAGGTAGCGTACGACGATGGACTCCTGCCGGCAGCCCCCGAAGCGAGAAGCCGCCGGGACTCATCTCAGGCAAGATGTCAGCTTCGACTCCGGTGGCGAGCGCTGCGCCGCGTGGCTCTACCGGCCGGCGGGAGCCACAGCGTGCGTGGTACTGGCGCACGGCTGGAGCGCAGTGCGCGAGCAGCGCCTGGACGTCTATGCGCGGCGTTTCGCGGGCGCCGGGCTTGCGGCGCTCGCTTTCGACTACCGGCACTTCGGGGCAAGCGGGGGTGAGCCGCGCAACTTGCTCCACATCCGCCGCCAGCTCGAGGACTGGCGTGCCGCTGTGGGCTATGCCCGCGGCCTTCAGGGCATCGACCCGGAGGCGATCGCGCTGTGGGGCACCTCGTTCAGCGGCGGTCACGTGATCGAGCGCGCCGCGCAGGACGGCCGGATCGCGGCTGTCGTCACTCAGATGCCGTTCGTCGATGGGTTGGGAACCATGCTGCGCTTGGCGCCTGTGCACGTGCTGCGTCTCGCGGCGGCGGGCCTGCGCGATCAGGCGGCTGCGCTCGCCGGCCGCGCTCCGTACATGGTCGCCTCCGTTGGCCCGCCGGGCTCAACGGCGTTCATGAACTCGCCTGACGCCGAGCCTGGCTTTCGCTCGCTGGACCCGCCGGGATCGACGTGGCGTAACGAGACTGCCGCGCGCATCGGGTTGCACCTCGGATTCTATCGCCCCACGCGCAAGGCCAGCCGGGTGCGTTGCCCGATCCTGTTCGTCATCGCCGACGACGACGTGATCACGCCCCCCCGCCTGAGCGCCAAAGCAGCCGCACGCGCCCCGTACGCCGAAGTACGCCACTATCCGGGCGGGCACTTCGATCCGTACGCGGGCGAGCTATTCGAGCGTGTGATCGCTGACGAGACAGGGTTCCTCGTCCGCCAGCTCGCAGCGAACCGCTGAGCCAGATCTTTCCTTATTGCGTCCTAGGGCCTCCGCGCGCCGCGCCGATCCCACAGCCACCTGAGCGTCAGTAATTCCATGATCCGCTTGAGCATTGCGACTCCTCCTGGGTTGGTGCTAAGACACCTTACCGGGTTTGCTTGCCTTCGGCGAGCTCCTCGACGATCTTCGCGCAGAAGGCAGGGAGTTCGTCGGGACTCCTGGATGAGACGAGACCTCGATCGACCACGACCTCCTGATCGACGACATTGCCCCCCGCGTTGCGGATGTCGGCACGGATGCTCGGGCATGAGGTGAGCGTCCGGCCGCGGACGACGTCGGCCGCGACGAGCGATAGGAGCTCGGTTGTGGCGCCAGCCTGCTCGACTGCGCTACGCGGCTGCTCGAGCTCGACCTGCTCCACCCCGTCAGCCGCGAGGGTCGCAATCTTCATGTTCGTCAGTTCGTCTGCCACAAGCGTCCGTTCTTTGCTTTCCAATCCCTATTCGCTGGTCCCTGTTCGAGGTCCTAGGGGTTTGAGTGCTTTCCGTCCGGGTGCAGCACGACCTTTGTCCAGCCGTTCTCGCGGGCATCGAAGTGGGCGTAGGCGTCGGGCCCCTCGCCGAGCGAGAGGTGGTGGGAGACGATCCAGGACGGCTTGGCCTTGCCGGCGTGGATCAGAGCACGAAGCTCGCGGTTGTAGCTCTTGACGTTCGCCTGCCCGGTGCCCATACCGAGGCCCTTGGTGAAGAAGTTGCCGAGGTCGAAGACGATCTTGCCCTCCTGCATCAGCTCATCCGGGGACTGCGGGTCCTCAGGAACGAACACGCCCACCACGCCGATCCTTCCTCCGGCGCGAACCGACGAGACGAGGTCGTTGAGGGTCGAGTTCGGAACCTCGTGGCCTTCGGGATCGTGCGCCTGCCAACCGACAGCCTCCACGCCGCGGGCCGCGCCTTCGCCTCCGGTCTGCTCGAGCACCTGGTCGACCGCCGGGCCCTTGGAGTCGTCGATTGCTATCACGCCGATCTGCTCCGCCAACTCCAGGCGGTCCTTGTGGCGATCCACGAGCATGATCTTCTCCGCGCCCTTGACCTTTGCCGAAAGCGCGGCCATCAGCCCCACCGGTCCACCGCCGAAGATGACCACCGAGTCTCCCGCCTGTACGCCGGCGAGCTCGGTCCCGTGCCAGCCGGTCGGCCAGATGTCGGCGAGCATCGCGTAGTCGGCTTCTTTCTCCTTGGCATCCTCGGGTAACCGCAGGCAGTTGAAGTCCCCGAAGGGCACCCGCAGGTACTCGGCCTGGCCGCCCTGGTAGCCGCCCATGCTCGGATAGCCGTAGGCCCCACCGGGCATCTCCGGGTTGACCGTCAAGCAGAGCCCCGTGAGACCTTTTTCGCAGTTGCGGCAAAAGCCACAGGCGATGTTGAACGGGACGCAGACCATCTCGCCGACCTTGACCTTCACCACCGCATTGCCAACCTCGGCGACCTCGCCGAGGTTCTCGTGGCCGATCGCCATTCCGGGTTCCAGCGGCGCACGACCCTCATAGATGTGAAGGTCTGAGCCGCAGATGTTGGTGCTGGTGATCTTGACGAGCACGTCGGTGGGCGCCTCGATACGGGCGTCCGGAACATCAGTTACCGCGACATCGCGCGGTCCGTTGTAGACGAGAGCCTTCATCAGCGCACTAGATTCTCCGAGAGCTTCGTGAGCGTGCTCTGCTTGGGCTCTGCGCCGATCTGCTGCATGATTCCCAGTTCGTCGGTGCTGCCCCACCGCTCGACAATTTTGCCATTGGCAAAGCGACCGATCTGCATGCCGCGCGCCTCGATTCGCTTGCCGGTCGGCGCGACGCCCTGAAAGTCACCGTCGTGGGTGCCCGTCAGCGTGTAGGCGATGCAGACGTGTTCATCATCGGCGACCAGGTGTGCAGGCTCGATGTGCGCATCGGGGAACGCCGTCGTGAGGGCCTGGAAGAACCCGCGCAGCCCTTCTCTTCCCGGACCCTGGCCGGGAGCCGGATCGTGGTCGAGCACATCCTCCGCAAAGGTCTGGAGCGCGGCGTCGAGATCGCCGGCGTTGAGATGCTCGCCGAGCTGTTGCTGGGCAGCGATGTTGGCTTCTTTAGAAATGAGTCGACTCCCTTGCTGAGATTGAGGTCGGGCACGGACGGCCGCCCGGTCCACGACGGGACGCCAAGGATTGGGAAGCTGGACACTGATTAGATACCCGCGCCGGCGCCCACCAAACCCCGGGCAACGACCGGTTGGCCCGGCGCGCCCGAGGGCCGAGCCGGAGTCGACAGTCCTGGAGCATCGCCACCCATCTGAGGACGGGAGCCGGGGCGTCTCGCATAGCCCCCGCCACCGGGCATATTCCAGGGCGGGTGTTACGGGACGCTGGCCGGTCAGGCCAGCGTCGAAGAGCCCGTCAGGCCGCGGGATGTTCCGGCCGTGGTTCTTCCACCGGACACCGCAGCCGATCGCATCGGGACCGGTCAGCGACTCCCCTGACTGCTGCTCACCAATCTCGGAGCGCGCGTTGCCCCGGTGGCGCGCTGCTGCGGGCGTTCCGAAGCAGTCGCGTCTGGAGGTCCGGCGGGGCCTCTTGTAGCTCCTGCTTCCTGCGGAAGGAGCGGTCGGTGGGTTGCCCGCTGGACACCTCGTATTCCTCGTACTCGGTCCAATGCGAGAGGCAGGAGCCGCGTGGGGACACGTTCCGTCCGACATCGGAACCGCTGGCGGGCAGGAGGATTGGCTTGCGGTGCCCCCCCAAGTCGGTCCACCTCGACGAGTCGGAGCACATCCCGCAGGCCGTTTCGCCCTCCGCACTCGGCTGATGCGCTCGCGATGTGCTTCCTACAGCAACGCAACCAAAATCAACGCTCGTAGGCCGGTGGGGCGAGCCGTTGGCGCCCGTGGTGTGTTCCGTTTGACTTGATGTTACTGACCTGTCAGTATCGCGCCATGGGAGCTTCGTCTACGCGGGATCGTCTGATCGATACGGCCGCGCGATTGTTTTATGCCGATGGGATCACGGCCACGGGGGTCGATAGCGTGGTCGCCCTCTCGGGCGTCTCTAAGCCGACGCTGTATCGCCACTTCGGGTCCAAGCCGGCGTTGGTCGCCGCGGTGCTCCAGGACATCCATCGACGCCGCCGGCAGGCGTTGGTCGGGTATGTCGATGCGCATGGGGCCGAGCCGCTGGAGCGGCTGCTGGCGGTGTTTGACTGGCTCGGGGCCTGGCATGCGTCTGAGGGCCGGCGCGGCTGCGCGTTTCTCAACGCTGCGGCCGAGCTCACTGGGCCGGATGATCCCGCGCGTGAGGTGATCGTCGCTCACAAGCGTTGGACGCGCGAGTATCTCGCCGGGCTCGCGGCCAGCGCGCAGCTGCACGACCCCGAGACGCTGGCTTATCAGCTTCTGCTACTGCTCGACGGGGCCAACGCTCGAGTGCTGGCCGAAGGCGATCTGCTCGCCGCCGCCCGGGCTCGAACGGTGGCTGAGCTGCTCGTCAGCCATGCGCAACGGCTCCCGGGCGGGGACTCGCCGACCAGCCACATAGGCTCAGGTCGGCAATGACGAGGAGAGCCAGCAGGTCGCTCTCCGACGTGGCGATAGGGGCCGGCTCGGTCTTCGTCGCTGAACTCGCGCAGGACGACTGAACCGTAGGTCGGTGGTGTGGTCGGCCAGGACGGTAGCTGCTCGGTCACGTCTCGATTGTCGCTGTGGTCAGCGTCCCGCTGCCGCTCAATATTCGCTCGCTCATGCGGCTCGGGCTCCGGGCGCGGGTCGGTCCGGGCCCAGGTTGGCGGCCGGCTCGGGATCCCCGTAGGTGTCGTGCACCGGCACTACGCCGGCCCACCAGGACCCGTTGAGGTCTTCGGGCTTGTCGACTGGATCGCCGGCGCGGCACTTTGCCGAGACCTCGAGCAGGCCGACCGCGAGAACGCTGGTCGCTCGCAGCTCCTCGGCGCTCGGCGCTCGGCAGGCTCTTGACCGCCCAGGCCAGACGTGATCGACCACGGCCTCCAGGGCTCGGGCGCGCTCCGCATCGTCTGCGACGAGGTGAGCGGTGCCGTGCAGGACGACACTGCGGTAGTTCATCGAATGCTGAAACGCCGACCGGGCCGGCACCAGGCCGTCGACCACGGTGGCGGCGACGCACACCGCGAGCCCGCTATCGGTCGCCGCGCGGGAGAGCGCGGCTCCCTTTGAGCCGTGCAGGTAGAGCCGCTCGCCGATCCGGGCGTGGATCGTGGGGATCAGCACCGGTCGGCCGTCGCAGATATAGCTGAGATGGCAGACCAGGGCCTGATCGAGCACCGCGTGCACGGTTTGGCGGTCATAGCACGCCCGCTCAGCGTGTCGGGTGGGCGTGGTCTTCGGGATGGCGGGGTACGCGGCGGCGTCCATCGAGTCTCCAGTCTGTACTAGTGCGTAATATGTAATGTGACAGTGCATTATGCTCCGCATGGGTCGACCGCGAGGGAGATCGCCGCCAACGTGGAGCAGGCGGTAGCCGCTGGCGTGCTCGCCCCCGGCGCGGCGGTACGGCCGATCCGTCACCTCGCCGCCGAGCTCGGGGTCAATCCGAACACGGTTGCCGCCGCCTACCGGATGTTGCGCGACCGGGGGGTTGTGCAGACCGCCGGAAGGCGTGGCACGCGGGTGCGCTCGCAGCCGGTCACCGTTTCGCTTGACCGCACGCCGGTCGAGGTCCCTGTAGGCGTGCGCGACCTGGCCGACGGCCGTCCTGCCCCCAGGCTGCTCCCCCGGTTGGCCGAGCCGCTAGCCTTCGGAGCCGCCGCCGCCACCGGACGCGGGTACGGCGACCATGACATCGCCGCCGCCCTCGCGGCCGCCGCGCGGGAGAGGCTTGGCGACGGTGTCCCGGCACAGCACCTGGCCGTGGCGCACAGCACCCTGGACGCGGTGGAGCGAGTTCTGCAGACGCACCTGCGGTCCGGGGACCGGGTTGCGATCGAGGATCCCGCGTGGGCCAACCTCGTCGATCTGCTCGCCGCGCTGGGACTGGGGGCCGAGCCGGTCGCGCTCGACGACGACGGAATGCGACCGGACCGGCTGGAAGCAGCGCTGACCCGCGGGGCGCGTGCGGTGATCGTGACATCCCGGGCCCAGGTGCCTACGGGCGCGGCGATTTCGCCGGATCGAGCCGGCGCGCTGCGCCACGTGCTGTCCCGGCACCGGGACGTGCTGCTGATCGAGGATGACCACGCCGCCGGGATCGCCGGCGTCGCGCTCGCCTCCCTCGCCGACGCGACGGCGTCCTGGGCTCACGTCCGCTCGGTCTCCAAGGCCTGGGGGCCCGACCTGCGTCTGGCCGTGCTCGCCGGCGACCCAACGACGATCGACCGGCTGCGTGCCCGTCAGCGCCTGGGGCCGGGCTGGGTCAGCCACGCCGTTCAGGAGGCGGTCGTCGTTATGTGGCGCAGCCAAACTGCACAGACACTCGTGCGCAAAGCCGAACGCGAGTACACAGAGCGGCGAGTCGCGCTGCTGGCCGCGCTCAGCGAGCGCGGCGTGCTCGCCCACGGCCGCTCAGGCGTCAACATCTGGGTTCCCGTACGCGACGAGACCACAGCGGTCATATCGCTGCTCGGCAGCCGATGGGCCGTGGCCGCCGGCTCCCGGTTCCGGCTCGCCAGCAGTCCCGGACTACGGATCACGATCGCGACACTCCGAGCCTCCGAGGTGGACCCTCTCGCCGACGCGACCGCGCTGGCAGTAGCGAGCGTCTCCTCCCGCGGCGTCTGACGACGATCGCCACGATCCCGTGGAGGGTCGAGTCCTGAACCCGATCGCGAACCCAGCGTCAGCATCACGGGTCTTGCGAATCCGCGCCACGTTCCCGCAAGCCGAACCCAAGCCGGAACACCCCCGAGCCGACGGGCGCGTTGACCACGCCTGGCCGGCGGGTGCCCGTTAGACCCCGCCCGGTGAAAAATCCCGTTTGCGGGGGCTATACGGAACAACTTCTGTCACTGTCCGAAGCCGCTCATAGAGTCACGAAAATGGACAAGAAACGTGACCAAGGCGCGCCGAGTCCCAGCGCCATAGACTGGCCGCGTGGGCCTGATCGAACCCGGGGACATGATCGAGGCCGAGCCCCTGCCGGGCTGGAAGGGGCGCTTCTTTCACTCCGAGAACATGACCTTCGCGCACTACGAGGCCGGCGTCGACGCGGTGCCGATCCACGAGCACCACCACGAGCAGGAAGAGGTGTGGAACGTGGTCCAGGGGACCGTCGCGCTTGTGATCGACGGGACCGAGCACACGCTGCACGCCGGGTCCGCCGCGGTGATACCACCCAACGTCCCGCATCGCGCCCGCGTGATCGCCGACGCCAAGGTGGTCGTCGCCGACCACCCGGTGAGGCACCAGATCCCCGGCTCCGCGCACCACCCGCCCCTGCCATCGACTAGCTGTAGGGGCGTCGTAGAGCCGATCGGCGTTTCTGTCCGACGCGGCGCATATGGTCACACTTTGGATGCTCTTCGTGACTCTATACCGGGGGGCATCACTCGCATTCCCCAGGTGGCTAGCGCGTAGAGCCGCGAGTGGGGATGGACGGAGGTGAGGCCAGTGCTCGCAGGCTTCCCGTCTCAGCCTCATGCTCCGCTTGGTCTCCTAGGCTCAATGCTTGAAGGCTTGGGATGTGCCAAGCAATGGCTGATACATTGTCAGCAGGGTCCTGCGGGTGTGCCCCCGGGAGCTGGAGTAGGGCGTAGAAACGGTGGCTGGCTTCGGAGAGTCCGGGACGGGCGGTGTTCCACGATTGAAGGCCACCCACCACCCTAAAGGGGTAACTATGGCCGTAAGCGTCGAAAGCGACGTCAGAAGCGCCCTTCCGGCGGGAATCGGGATCCTGCTCAGCGAGCAAGGCACCACCAGCACGCTCGTCCTGCGGGGAGAGTGCGATCTTGCCGCGCAGAGAGCGGTGCGCGACGCCGTAAGCGACGCGCTGCAACGCGGCCCTGAACGCCTGGTGCTCGATCTAAGCCTGGTCAGCTTCATCGACTCCACTGGTATCCAGGTGGTCGTCGAGGCCGCCAAGCGCGCTTCGCGCCAAGATACCCGCATGGTGATTCTTCCCGGGCCCAGGTCGGTGCAGCGGGTCTTTGAGATCTGCCATCTGGTCGAGGCGCTGCCGTTCATACCCAAGGCTGAGGTCCGCGTGTAGAGCCGCGAGGCCCCGTCGCGCGTTCGTGAGCGCTCGGGACCTGGCGATTCGCTCTCTCTTTCCGCCACCAGCGGCTCCGGTCGCCTCCCTCTCGCGGCCGGTAGCCGTCATTTAGTAGCCAGGAGTGCTAGCCCTGCGTATGACTCCTCAGCTTCCGAGAAAGCTGCGCGCCGGTCCCGCGCTGGAGCTGCAGGAGCGGCGGCCGGCGCCAGGAGCAGCGGCCGGCGCTATCGCCCCGCCGTACGCGCCCATGCGATGAGCAGGGCTTGGAGCGGCAGCCGCGCGATCAGCCCGCGTGAGCCTCCCGGCACCTTGCGGTAGCGCTCTGGATGCATCGCCATGTGGAGATTGGCGGGGAATACCGCCACCAGCGTCGCGATACTCCACCAGCTCCCGGCCCGGCGCGTTCGCTGGTAGAGCACGCCTGCCCCGCCGGCGATCTCGGCCATCCCGCTGGCGTATACGAGCGCGCGCCGTGCGGGGAGGTAGTCAGGCACTATCGCTTCATACATGCCGGGGCGCACGAAGTGCATGAGCCCAGTCACGATGAACATTCCTCCGAACAGGCGCCGCACGTTGCTACCAGGCCTGAGTCTCCCCGCAGTGCGGACAGCCGACAGAGGTTGAGACAGATGCCTCGAACACGAACCCGCACTGACAGTTGTAGAGCGCGTGATCCTCAGGCGGGCCGCCGTGACGTCTGCCGGGGGAGGAATGCGGATCCCGGGTGCCGCCCGGGGCGCCCGCCCGGACTTCGGCGCGCTCGACGCGTCCCAGCCGCGGTCGCGGTGGGCCGCTGTCGTGGTGTTTAGATCGAACCAGCACGTTCATAGCGAATAACGGTCTCAGCGGTCAATGGTTTCGCGGTTGGGGCGAGAATCCTCGCCAGCTAACAGGACGTTAATCGGGAGGGCGGACGCTACCGCCGGCCGGGGAGCCTTCCCGCCACCGGCCCGCACCTCCCACCGGCGTCCCGCGCGGCGCGCATATGGAAGAATCCAGGCCGCCATGGATCCGAGCCGCAAGCGCGTCATTCGCCTCACGGTCGCCCTCACGGCTGCGCTGCTGCTGGCCTCGGCGCTCGTCTGGACGAGCTTCAGCGCCGGCAGGGACGAGGTGACCGCCTCGCAGCTACTTTCGAAGGCAAAGCCGGGACAGTCCTACATCCTCGCGGGAACAGTGCTCGACGGGTCTATTCGCCACGCTGGCCAGGCATTGCTGTTCAGCGTGCGCGATCCCAAGCGCAAGCTCTCGGTCTCCGTGCGCTACACCGGGATCGTGCCCGATCCTTTTGCACAGGGCCGCGGCGTGCTGGTGACCGTCCACGAGCAGGGCTCGTCCTTCGTCGGCGCGCAGAATTCGCTGACGACCAAGTGCCCATCCAAGTACCAGGCCGCGGCGGCCTCCTACTGAAATGGCGCTCCTCGGTCGCGCGCTGCTGATCCTGGGCCTGCTCGTGGCGCTGTACGGGATCGGGGCGTCGCTCTACGGGGCACGGACCGGCGCGCGGCAATGGGTCGACTCCGGCCGGCGCGCGGTGTACGCGCTCGCGGGGCTGATGACTGCCGCGTTCGTGATCCTCGAGTCAGCCTTCCTGCGCTCGGACTTCTCGTTCAACGTCGTCGCTGCGCACTCCTCCACGACGACGCCGTCCTTCTACAAGGCCGCCGCCGCATGGTCCTCGCAGGAGGGGTCCTTGCTCTTGTGGGTCTTTCTATTGTCGATGTGGTCGAGCCTGGTCCTCTTTCTCACCCGCAAGCGAGTCAGGGAGATCGCGCCTTACGCGACGGCGGTGCTGCTCGGCTTCGCGGCGTTCTTCGTCTCGCTGACGGTCTTCTTCGCCCACCCGTTCGCGACACGCGCCAGTCCGCCCGCCCAAGGCGCCGGCCTCGACCCGTTGCTGCTTCACCCGAGCATGATGATTCATCCGCCCATGCTCTACTCGGGCTATACGCTGCTGACGATTCCGTTCGCGTTCGCGATCGGTGCGCTCGTGACGGGGAGGCTGGGATCGGAGTGGATCGCCGTCACGCGCCGATTCGCCCTCGCGGCGTGGCTGTTTCTGGGAATCGGTGTCCTGCTCGGCGCTCGCTGGTCCTACACCGAGCTCGGCTGGGGAGGCTATTGGGCCTGGGACCCGGTCGAGAACGCCGCGCTGATGCCGTGGCTCTGCGTTACCGCCTTCATCCACTCGGTCATGATCCAGGAGAAGCGGGGGATGCTGAAGGTCTGGAACGTCTCGCTGATCCTTGCAAGCGGCATGCTGGCGATCGTCGGCGACTTCCTGGTCCGCTCGGGGATCTTGAGCTCGATCCATGCGTTCGTCAGCGATCCCACGCTCAACATCTCCTTCATGGTGCTGATCGTGACGATGGTGGCGGGCTCGGTCGGGCTCGTCATCTGGCGCCGCGCCAGCCTGCGCTCCGAGGCACAGCTCGATTCCCTGCTTTCTCGCGAGGCGGTGTTCCTGCTCCAGAACCTGGTGCTGGTGGCGCTGGTGCTGGTGATCTTCTGGCTCACGTTCTTCCCGCTGATCTCCCAGGCGCTTACTGGGACCGAAGTGTCCGTCGGACCGCCGACCTTCAGCCGCTTCGTCGTGCCGCTGGCGCTCGTGCTCGTGCTCCTCTCGGGCGTCGGCCCGATCATCGCCTGGCGGCGCGTGAGCCCTGCGAACCTGCGCCGGAGCTTCAGCTTCCCGGTCGCGGTGGGGGTGATCGCGTTTCTCGCGCTGTTGCTGGTAGGCGGCGTGAGCGCCGATCCGCTGGCGCTCGCGATGTTCGTGCTCGGGGCGTTCGTGGTCGCGGTGGTCGCTCAGGAGCTCTGGCGCGGTGTCGCTGCGCGGCGGGCGATGACGCGTGACTCGGTCCCTGTCGCCTTTGCCCAGCTCTTCAAGCGCAACCGCCGGCGCTACGGCGGTTATACGGTCCACGCCGGGCTTGCCGTGCTGCTGGTCGGGGTGGCCGCATCGACCTCGTTCCAGCACTCCCACCAGGTCACGCTCTCGCCGGGCCAGCGCGTGAGCGTGGACGGTTACTCGTTCCGCTACGTGCACCCGGTTGAGCAGGCCAGCGCGGAAAAGCTCTCCTTCGGAGCGGTGCTCGATGTCTCGAAGGGGGGCAAGCACGTGAGCACGCTCACGACCACGCGCGGCTTCTATCCCTCGCAGGACCCGACCCTCGGGCCGCTCAGCCGGTTCTTCAACGGCGGGGCGGACAGCCAAGTGGGGCTGCGCGCTGGTCTGATGCGAGACCTCTGGACAGTCGTCAATCCCGACATGACGCCAATCCAGCCCCTGATTAACCACGGAGACAAGGTGTTCGCCAAGGCCACTGCCAAATTGTCGAGCCTTCCCACAGCGCAGGCGCAGGCGGCGCTCGCGCCCGGGTCGCCGCTGTGGCAGGCGCGCGACCGCGCGATCGTGGGCCTGGCCTCACGCTACGTCACCCATCCGTGGCCGACGACCTTCCTGCTAATCGTCTCCCCGCTGGTGACCTGGATCTGGTTGGGCGCGATCATCATGGCGGCCGGCGGATTGATCGCGCTGTGGCCGTTCCCGGCCCTCGCGCGCCGGCGGGTCAAAGCCGCCTACGCGGCGCGTGTGGCGCGTGAGCCGGCCTGAGCGGGAATTCAGGTCACCGACAAGTCCGGGCCGCCGATGGAGTTCCTGATCGTGTTGGCCATCCTGGTGGTGGTAGTGGTCGTGGTCTCGGCGCCGCTGCGCCGAGACC
>JALYUQ010000206.1 GCA_030853685.1 Actinomycetota bacterium | reverse complement strand
CATGCGCAGGCGACGGAGAACGACGAAGCGCCCGCCACGCTCGTGGCGGGGATCAAGCTCGTGCACGACGACGTTCTCGCCGCGCTCGCGCGGGTCGGAATCGAGCGCTTCTCCCCCGAGGGCGAGGCGTTTGATCCCCAGTACCACGAGGCCGTGGCGCAGCAGCCGATGCAAGGCGCCGCGCCGGGGACGATCGTTGAGGTCTACCAGCGCGGCTACCGCCTGGGCGACAGCGTTCTGCGACCTGCGCGAGTCCTCGTCGCCGGGTGAGGGAGTGACACGCGATGGCTGACGGGTCCGACTACTACAAGGTCCTCGGGGTTGGCAGGAATGCCTCCGAGGAGGAGATCAAGAAGGCCTACCGCAAGCTGGCGCGCCAGTACCACCCGGATCGCAATGCCGGCAACAAGCAGGCCGAGGAGCGCTTCAAGGAGGTCTCCCAGGCACACGACGTCCTCTCCGATGCCGAGAAGCGAAAGACGTATGACCGCGGCTCCAGTCCGCTGGGCGGCTTCGGCACGCCGGGCGGCTTTGACCCGAGCGCGTTTGGGGGCGTCGGGGACATCCTCTCGAATCTGTTCGGCCCCGGCAATACCGGTGGTGGCTCGAGCGGGGGCGGCGGGCGTGCCGGCGGTGCTCGCGCGGGCAGCGTACGGGCGCAGCCGCCGCGCGGCCGGGATCTCGAGACTGAGGTCTCGCTCACCTTTGATCAGGCCGTCAATGGCGCTCAAATCCCCCTCGCGGTGCCCACGTCGTCTCCGTGCGTCACCTGTCACGGGACCGGCGCCAAGCCGGGAACGGTCCCCAGGGTCTGCCCGGTCTGCAACGGACGCGGGATCGAAGCCCAGAGTCAGGGAATCTTCTCAATTTCTGCGCCCTGCTCGAGCTGCGGGGGCTCTGGGACCGTGATCGACGATCCGTGCCCCACGTGCGGGGGCAGCGGCGCACAGCGCAGCGTCAGGCGACTGCGGGTCAACATCCCGGCCGGCGTGCGCGGCGGAAGCCGGATTCGCCTGGCGGGCAAGGGTGAAGCCGGAACGCGCGGCTCGCAGCCCGGCGACCTGTACGTCATCACGCGCGTGGCCGAGTCGCCGGTCTTCAAGCGCAGCGGAGAGAACCTAGAGGTGGAGGTCCCGCTGACGATCCCTGAGGCGATCCGCGGCGCCGTGATCGAGGTGCCGACGTTGAAGGGGTCAAAGCGCCTGCGCGTCCCGCGCGCCACCAAGCACGGCACGGTGCAGCGGCTTCGGGGCGAGGGGCCGCCGCGCCTGGCCGGCAAGGGCAGCGGAGACATCCACTATCGGTTTGTGATCGACGTTCCGGCCTCGCTGTCGCCCGAGCAGACCGAGGCCGTCGACAAGCTCTCCGAGGTGATCAACGGCGATCCGAGGGCGAAGCTGTTCGCGCAGGCAGGCGGCTCGCAGGGCAGCTCGGCGGGCGCGCAGGAGTGATGGGCGTGAGGATCTCCTCGACGCGGGTGACGCTCTCTTCGGACCGGGGCGTGTTCATGATCTCGGTGGCGGCCGAGCTCGCCGAGATGCATCCCCAGACACTGCGGATGTACGAGGCACGGGGGCTGATCGAGCCCAAGCGCTCTCCTAAGGGGACCCGCCTCTACTCCCACCGGGACGTGGAGCGCCTGCGCCGCATTCAGGAGATGACCGCCGAGCTGGGGTTGAACCTGGCAGGGGTGGAGCGCGTGCTCGAGCTCGAGGGCCAACTCGAGTCCACGACGCGCAAGGTCGCGGCCCTACAGCGGCGAGCGAGCGCGTTGGACGCCGAGGTTAGGCGGCTGGAAGGGTTGCGCCGCGAGCTGGCGACCGAGCTCGTTCCCTACGTACGCGGCGGCGAGCTCGTGCGACGGGGGGACCTGCGATGGCTCGGGGTCTCTCTCCGGCGCGAGTAGTAGTCTGCTCAAACCTGGTGGGCGAGGAAAGGGAGTGTGCTGGATGAGGTGGATGAGTGCGGGTGCAACGAGCGTGAAGAGATTGTCTTGGAGAACCTTCGTCGAGTACGCGGTCGCGTGCGCGCTTGGGGCTCTCGCGCTGGGCGCGGCGGCGCCCCGCGCATTGGCTCAGGGATCTCTTGCCAGCGCGGCGGCGCAGGGTCCAGCACCCACCTCGCAGTCGCTTTCGCTGGTCCTACCGCTCCAGTTCGACCAGGCTGGCCTGAGCCGCTTCGCGCTCGCGGTCAGCACCCCGGGCTCCCCCCAGTACGGCGAGTACGAGTCGATCGAGGCGCTCACGCGCCGGTTCGGGGCCACGCAGGATGTCCGCGCGCGGGTGCTGCGCTATCTGCGCGGGGTCGGCGCGACCGGCGTGCAGATCGACGCGACGGGCCTGTTCGCCGATGCCACGCTCAGCACCGGGCTCGCCGAGCGGCTGTTCGAGACGCCGCTGGCCCAGTTTCGCGAGGGGCAGAACGTGCCCTTCGTCGCGCCCACCGGGCCCACCGCACCGGCCATCCCCGTGCCGCTGCGCGGACTGGTTACCGGTGTCGTGGGACTCGACACGCGCCCGCTGCTCGCGCCGTCCGCGTCCGCAGCCACCGCTGCCGCCACCCGGGCGCCGGCGCCCGCAGCCACCTCCACAGCGACCACCGCCCGCCGCCGCCGTACCCGACCACAGCCCGCGTCGGGTTACGGTATCCGCACCGGGACCGCGGCCGGCTGCGCCGCCGGACTGGCGCCGAACGCATTCACCCCCAATCAATACCTCACGGCGTACGGCTACGGTCCGCTGCTGGGCGCCAGCATCGCCGGGCAGGGCGAACGCGTCGCGCTGATCGAGATCGACGGCTTCAACGACTCTGACATTGCCACGTTCGCGAGCTGCTTCGGGGTCCACGTACCCCCGATCCAAGCCTTTCCCGTGGGGCTCAAGCGCGCACTCGCGCCGGGCGCCGAGGCGACGCTCGACCTCGAGATCCTGAGTGCGGCGGCCCCGGGGCTCAGCGCGATCGACGTCTACGAATCTCACGGCCGGGCGGCAGACGCGATGCGGGCGCTCACCGCGCCCCTGCGGGCGCGCACCTCCCGGCCGGAGGTGATCTCGGCGTCGATCGGGCTCTGCGAGCCATACGTCGCCAAGGACGTCGGACGGGGCGGAATCAGGGCATCCGAAGGCGCGCTCCAAATGGCGGCCGCCAGCGGGATCACCGTCGTATCCTCCAGCGGCGACTCGGGCTCGGCTGACTGCCCTGGGCGCCGCGGGCCGGCGCATCGCCTGGCGGTCAACTACCCTGCCTCCTCGCGCTGGGTGACAGGCGTCGGGGGCACCAACTTCGCGCTCAACGCGGCCAACCAGATCAGGGGCCAGATCGTCTGGAACGACACCAAGCTCGACCGGGGCGCAGCCGGCGGCGGCGGCTTCAGCGATCTCTTCGGCCGTCCCTCCTACCAGCGCGGGACGGTGGCGCCCAACCGCCGCGTGGTGCCCGACGTCTCGATGCTCGCCGACGTCGCGCCGGGCTATGCGATCTACTGCACGGCCGCGCCGGACTGCATCAACAGCATGAACACCAACCCGTGGCTCGCTATCGGTGGGACGAGCGCGGGCACGCCACTGCTCGCCGGCGGCTTTGCGCTGGTGGATCAGGTGTTGCGCGAGCGCGGGCGCCAAGAGCTGGGATTGGCCAATCCGCTGATCTACGCCCTCGGGCGCTCCAAGCGTCACGGGCAGGTCTTTGACGACGTGACGCGCTTTGGCAACGATGTCGGTGCCTACATCAACGGCAACGGTCGGTCCCTGGGCTGCTGCCGCGCGCGGCGCGGCTTCGACGCGGCGTCGGGATGGGGAAGCATCAACGTGACCGCATTTACCAGGGCGGCCCTCGCCAGGCAGCCGCGGATCGCCCGCATCGGTCTCGCGCTGCCGCGCCGCCAGAACCCGATCAGGCGCCACAGGATCCGCGCCACCGTGTCGTGCTCGCGCAACTGCCTGGCGAAAGTCGCCGTGGCGGTCACAGCCGGGCGCTCGACGTTGTTCGGGGTAGAGTCGGGCATCCTGCATCTGAGTCGGAGGGGAGGGCGGACGATCTCGCTGCGGTTCTCGCGCGGCGATCTGCGCGCGCTGCGCGCCGCCCGCGCCAGGCACGAGACGATCATCGCCTCCGTGATATGCGCGATCGTCGATCCGAGCGGCAACGCCGAGCGGTTCTCCCGTGCCAGGCGGGTGAGGATCAGGAACTGAGCCTTGACGGCGGCGGGGCGGGGCGGGGCGCGCGCGGATGGCGCGCCCCTTGAAGCTGGGGGCGCCGTCGTCCTCGGGCGGGCGCCCCAGAGCACTTGCAAGCTCGCGCGCTGGGCTTTCAGATCCCGACCGCCCGATCGGGACGTTCCTTCGCCGCGCTAGCGCTGCCCTTCCCCTTCCCCCTCCCCTTTCCGCCGCCGGTGTGCGCTGCGCGAGTCCGCGGCTGCGTCCCCGTGGCGCCCAGCGCGTGCAGCTCTGACTCCAGCAGCGCCGGCAGGCCGTGCACGTCGTCCAGCACGCCGGGATCCGCGTAGCAGCCGAAGAACAGCTCCTGGCGGTAGCG
>JALYUQ010000177.1 GCA_030853685.1 Actinomycetota bacterium | reverse complement strand
CGGCGAAGCGTTGGCAGGGGTACGTGTGGGCTGGGCGATTGAGCCGCGAAATCCTCGTAGTTCAGGGTGCCGACGCTCTCAAAACAAGCGGAAGGCCATGTCCGCGGCGGCGTTATCGCGAGTCGTCGTGGGACCCTGCGCGGTCAGAGAACCTGGACACGCACGGAAGTCTCCATGCGCGAGAACCGGGAGGTCCCGCGGTCACCCGCGGTGTCGACGGATGCCCCGTCCTGGATGGTTCGCGGGGTGGTGGATCGGCATGGGCGGGTCGTGAGGGGAACGCTTTGGCGGTAAGCCCTCGATGAACGATTGTGGGAAGTCAGACGGTCCCGTATTACCTGCGAAGCTGCCGAACAAGCCCGCTGTGGTGGCGGGGGCGGAGGTGGTGGAGGGAAGGGGACCGGCCAAGGGAAACACGGCCAGCGAATCACGTCCCGGACGCAGCGCCGGACAGGGCGTGTCAAGCGAGTTGGATCGTGTGCGCCAGGTGGCGCGGCAGGACAAGGATGTGCGGTTCACCGCGCTTCTTCATCACGTGACCGTCGATCGTTTGCGGGGGGCGTATCGGGCGATCAGCCCGGGCGCCGCTGCGGGGGTCGATGGGGTGACGTGGCGGGACTACGGGCTGGATCTGGAGGGCAACCTCCAGGATCTGCATGCTCGGGTTCACAGAGGGGCGTACCGGGCGAGACCGACTCGCAGGGTGCTCATCCCGAAGCCCGATGGGCGGCTGCGGCCGCTCGGGGTCGCCGCGCTTGAGGACAAGGTCCTTCAGCGGGCGGTGGTTGAGGTGCTGAACGCCGTTTATGAGGAGGACTTCCTCGGCTTTTCGTACGGGTTTCGGCCTGGGCGCTCGCAGCATGATGCGTTGGATGCGCTCTCGGTCGGGATCGTGCGCAAGAGGGTGAACTTCGTGCTCGACGCTGACATCAGCGACTTCTTCACCCAGCTCGATCAGGGCTGGCTGGAGCGGTTTCTCGAGCATCGGATCGCGGACAAGCGGATCCTGCGTCTGATCCAGAAATGGCTCAGGGCAGGAGTCATCGAGGACGGGGAATGGTCAAGCACGGAGGAAGGAACGGCGCAGGGGGCATCGGTATCTCCGTTGCTCTCGAACGTCTTCCTTCACTACGTGTTCGATCTGTGGGCCGACCAGTGGCGGCGGCGCAACGCGCAGGGGGACGTGATCCTCACGCGATACGCCGACGACTACGTGGCGGGCTTCCAGCATCGTGAGGACGCCGAGCGGTTCCTCGCCGATCTCCGCGACAGGTTCGCGGCGTTCGGTTTGGAGTTGCATCCGGAGAAGACGCGGCTGATCGAGTTCGGGCGGTTCGCCGCCGAGAATCGGTCCAGGCGTGGCGATCGGAGGCCTGAGACGTTCGAGTTTCTTGGTTTCACGCACATGTGCGCGAAGACCAGGAACGGACGGTTCAAGCTCAAGCGGGTCACGAGCAAGAAGAAGATGCGGGCAAAGCTGAGCTCGGTCAAGACCGAAATCAGGCGACGCTGGCATCTCTCGATCCCCGAGCAGGGACGCTGGCTCGCCAGCGTCCTGGCCGGGCACTACCGCTACTACGCGGTGCCCGACAACATCCGGGCGTTGCAAGCATTCCGCGAAGCGATCATCCGGCGTTGGCTCAAGGCGCTGCGGCGTCGCAGCCAGCGATCCCGGATGACGTGGGAGCGGATGCGGCGCATCGCCAATCGGTGGCTACCCCTGGCCCGCATCCAACATCCCTGGCCAACCACGCGCTTTGACGCCAGAACCCAAGGCAGGAGCCCAGTGCGTGTGTGAACACGAACGACGAAAGAGAGGCTGATGTAGACAGGTTCTTGAACGTTGGTGCTGTGCAGGTCATGGAGGTTTGGCCCTCCGCGGCCGTCCTGCAGAGGATGGCAGCAAACCACCACAAGCTGCTCCGGGGATAACGTCCGGGGTGGTGAGCGTTGTTGGAAAAGGCCCGCCGTTGAGCGGGTCAGGTGTAGACCAGGAAGGCGATCGGAAGAAAACCACTGATGAAGCGTCGAAAGGCTCTAAACGACATCAGAACCAGGCTCTACGCATTGGCCTGGGAGCGGCTTGGGGGATATCTGCTTACTGCCCAAGTGGTGTCCGGCGTGAAGGTGGCGCGAGCCTGGTCTTGGGTCCTGCATGGAACGTGTGAAGCCGACCCTGCCATGTCTTCGCCGGCCTTGGCTGGCAAAAGGCGCGGGAGAAGCTCAAGTGGCTGAAACCGCGAGAGCCAGAGTACCGTGGGCAGAGTCGGTGGCGGGGCGGCCCGAGTAGCTATGAAACCGCGTAATGGCGGTGGAGCCAAGGGGCCGCGTCATCTTGGTCTGCCGGGGGGCCAACTCTCCAGAGATGGACAGGAAGAGCCCTCCGGTAGGCCGAGGCCATTCGGTATTTCCAAAGCAGTTGTTTGGGCGGCATACAAGAAGGTCAAGGCCAACAAGGGTGCTGCCGGCATAGACGGCCAGTCGATCGCCGAGTTCGAGGAGAACCTCTCGGGGAATCTCTACCGGATCTGGGTGCGGCTGTGCTCGGGGAGCTACATCCCACCGGCGGTGCTGGAGGTGTCGATACCCAAGCCGGGTGGCCAGGGATCGAGAAGCCTCGGCATACCGACCGTCGCAGACCGAATCGCTCAGACCGCGATAGCCAGCATCTTGGAGCCGTTGGTGGAGCCGTGCTTCCATCCGGACTCCTATGGGTATCGTCCTGGACGGTCGGCGCTGCAGGCGGTCGGGACGTGCCGAAAGCGGTGTTGGAAGCTGGACTGGCTGTTAGACGTTGACATCAAGTCCTTCTTTGACACGATCGATCACGAGCTGATCCTGCGTGCGGTGCGACACCACTGCGACGAGCCCTACGTCCTGCTGTACGTGGAGCGGTGGCTCAAAGCCCCCGTTTCACGGGGGGACGGCGAACTCGTCGAGCGCGATCGAGGTAGCCCTCAGGGCTCTGCGATCTCGCCGCTGTTGGCGAACCTGTTCTTGCATTACGCGTTCGACGCCTGGATCGCGCGGGAGTTCCCGCACGTCCAGTTCGAGCGCTACTGCGATGACATGGTGATCCATTGCGCAAGCGAACGCCAGGCCCGGATGTTGCGCGCCAAGATCACGGAGCGGTTTCGCGCCTGTGGGCTCGAGCTCAACCGCGAGAAGACCCGTACGGTGTACTGCAAGGACTCAAACCGCGAAGGCTCCTACGAGCACGAGCAGTTCACATTCTTGGGCTACACCTTCCGGCCCAGGTCGGCAAAGAACAAGCACGGTGTCCTCTTTGTCAACTTCAGTCCGGCGATCAGCCCGGTGGCCGTCAAGGCCATCGGGCAGACGATCCGCCGCTGGCGGCTTCACCGGCGCACTGGAACGACCCTCGAAGACCTCGCCGATGAGATCAACCTCGTCGTGCGCGGTTGGCTCAACTACTACGGACTGTTCTACACGTTCAAGTTGACCCTGCTGCTCAAACGCATCAACACGTATCTCGTTCGATGGCTGCAACGAAAATACAAGCGGCTACGCCACCGGCCCCGTCGGGCACGACAGCTCCTCGCCAGCGTCGCAGGACGCGAGCCGGGACTGTTCGCCCATTGGAGCGCCGGGGCGCGGCCGTGAATGGCTGGATGATGGGAGCCGGATGACGGGAGACTGTCACGTCCGGTTCTAGGAGCGCCCGGGGGTGCGATTCCCCCGGGCGACTCGCCTAG
>JALYUQ010000171.1 GCA_030853685.1 Actinomycetota bacterium | reverse complement strand
ACGCCCGCGGCCGGAGTCGCGCAACCACATCGAAGAAGTGATCGACATGTTCGGACCGCGGATCGCTCGGATCCATGCGTCCTATGACAGAGAAGCCTTGACACGGTGGGCCTCCGATGACCAAGTCGGGTTGCAGCTCCGAAGGCGGGTCGATCATCAGTACGTCGCCGCACACCCCGTACGGCGGAAGGTTGGCGTTGTACGTTTCGACGGCGAACGGGTCGTGGTCGATCGCCCACCGGATGTCAACGCCGCCGGATACAAAGCCGCGGTCAAGCCCGCCGGCCCCGGAGTACAGCGAGATAGCGGCATACACATGGTCGGTCACGTCGGCGGCCATTCTTGCCGGAGGATCGGACGATCCGAAGTCGAAGGCCAAGCTCCCCTGCCTTGCGAACATGTGTTCGACTGTAGATCCGCCGCCGGACGGAATGGCCTCGGCACCTGCGTTCGCGGCCGGGCGATCCGAACGGGGCCGAGGGCCTCGTCCGGCTGGTGGAGGCGACTCCTTGGGAGGCTTGCGAGCACGTCCTCGCCGCAACGGTAAGCCAATCGTCGCGGTCGCGGGACTTCCCGTCGGAAGACGGGCATCCGAGCCCGTCTCCCGACGGGAAGTGGACGATCTCCAGGTTCAGAGCAATCACTGGCTCTCATCTGGACGAGCTTTTCGGAACGGCACCTGGGCGCCGCCGGCGATGCCGGGCTTCGAGGTCGACGCCCTTCACGATGATAGAGTTCGTCTATCATGGTCGACCGGGCGCAGACGTACACACTTGCCAAGATCGCGCGTCGGCTTGATGTACCCCAGCACCGCCTGATCCATCTCTGCGAGAAGGAAGTCGTTGTGCCAGACGTTCAGGGCGCGGGTGGACGCGGATCGAGCCGGATCTTCTCCGCTCAGAACTTCCTCGAGCTCGCGGTGGCGCTCCGGCTGCGGGACATGATGCTTCCGGTCTCCGCTGCTGGCGCGATCGTCCACGTGATGCGCGCAATGGAGGACCAACTCCGAGGCGAGCTGACGGACTTCTCGCTCGGTACCGGACTCGTCGGCAGCAGGGCGCCGGATCTGCGCGTGATCATCAGCGACGGTCATTTCATCTTCTTCGCGCTCGGACCGGCCGGGAGGAACCCGAAACTGTTCGGGGGCGTGTCGATCGAGGACGTGGCGGGCAACGCGGGTGCGCAGCTGCGCACCGTGGAGGCGCAAAATGCGAAGAGCGCTTTCGGCGGACCCGAAGGAAGCCGCTTCTCCCGGACCGAGATCAGCCTCACTGCGATCGCACAGTCGTTGCCCCTCGACTGAGCAAACGGTTCCGTCCGACTGATGATAGACAATGTATATCATCATGTTGGCCCGGGACACTTCTGAGAATCTGCGGACTGCGCACGGCAGCGATCAGCAGTTCGAGCCCGGGATCAAGGAGTTGCTCGATCACATCGCGGTCGAGCTTGCCGCTGAATACGTCCGCTTGATGGAGGCCGCTGCCGGAGCCGCCGAGCCCTCCCCCACGAACTCTGATTGATCGAGGGGTCATCATGCCCGCTGCCATCTACGCCCGCTACAGCTCCGAGAACCAGCGGCCCGAGAGCATCGACGATCAGATCTCGGAGTGCCGGAAGTTCGCCAAGCTGCAGTCGATCGCGATCTCCGAGGATCACATCTGCAGCGATCAAGCGCAATCCGGTGCCCGCTCCGATCGGCCGGCCCTCGCTGCTTTGATGGCCGCGGCGCAATCTGGCGAGTTCGACATCGTCCTCGTCGACGACCTCTCACGTCTCGCCCGCGACAACCACCTGATGCTGTCGATCATCGCCGAGTTCTCGTTCGAGGGGATCCGCGTGATCTCCGTGGCAGACGGACTGGATAGCGACGATGAGGAGTCTACCCTCGCGATCCAGGTCCGAGGGATCTTCAACGAACTCCAACTTCGCGATCTCAAGAAGAAAACCCTCCGCGGTCAGATGGGCCAAAAGGAGCGCGGCTTCTTCGTCGGCGAGAAGACGTTCGGCTACCGCTCGATCCCGGTCGGCGAGATGCGGATGGACAAGAAAGGCCGCCCTCGTCCGGACGGCTACCACATGGAGATCGAGCCAAAGCAGGCCGCTGTCGTCTTGCGGATCTTCACTATGTACGCCGACGGTCAGCCGCTTACTCAGATCGTCAAGAGGCTCAATGAGGAGAACGTGCCCGGCAGGATCCGCGCGTCCAAGGGCTGGTCGCCAGCAACGATCAGCCGCATCCTCGACAACGAGAAGTACGCCGGCCGGTGGACCTGGAACAAGACCGGCACACGTCGGGATCCGCGGATCGGTCGACGACGCCCGTACGAGAAGCCGGAGTCGGAGTGGATAATCCGCGAGGACGAAGCACTCCGGATCATCCCGAAACAGCTGTGGGAGACGGTCAGGCAGCGGCGGAAGGAGATGCACCGCACCTGGCGGGGCGGCGGTAAGCGCGGCTTCTCGAAGGAGCAGGGCAGCCGCCAGCAGCACTTCCCCACGCATCTTCTCGCCGGCAGCATGGCCTGCGGCTCATGCGGCGCCACCATCGCCCAGGTCAGCGGCAAGAGCGGCGGCTACTACGGTTGCCTCGCCGCCACCAAGGGCGCGTGCGACAACAAGACGCTCGTCCGCCGGACCCTCGTCGAAAAGATCATCCTGGCCGCCGTCAAGGAGCAGATCTCCGATCCCGAGCACATCGCTTATGTCCTTGAGCGCGTCGACGACGAGATCGCCAAGCTGCGATCAGACCTCCCAGCCACGCTGAAGCTCAAGGAAGCGGAGCTGACCGCGGAGCAGCGACGACTGGCCAACTTCGTCGACTTCATCGGTGAGGGACGCGGCAGCCAGGCGCTCGCGAAGGCTCTCGTCGAGACCGAGCGGCGCGTAGATGTGCTCACGGACGAGGTCGACACCCTTCGTCGCAGCCGCGAGAAGATCTTCCGTCCACCACCCATCGAATGGATCAAGGACCGGATGAGCAAGCTCCAAGACGTCCTCGAGCAGCGCACCGCTCGGTCCGCTCAGGCTCTCCGGGACATCCTCGGTCCGATCCGCATGGAACTCGTCACGCCGGACATCGGCCGGCCCTTCTACAGCGAGATCACGAGCATCGATGCGCTCGCCTTAACCGAATCGCCCCCCGCTGGTGCGGAGGGCGGTTCGAATTCTTTACCAAGGTGGAGACGGCGGGAATTGAACCCGCGTCCGCGGTCGCGTGAAAGGTGGCGTCTACGAGCGTAGCCGGCGCTCTGATCTCGTCCTCGGCTCGCCTCGCCGGCGGGGTTGCCGAGTACCAGCTCCATT
>JALYUQ010000159.1 GCA_030853685.1 Actinomycetota bacterium | reverse complement strand
GCGCCCGGGCCCGGGGCCGGGTCCTCGCGCGGGCGGCGGGCACTCACCATCCGAGCACGGCGGCGGCGCTGCGCTCGAGCTCGCGCTCGAGCTTCACGTAGGACATGCCGCGCTGCGCGGCCAGTGCGCGAGCGGTGTGGACGACGTTCGCGGGCTGGTTCGGGGTGCCGCGCACCGGCTGCGGCGCCAGATACGGCGCGTCGGTCTCGACCAGCAGGCGCTCGGCGGGGATGCGCGCGGCCGCGGCGCGCAGTTCCGTGGACTTGGAGTAGGTCAGGTTGCCGGCGAACGAGATCCACCAGTCCTCCTGCTCGAGGCACTCCTCGAGCCGCTCGGGCATCGAGAAGCAGTGCAGGATCACCCGTACGCCCCGGGCTCGCTCGGTTAACGCCGTGAGCGTGTCGTGCGCGGCGGCGCGGGTGTGGATCACGAGCGGCTTGGCGGTCTCACGCGCCAGCTCGATCTGAGCGTGAAAGGCGCGCGCCTGGTCAGAGCGCGGGGCGTGGTCGCGGTAGTAGTCGAGTCCCGTTTCGCCGATCGCGGCGCACTTCTCGTGCGCCGCGAGCGCGTGGAGCTCGGCGAGGTCGCCGTCGTCGAAGCCGGTCGCCTCGTTCGGGTGCCGGCCGACCGCGGCGAACACCTGCGGAAAGTCCTCGGCGGCCGCGAGCGCGGCGCGGCAGGATGCCCCGGTCATCCCGACCGTGAGGATTCGCGTGACCCCCGCCGCTTCTGCGGCGCCGACGAGCTCGGCGTCGGGCGGGTCGCAGGAGTCGAGGTGCGTGTGGCTGTCGATCACTGGGGCTGCTTGGGAAACAGGGGCTCGATCGCCTCCACCCGGGCGCCCGAGCCGCGGTCCGCGAAGCCAGCCCGCGCGTAATCGACCGTAGGCGCCCCAATCGCGCCCAGCAGGCGGCTCGTGGTGGCGGGCATGTACGGTGCCAGCAGCACGCTGACGGCGCGCATCCCCTCCGCCAGCGAGGCGAGGGTCCTGTCGAGCTCATCGGCAGCCGCGGGGTCCTTCGCCAGGCGCCACGGCGCACGCTCCTCGACGTAGCGATTGAGCCGCCTGACCCGCTGCCAGATGACCTCGAGCGCCTGAGTCAGCTCGAAGCGGTCCAGCAGCGACGCGACCTCCTCCGGGAGAGCCTCGAAGTCGCCCGCGAGCGACGGGTCCGTCGGGACCGCGGGAATAGTTGCATCCCGATAGCGCACGATCATCGCGATCGTGCGGCTGGCGAGGTTGCCGTACTCGTTGGCGAGCTCTGACTCGTAACGGGACTCGAAGCCCGCCGGCGAGACGTTTCCATCCTGGCCGAAGGAGACATCTCGCAGGCAGTAGTAGCGCAGCGCATCGGTCCCGTACTTGTCCATCACCTCGAACGGATCGAGCACGTTGCCAAGCGACTTGGACATCTTCTTGTCGTCCATCAGCAGAAAGCCGTGCACGAACAGATGCCGCGGAAGCTCGAGCCCGCCCGCCATCAGCAGCGCCGGCCAGTAGACGGCGTGGAACTTGAGGATGTCCTTGCCGATCAGGTGCACCGTCGCGGGCCAGAAGCGCTCGAAGAGGCCTTGCCCCTTCACCGACTCCGCCGACTCCGTCTCCATCGGCGAAGGGGCATAGGACAAGGCGGTGACGTAGTTGAGCAGCGCGTCGAACCAGACATAGAAGACCTGCTCCTGATCCCACGGGACCTGTATGCCCCAGCGCAGCCGCGCCCGGGTCAATGAAACGTCCCGGAGTCCCTGCGCCACGAAAGAGCGCGCCTCGTTGAAGCGGATCCGCGGCAGCACGAAGTCCGGATGCTCGCGGTAGAGGCGCTCGAGCGGCTCCTGGAAGGACGAGAGGCGGAAGAACCAGTTCTCCTCCCGCTGGCGATCGAGCGGGATCTCGTGGATCAGGCACGTGTTGCCCGGCCCGAGCTCGGCTTCGGTCTTGAAGTCCGCACAGCGAGGGCAGTACCAGCCCTCGTAGATTCCCTCGTAGACATGCCCGTTGTCATACACGGTCTGCAGGATCTCCTGCACGCGCGCCTCGTGCTGGGGATCGGAGGTGCGGATGAAGAAGTCGTTGGAGACCTCCAGCCGCGGCATCAGCGACTTGAAGCGCTCGGCGTTGCGGTCGGCGAGCTCGCGTGGGGTGATCCCCTCGCGCTCGGCAACCTGCGCCACCGGCTCGCCGTGCTCATCGGTGCCGGTGAGGAAGAAGACATCCTCCCCGCGCTGGCGCATGTGGCGCGCGAGCACGTCAGCGGCGATCGTCGTATACGCGTGGCCGAGGTGCGGCTGGGCGTTGACGTAGTAGATCGGGGTTGTGATGTAGAAGGCCATCTCAGCCCTCAGCCCTCAGCCGTCAACGCCCTGTACAACGCATTGGCGCTGCACCCCGTCAGCTCCGCGAGCACCGCCGCTGCCGTTCTCGGCTTGGCGCCCGCGGCGACCAGTCGCCGTAGCCCCCCCAGCGCGGGGCCGATCTCGACCGCCGTCGCAGGAGCCGGCCCGACCACGAGCGCGACTTCGCCGCGCGGCGGCTGGGCCGCGTAGCGCGCAGCCAGCTCGGCGGCGCTTCCGCGCACCACCTCCTCGTGGGCCTTGGTCAGCTCGCGGCAGACCGCGACCGGGCGCTCGGGGTCGATCGCGGCCAGGACCGCCAGCGAGGCGGCGACCCGGCGCGGGGACTCGAATGCGACCAGCGTCTCCGGCGAGCGCAACGCCCGCTCCAGGTCGCTGCGCTTGCGCGGCAAGAAGCCGGCAAAGCGCCAACGGTCCGCCGGTAGCGCACTGGCCACCAGCGCGGCCATCGCCGCGGAGGGCCCCGGAAGCACCTCCACCGCCAAGCCGGCTCCTACGCACGCGCGCACGAGCACGAAGCCCGGATCGGACACGAGTGGCATGCCCGCGTCAGAGACCAGCGCCACCACACCGCCCTCACGCATTTGCGCCACGAGCTCGCCCGCGCGCTCACGCTCGTTGTGCTCGTGGTAGCTGACCAGGCGCGCGCTCACCCCGTAGCGGTCGAGCAGCACCCGCGTGCGCCGCGTGTCCTCGCACGCCACGACATCGGCATCGCGCAGCGCCGCCAGCACGCGGAGCGTGACGTCCTCGAGATTGCCGATCGGCGTCGGGCAGACGATCAGGCGCCCGCTCACAGCGCCTCTCGCCCGTTCGCAGCATCTGGCCACTCATACGGCCGCCGCGCACTCATACGGCCCGCCCTGCCAGCCCTTCGAACGCGAGCGTGGCTGCCCCGATCATCCCCGCCTCTACCCCGAACCTCGCGGCGACGATGCGCACCGAATCGCCGCAGGGCGCCAGCGCCCGCTCGGCGACCGCGGCCCGGGCGGGCGCGAGCAGCAGCTCCCCCGCGGCAACTACGCCGCCCCCGATCACCACCACCTCGGGATTGAAGATGTTGACGAAGCTTGCGATCGCCACGCCCAGGCGGCCCCCGATCAGCTCGATCGCCTCGATCGCCGCCGCGTCCCCGTCGTGCGCGAGCTCGGTGACCAGCGGCCCGGCCAGCTCGCGGCCGTCCTGGAGCGCACGCCACAGGCCGGAGTCCCGGCGCTCGGCCGCGATGCGCAGCGCCTCGCGTGCAAGGGCGGTGCCCGACGCGAGCGCCTCGACGCAGCCCCGGTTCGGGCAGTTGCCCTGGCAGCGCCGCCCATCGGCCTCGATCACCACATGGCCAAGCTCGGCAGCCGCGCCGATCGCGCCGCGATAGAGCTCGCCCCGGAGGATCAAGCCGCCCCCGATCCCCGTCCCGACCGTCAGGACCACGGCTTCCCCGGCACCCTGTGCGGCCCCCGCGCGGTGCTCTGCGAGCGCCGCCACGTTCGCGTCGTTATCGACGAAAACGGGCAGGCCGAGGCGCTGCGCCATCTCGTCGGCAAAGGGGATGTCCGCCAGTGGCAGGTTGACGGCGAGCACCGCCCTGCCGGTTCGCCGGTCCATCATGCAGGGAATGCCGAACCCGACCGCCGCCACATCGCCACCGGCCCCCTCGCGAGCCTCACGGACTGCCTGCGCGGCGACATCGAGCAGCGCGGCCTGGTCAAGTCCGAGGACCGGGCGCTGGACGCGATGACGGACTTCATGTCCTGAGTCGACGGCGCCGGCGAGCAGCTTCGTCCCGCCCATGTCGACGCCGATGGTGCACGGAGTCGCCATGCCGTCACTATATGCAGCCGCGATGCAAGAGCGCCCTTACAAGGTCTATCGCGCCGGGCCGCGGGGTCTTCGCGCGCGGCTGCGCGGCGAGGAGGACCTCGTCGGGCCCGACCGTGGCCGCGGGGACCGCGAGCCAGGCTCTGGCCGGCGCGGCAGCCGCGGCAGCCGCGCCGGGTGGCGGGTGGTCCGGATCACGCCGCGGCGGGTGCTGAAGTACCTGGCGCTCCTGATCGGCGCCTGGCTCCTGCTCTCGCTGGTGCTCTTCTTCGTCAGCGCGCAGATCGAGCAGGGCAACCTCCCCGGCTCCGCGAAGGCCGCGCTCAGCTCCGGTCCGAACATGCTCACCTCGACCGACACCGTGCTGATCCTCGGGACCGACCAGCGCCCGAAGGGATCCAAGGAGCCGGGCGCGAACACCAGCGACGTCGGCAGCAACTCGGACACGATCATGCTGTGGCGGATCGGCGGCGGAGCCTCCCGGCGCCTGTCGATCCCGCGTGACACCGTCGCCGAGATCCCAGGGCATGGCCTTGCCAAGATCAACGCCGGTTACGCGCTGGGCGGGCCAGGGCTAGCGATCAAGACGATCGAGCAGTTCACGGGGACCAAGATCAATCACTTGATCGTCGTCAACCTCGCGGCCTTTCCGAAGTTCATCGACGCGATCGGCGGCGTCGACGTCACCACGCCCCGTATCTGTTCGGACATCAGCGGCGGCACCAAGAACGGCGGCTTCTCCTTGTACCTGGCGCCAGGCAACCATCACCTGAACGGCCGCGATGCGCTGACGCTCGCCCGCACCCGGGAGAACAAGTGCAACCCCGCCGAGAACGACCTCACGCGAGCGCACCGCCAGCAGCAGATCCTCAACGCGATCAAGTCCAGGTTGCTCTCGCTGAGCACGTTCTTCCACCTTCCCTGGGCGTCCTGGGACGCGCCCAAGGTGCTGCGCACCGACATGGGTGGGCCGAAGCTGCTGAGCATGTTCGCCGCATCGGAGATCGGTGGCTCGGCGCCGGTCGACGTGCTGAAGCCGACCGGGGCGCAGACGCTGCCCGGCTACGGAGACGCGCTCACCGTCACCCCGGGCGCGGTCAGGCGCGCCGTCGCGAAGCTGATGAACGGGTAGCGTAAATCGCGCTGGCAACTTTCAGGCGATCGCGCGGCGTTGCCAGCGGCGCCCCGGACCCACGCCGGCGCTCCTGCGCGAATCACCCCCCCGTCTGAAGCAGGAGCCCGAGCGCCTGGCGGCGAGAAGACCGGCTGACGCGGACGCACCGGAGGATTACCGGAAACGCCGCGGCCGGCTCTGTCGCGCATCTCCATCCGCGAGCTGAGAGAGGACGGGACTTCGCGTGGACGAAACTCAGGCTCGCGAACGCGTAGGCCAACACCCGCCTAGTCCGTGCACAGCCGGGGAAGATGGTCTCGCCCGGCAGGCGTTGCAGGACGACGAGGGCGTCGTCGGCGGACCGGATCTTGCCACACGCCGCCCCTTCAGCGGGTGCTGAGAAGGCGGCGGCGCCAAAGAAGGCTACGGCAATGAAGACAGCTGCCAATCCGACACCGCACGGCCAAGCATCTTAGCCTGGATCCACCGATCGGCTGGGTGCTGAGGTGGATTCGGCTGGATCGGGTGAGGTGAAGGGGGGTGTGGGTCGTCGTGGCGAGGGTTTCGGTGGTGCTGAGGGCGTCAGCGTTCCCGCGGGAGCGTCGCTGAGCGGTTTGTGGGCAGGGGCGTGCCGGCCGTTGACGGCGAGGGTCGATCGTCGTCCTCGCGGCCTGCTGGGATCGTCAGGTGAGAGCGGGGAGCGTGCGGATCGCGTTGAGCACGGTGTTGAACTGGTGTTGCCAGGGCCAGCGGGCGGGCAGTCGGAGTGTCCATTGGCGGCTGGTGCGGGTCAGCCGGGCGGGGATCTGAAGCAGCTGTCGGCGGCGCGCGTGGGCGGTTTGGACGGGCTGGTTGGGAAGGCCGATCTGGGTTGCCCAGCGTCCGAGGTTGTGCGCGATCGCGGCGATCACCGTCCAGGCGCTGTTGGCGTGCATCTGGCCGGAGGGGAAGTGCGCGAGCGCTTGGTCTTTGAGATCGCGGATGACGAGCTCGATCGTGGCGTGGTCGCGATGATCGGTGTCGAGGGTCAGCATCGGGATCGCGCTGCGGTTAGTCGCGAAGCAGTGATGGCGCCAGTCGGGGAACAGTTCGGCCTGCTTGCCGACGAGGCGGGTGCGGCGCACGATCAGCCTGAGGTCCCCAAGCCGAGCCTCGGCGATCTGCGCCTCGCCGCCGTCTGGGTAGTTGGCGACGGTGATCCAGTCGCTCTGGGAAATCTCCGCGATCAGCCTCTGGATCTTGGTGCTGTGCTTGACGCCGATCGAGAACTCGATCCCGCGCGCGGCCAGGACCTTGAACAGCTTGTGGTTCTCAAACCCCGAGTCCGCGCGGATCACGATCGGGCCGGTATGCCCAGCGCGCCGCACGCGGGCGATCAGCTCATCGACGAACCGTGCGGTCCCGCGCTGGGTGTTGGCCTTGCCCTTGCGGTTGCGGATGTGCAGCACCTCGCCGGTGTCCGCGCGGACCGCGAGGATCGGGTGATACCCACGCTTCTTGGTGTACCCGTAGCTGGCGCCCTGCTTCTGATAGCCGTGCACTTCGCCGATGAAACTGTCGATATCGATCACCAACGGCCCGTCCCCCGGGCCTGCCCCCGCCCCCCATGCGTGCGCGAGCGCGTGATCGAGCACCCGGTCAAGCTGGCGGACATGCCCGAACGTGAACGCCCGCAAAAACGTCCCCAGCGTCGAGGGCGCCATCACCGTGTGCCCCAAGATCAGCCCCGTGCTCCCGGCCCTGAGCACGTTCATGTCATCGATCGAGTCCGCCCCGGCGAGCATCCCGTGCACCAGCGACATCACCTTGCGGCCCGGCAGCGCCGCGCCCGGGGTGTTCGGGTCAAGCCACACCGATTCGTTGACCAGCTGCTCGATTCCCAGCCGCTCCGCCAGCGTCGCCGTGACCAGCAGCCCGGCGTCGCTGATCAGCCGCTGCTCATCAAAGCAGACCCGGACCGAATCGAGGTTGGCGGGTCCTTCAGGAACGTCCGCACCGTCGTGCACCATATGGGTGACCTCCTGACAGGGCCGCAGCCGCCACTCACGACTGCTATGAAAGCCCTGCTCAGGAGGACATTTAAACGTCAGGCTCGGACGGAACCGACGCCATCATTCGGTGGATCCAGGCTAAAACCCTCGCGCGGTCATCAGATTGGGACGCGCCCACCGGGCCGGTGGGGTAACGCCGGTAGAAGTACGGCCCCGGCCCCGCAGTCGACACCAGTAACCGCTGCCCCATGCCTCGTGGCGCATGTAGCGCCGTCAGTGGGCCTCCGGGCTTG
>JALYUQ010000128.1 GCA_030853685.1 Actinomycetota bacterium | reverse complement strand
GGCGAGCCCGGCGCGGGCGTGCGGGCGTGCGGGCGTGCGGGCGTGCGGGCGTGCGCCTGATGGACACGTTGCCGCGGAGCAGCCCAAGCGCGGGCGCTCGCGGTGACTCGTGGCAGCGTCGCGTGGTATGCCGGCCTCGAGGCGATGGCCGCCTTGCCTCCCTCGCGCGGTGCGCGCTGCGGCGATCTTCATCCATCGCCTGCAGCGGCCGCGAGTGCCGCTCAACGCTGACTCCGCCGATCTGCTCTGCCGCCCAGCGGTCAGCTCCACCGCTCGCCGCTCCCCGCCACCGCTCAGCTCAGCCAGAGCAGCCTGCCGAAAACGACGGAGTCTTCTTGGATCCGATATGCCGCGTAGTGCCTTGCCTGCGGTTCGTCGAGCCAGGGTATCTTCGGCGCCCTCGCCATGCCCGCGAGTGTAGGCAGCGGCCGAAGCGAAGCGCACGCTCAGTGGGCGTGGAGCGCGGCGACCAGCACCTCGCGCACGGCCGGGGCGGCGGTCGCGGCGCCCGCGCCCTGGGCTGGGAAGAGGGCGCCGACCACGATCCGGGGCACCCCCACCGGCGCGTAGCCGACAAACCAGGAATCGGTGTTCTGCGGCGAGCTCGATGCTGTCGTGCTGCGCAGCTCCGCGGTGCCGGTCTTGCCGGCGACCTGCACGCCGGGGATCTGGGCCGGCGTTCCCGTCCCGAACTGGACTACCGCGACCATCATCTCTTGCACGAGGCCCGCAATCCGCGCGCTGGTCACGGGATAAAAGCGCGGCGGCTGGCGGGCCAGGAGCGTGGGTATCGGCCGCCGGCCGCCCATCGCGATCGTCGCCGCGGCGTCTGTCATCTCGAGCGGCGTGCTCAGCACCTTGCCCTGGCCGATCGCCGAGGAGCCGACGGACAGAGCGTCGCCGATCGTGCTCGCCGACGGGATTACGCTCTCGGCAGCGCCCGGGATCGACGACGGCTCGTCGAAGCCGAAGCGCTTGGCGACGTTGACCAGGCGCCGCGCGCCGAGCTTGGCCCCAAGCGGCGCGAAGACCGAGTTGCACGAGACCGCAAACGCGTTCAGAAGCGTGCCCCCGCATGCCTCGCCGCTCGCGTTCTGGAGCGTGTAGCCGTCAATCGTCGCGCCGGTCATGATCGGGAACGTCTCGCCCAGTGTGGTGATCCCCGCCTGCAGGGCCCCGGTCGAGGTGATGATCTTCATCGTCGAGCCCGGTGGCTGCGGCGCTGAGTACGCGATTCCCGCGAGCGCCAGCAGCGCGCCCGTCCGTGGGTCCATCGCGACGATGCCCGAGTACTGCTGGCCCATCGCCTTGATCGCGGCGCGCTCGATCGTGGGATCGATCGTGGTGGTGACCGGCAGGCCCGCGGACGGCGAGGCCCGCGCGAGTACGCGCTTGCCGGCCAGGAGCGTCCCCCCCGGCTTGCCGGCGAGCCGCTGCTGGAAGGTGCGCTCCAAGCCGTCGGCGCCGACCTTCGCGGCCCGCGGAAAGCCCTCGGCGGCGTAGGCCGCGGCCTGCGCGGGTGCAATCGCGCCGAGCTTGCCCACGACCTGGCTGGCGACATCGGGGATCGGCGAGGCGCGAGCGGAGCCCTGCGCGAGCGGCGTCCCGTCGCTTGCGAGGAGCGCCCCGCGCGGGAGCATGGACACGCGGCGCCGCAGGCGCTCTCCGGGCCTCAGTCCGGGAAACAGGAGCGCGCCGGAGAAGTGGATGCTCGCGTCGGAGCCGCTCCCGGAAAGCGGCACCTGGAGCACTTCGGGCAGCGTGCCGAACAGACTCGTTCTGACACGCATTCGCACCGCGATGAAGTTGCCGGTGCGATTGCCGACACGACCGGGTACAACCGCGTCGAGAGTCGCAATGCTCGCGGCCCCCCGGTATGCGGCTACCAGGTCTCGTTCGGAGATCCTGCGCCGCGAGCCCGAGTCGAGCAGGCGGTACATCGACGCGTAGTCGCCGTAAGCCCAGGCACTCACATATCGCGTCACGAGGCGGTGCTCGGCCCGTCCTGGCCCTGTCGCCGAGACCACACCGGCTGAGAACGCGAGCGCGGCAGCGCCACCCAGGGGCGCGGCCCGTGTCAACAGGCGCCGGCGCCTGACGGTCAGCCGCGCCGAGCGTGACCGCCGCACCACCGGAATCAGAGCGCCTCGTGCCACCTCACCCACCAACGGTAGAAGATAACCGGCGGATCGGCGGATTGGCGGATTGGCGGATTGGCGGATCGACGCATCACTACGCTTTATCGCTTGACTGCAATCGATTGGCTGATCGTCGCCTTCACAGCTCTGCTGGCGCTATACGGATACCTGCAGGGCTTTCTCGTGGGCGGACTGTCGCTGGTGGGCTTCGGGGTCGGGGCGTTCCTGGGCACTCGCCTGGCGCCGCTGGTGCTCCCCCACGGCTCACACTCCAGCTACGCGCCGCTGTTCGGTCTGCTCGGGGCCCTGCTGGCCGGCGTGGCGCTGGCTAACGGATTCGAGGGGCTCGGTTTGCGCGCACGCGGAGTGCTCCGCGTGCGAGGCCTGCGCGCGCTCGACGGCCTGCTCGGGGCGCTCCTGACCGGGTGCGTAGGCCTCGGGCTCGCCTGGATCGTCGGTTCGGTTGCGCTGGAGTCGACGGGCTCACGCGGATTGCGGGCCGACTTCCAGCGGTCGGCGATCCTCCGCGGGCTCAACCAAACGTTGCCGCCCTCGGGCGCGATCCTGCACGCGCTCGCGCGCTTCGATCCGTTGCCGCCGGTCAGTGGCCCGGGAGCGGACGTGCCCGCACCGACGCGTCCAATCCTCGCGACGAGCGGCGTTCTCACCGCGCGGGCCAGCGTCGTGAGGGTGCTCGGCACCGCGTGCGGGCTGGGGATCGAGGGCAGCGGTTGGGTCGCGGGTCCTGGCTTGGTGGTCACCAACGCCCACGTGGTAGCCGGGGAAAGCGATACGACGGTGCAGGTGGGTGGGAATTCGCCGACCCTCTCCGCGCGGCCAGTCGAGTTCGACCCCCACAACGACATCGCGATCCTGCGCGTTTCCGGCTTGTCCCTGCCGGCGCTGGCGCTGGCGGCCAATCCGCGGTCCGGTAGCGCCGCAGCGATCCTCGGCTACCCGCTCGACGGCCCCTTCGACGCCGAGCCCGGGCGGATCGGCCAGACGCAGTCGATCTCCACCACCGACGCCTATGGCAAGGGCCCGGTGCAGCGGAGCATCACGCCACTGCGGGGGCGCGTTCGCCCCGGCAATTCAGGTGGGCCGATGGTGGACGCCGCGGGCAGCGTGCTGGCAACCGTGTTCGCGGAGATCGAGGGCTCCACCGGCCCCAACGCGGGCGGGTTCGCGGTGCCCAACGCGCTCGTCCGCTCTCGCCTGGCGGCCGCGCAGGCGGGTGGCGGAGCGGTGGGCACGGGGCAGTGTGCTGAATGATGCCGCGCGCGAGCGCGCGCGCGGCATGAGACGAGGGCTCCGGGGCCCCGCTTGCTCCGGGCGCTACGCTCTCCGGCCCCATGCCGAAGACACTCGTCATCGCCGAGAAGCCGTCCGTCGGGCGCGACTTTGTGCGCGTCCTGCCCGGCGCGTTCACGAAGTCGGAGGGTTATCTAGAGGGGCCCGAGCACGTCGTGACCTGGGCGGTCGGCCACCTCGTGGGGCTCGCTGACCCCGACGAGTACGACGAGCGCTTCAAGAAGTGGCGGATGGACGATCTGCCGATCGTGCCCGATCGCTTCAAGCTCGTGGTGCGTGACGAGCGCTCGCGCAAGCAGATGAACGTGGTCAAGCGCCAGCTCGGGCGCGAGGACGTAGACACAGTGGTGAATGCCTGCGACGCCGGGCGCGAGGGCGAGCTGATCTTCGCCTACCTGTACGAGAAGTCCGGCTCGCACAAGCAGGTCAAGCGGTTGTGGCTGCAGTCGATGACCAGGCAGGCAATCGAGACCGCCTTTGGCGGCTTGCGCCCGGGTGCCGAGCTCGCCTCGCTGGAGGCGGCGGCCCGGTCACGCTCCGAGGCAGATTGGATCGTGGGCATGAACGCCACCCGCGCGGCCACGATTCGCTTGCGTTCCTCCTTCGACGGAGCGGTCTCGCTTGGGCGCGTGCAGACGCCGACACTCGCGATCCTGGCCCGCCGCGAGGAGGAGATCCGGGCTTTCGTGCCCGAGGCCTACTGGGTGGTGGACGCGGTGCTCGACACGGTCAAGGCCCCTGCGCGCGCCTACGAGGGCCGTTACCACGCCGGCTCCAATCCGAGGTGCAAGAGCGCTGTGGACGCGGCAGCCGTCGTCGCAGCATGCGAAGGGCAGGGCGGCGAAATCACTAAGCTCGAGAAGACCACGCGCAAGGAGCGCCCGCCCCTGCTCTACGACTTGACCTCGCTCCAGCGCGACGCCAACAGCCGCTACGGGTTCTCCGCCCGGCGAACTCTGGCGGCTGCACAGCGCTGCTACGAGGAGCACAAGGCGCTCACTTACCCCAGGACCAACTCGCGCTACGTGACGAGCGACATGGTTAGCGAAATAAGGCCGATCGCCAAGCTCGTCGGCTCCCAGAGCGAGTACGCCCGGGCCGCTCAGTACGTGCTCGGCTTGGACGTGCTGCCACTGGGACGGGTCGTCAACAACGCCAAGGTCACCGATCACCACGCGATCATCCCGACCCTCGCCGAGCGACATCCGGTGGAGAAGCTCAAAGACGACGACCGCCGGATCTACGACCTCGTGGTCAGGAGGTTCTTGGCCATCTTCCATCCCGAGGCCGTGTTCGAGAACACCCGCATCGAGACGACCGTGGCCAGCCACGTCTTCCGAACGCGCGGCAAGGTGATGCTGGTGCCAGGCTGGCGCGGTGTCTATGGCGAGAGCGCCGATCCCGATCCCGACCCCGCCAGCCGCTCGGACGAGGACGCAGAGCGCGAGCAGCAGCTTCCCAAGCTCGAGCAGGGCGAAGCGGTGCAGGTGCGCGAGATTGGCTCCGAGGAGAAGGAGACCAAGCCGCCGCGGCGCTACAGCGAAGGCTCGCTCCTGGCCGCGATGGAGACCGCGGGCAAGCTCGTCGAGGAGGAGGAGTTGCGTGAGGCGATGAAGGATTCCGGGATCGGCACGCCCGCGACGCGCGCGTCGATCATCGAGCGCCTCTTGCAGGTGGGCTACATCGAGCGCGACGCCCGCGCGCTGGTGGTCACCGAGAAGGGGCTGAACGTGATCCGCCTGCTCGGGGAGCACGCGCTCACCTCGCCCGGGCTGACGGGAGACTGGGAGCACCGGCTCGCCAAGATCGAGCTCGGCACGGACTCACGCGAGGCGTTCATGGGTGACATCGTCAAGTTCGCCGAGTCGACGATCGGCGAGCTCGACCGTACGCTCAAGGACGTGCGCATCCCGCGCGCGAACCTCGGCCCGTGCCCTGTCTGCGGGCGCGACATCATCGAGAATCGCAAGGGCTACTCGTGCTGGTCGCGCGAGGACCCTGGCTGCGGGTTCGTGATCTGGAAGGCCAAGGCAGGCAAGCAGCTCCCCGTCGTGATCGCACGGGAGCTGATCAAGACCGGGCGCACCGAGCAGCCGGCGAC
>JALYUQ010000106.1 GCA_030853685.1 Actinomycetota bacterium | reverse complement strand
AGATAGATAGATACCCCCCTTCGCCGCAAAGCCCTTCGCGCTACGCGCTCAGGCCTTCGCGACGCAGTCGCGGCATGGCATCCGACCGGGCGATCAGGCAACATCAACACCAACAACAACCGACGCGAAGTGGGGCCACTTCAAGCGTCCGCGGTGGGGCCAGTGCAAACGGCCGCTCCGATCACCGGCTTCCTCGGGCCAAACGGGGCCGGCAAGACCACCACCATGAGGATGATCCTCGGCCTTGACCGCCCCACCCGCGGCACGGTCACGGTGAACGGGAAGCCCTACGGGAATCTTGCGAGCCCGCTGCACGAAGTGGGTGCCTTACTCGACGCCAAAGCTCTGCACGGGGGCCGCTCGGCGCGGTCGCACCTGCGGTGCCTGGCGGCATCTAACGCCATCCCCGCCGGTCGGGTCACCGAGGTGCTGGGCATCGTCGGGCTGGGCGGCGTGGCCGGCCGGCGCTCGGCCGGCTTCTCCCTGGGGATGTCCCAGCGCTTGGGGATCGCCGCGGCCCTGCTCGGCGATCCGGGCATCCTGATCTTCGACGAGCCGGTCAACGGCCTGGACCCCGAGGGCATCCTGTGGATGCGGACAATGATGAAGACGCTGGCCGCCGAGGGCCGAACGGTCCTGGTCTCCAGCCACCTGATGAGTGAGATGGCTCAGACCGCCGGACGCCTGCTCGTGATCGGCCGGGGCAAGCTGATCTCCGACTCGAGCGTGGACGAGTTCGTCGCGACCAGCTCCCAACAGTCGGTGCGGGTGCACTCCCCGCAGGCCGAGGATCTGGCTCGGCTACTGAGCGAGTGCGGCGCATCGGTGAACAGCAGCGAACCGGGAGTCCTCCAGGTGACGGGCATCGACAGCGCCGCGATCGGAGAGCTCGCGGCCAAAGACGGTGTGATCCTACACGAGCTGACGCCCGTCCGGGCGTCCTTGGAGGAGGCGTTCATGGAGCTGACCCGGGACAGCGTCGAGTACGGCGCCGGCGCGCCGAGCGCGAGCGGTCCGCCCGGCCCCGATGACGTCGAGAGCGCCGACCGTACGCCCGGACGGAGCGCTCGATGAGCGCCACGGCCGCTAGCCCGCCGCCCGTCAGCCCCCGAGCCGCTGCGCCACCCGGGCAGGCCAACCTGATCTCGGTCCTGCGCAGCGAGTGGATCAAGCTGCGAACCGTGAGGTCAACCTTCATCGCCCTGTGCATCATCATCCTCCTCGGTGTCGGCGTCGGCGCGCTGATCTGCCTGGCGGTCGCCTCCAACTACGCCCACCGCCACTCCGACTCGGTGTTCGACCCGACCAGCATCAGCCTGGCCGGGCTGGGCCTCGGCCAGCTCGCCGTCGCCGTGCTCGGAGCGCTGGTAATCACCTCGGAGTACTCGACCGGGATGATCCGTACAAGCCTGACCGCGGTGCCGAGACGAGGGCGCCTGCTGTCCGCCAAGGCTGGCGTGTTCGCGGCCGTGATGCTCCTCATCGGCGAGATCACCGCCTTCGGCGCCTTCCTCGTCGGCCAGGCCGTCCTCTCGGGGCGGGCGCCGCACGCCAGTCTCGCCCAGGCGAATGTGCTCCGCGCGGTGATCGGCGCGGGGCTCTACCTCGTCGCGATCGGACTGTTGAGCGTGGCGGTCGGGGCGCTCGTCCGCCGGACGGCCGCAACGATCTCGATCATGGTGGCCTTCGTGTTCGTCCTGCCGGGCATCCTCCATGCCCTGCCGACCTCGGTGCGCAACCCGGTGCTCGAGTACTGGCCATCGGAGGCCGGCTCGCAGGTGTTCGCGGTGCATCGCTCAGCGCACACCCTCAGCGCGTGGGGTGGCTTCGGCCTGATGGTCGCGTTTATCGCCGTGCTCCTGGCCCTCGCCACGGCGCTGATGATCAGGCGCGACGCCTGAGCTCCGTACGTGATTACGCGGGCGCCCGGCTGGGTACGCGACAAACATGAACGTGCTGTTGAGGACGCCGACACAGCAAGAGATCCACGGGAGAAGCCAAGATGCCCGAACACACCGCGGCTGACCTACCTCGCCACCCTGAGCAGGTCGACGAAGCCGGAGCGACAGAGAGGCACGAGACCGGGTCCCTGCCCTGGACCGTACAGGCGGCATCGGCACTGCTGATCTTCAACCTGCTGCTCAGCATCTTGGTCACGGTGCTGTCCCTGACCCACATCGGCCAACTGGTGCGTTTCGGGCTCGCCCACCGATCCCACAGCAACGTCAGCGCCGACTCGGCACGAAGCGCGATCCGCAGCACTCTCTACATCCGTGCCGCCGTGAACGTCCTCGTCGGAGTCTTCTACATCTTCCTGATCATCCGACTGCGCCAGGGTCGCTGGTGGGCGTGGCGGCGGATGGTCTGGCTCTCCGGCGCCGGGTCGCTCGGGATCGTGTTCCTGCTCACACAGCCCTACACAGGCATCTTCAAGGTCGAGCAGGTCATCCAGCTGCTGGTGCTGCTCTCGATCGGAGCCTGCACCCTGCACCCTCTCACCCGCGCCTACGTCGGACCACGCCCCGCGGGGCGGTGGTCGTATCGAGGGATCGGCCGATGAGAGGCGATAGATAGGGTCCGCCTCCTGTCAACCGCCCTACCGCTTGGGCTTGCGCTTGGGCTGCTGGCTGCCGCGTGCGGCACCAGCATCCAGTCGAGTAGTACTGGGAGGACCACTCCGAGACCTCGGCGAGCCGCGATCGAGGCAGCTGGTCGCTCAGGATGCGCGCCCAGCAGTGCCACTATCACCAGCGGGAAGAACCACACAATGTAGAGGAGAACCAGTGCGTCAGGCGGAGCTGGAGCGCGATCGTGACAGCGGCGCCGAGTGCGGCGACCTGGACTACCGTTCGCCGTCGCCGCGGGAAGAACGCGACCACGACGGCGAGCAACGCGGCCAGGACCTGGACCCGCCGGCCTGAGCCACATCAAGCGCTCCTCGTCGACGCTCTTGGCCCTACGACGCCTTGAGCTTGAGCGACAAGCTGGTCCTAGTGTGACCGGCGTCGGTGATCCGGACGCCGAAGACGAGCGGCTTGGCCTTGCGGTGCCTGACCGCGGCGATGAGTCTCTTGCTGAAGCGGATCGCGGCGCGGGAGATCGTGACGTGAACGCTGGAAGCCGGGTGGGCCAAGGTGATCGTGAGTCGGCCGCCGTGGAGCCCCAGCGCCAACCTGATGCGATTGCCCGGGAGATTGCCTATTGCGGGACCTCTGACGACGATCGCGCTGAGCAGATCCTTTAGCCTCGCGAAGGCGACCCCGTGCGGCAGCGCGAGCGTGATCTGCTTGAGCGCCCGGCCGGGTGCAATGCCGACGTGCACGCCGAACGCGAGCCGCGGGCGCTCCTTGGCCACGCCGCTCAGCGAAGCTTCGAAGAACTGTGGCCTGGCGGCTCTGGCGGCCGGGGCGCCGGGATCGGGCAAGACGAATAGGGTCCCCAGGCCGCTGTCGACGGCTACGCACACCTTGACCGGGGCACAGGTGACCCCAATGGCGGGTGCCATAAAGCCTTGCGCCCCTTGGTAGCCCCTCGTAACCTCCAACAGCACGCTGATCCAGGAGTTGGCGGCGCCGGGATCGATCGAGACGCCGATCGTTCCGCTCTCCAACTCGGTGGCGAGACAGAGCTTGGGCGTCTGGCACGTCACCCCCGTCAGCGGCGGCTCGCCGCTTGTCAGCCCTGATGGGGTGATCCGCCACGCCCTCGCCGGGCCCGCCGGGTCGGTCGAGCTGAGGACGCGGCCAAAGGAATCGACCGCTGCGCAGAACCGTGCCGTCGGACAGGAGAGTCCGACCAGGTCGAGGCCCTGAAAGCTGACCTTGCGCCAGGTGCCGTGTGGCCGTCCCGGGTCACGGGAGGAGAACACCTGATCAACACCGAGCGACACGCACAGATTGTCCGTAGCGCATGAGACCGGACCCACACCGGGGTTGCTGTCCGCGACGCTCCATGTTGCGGCTCCAGCACCCGGGTTGGTGGAGCTGAGCAGCTCCGCACCAATGACGGTGGTGGAATTGGGCAGATATCGAGAAGCAGTTACCACGCACAGCCTGACCGATGGGCACGACACGTTATACAGCGCTGTCGAGCTGATGTGGGCGAGGCGCCACGCCCCGGCCCCGGCGGTGGGGTCGCTGGAGGTCGCGACGTTGCCGGCGTTGTCAACGGCCACGCAGAAGCGGATCGTAGGGCAGGAGATCGCGGTCGGGTAGCTAGGGCTTCCGCCGCCCGTCCGGTCCTCATCGGCAGGGATCACGCTCGCGCTCGCGCTCCCCGCGGTGCCGCTGCTTGGATCGCCGCTGATGATCCGTCCGTATGGGTCGATCCCAACGCACAGCGAAGCGCTCGGACACGCCAGGGCGGTCACCACGCGTAACGAGCTCTCGAACGCGATGGAGGACTGTGCGCTCACTGGAGCTGCGAGCACCAGCAGACATACGAGCGCAAGCGCTAATGTCGCTGCGCGTCGTGAGCCTTGCCGTAGTACGCCGTTCCCCATGCCTTCCCGCGCCTCACTCAGGCTGAGCGCCGGGATCTCGCCGAGCATCTGTCAACTGAACCTGAGCACGAGAGCCCCACATCACAGGCCGAAGTTCTTCCCGACCAGGCCGAACTTCTTCCAGGCGGCGTAGACGGGACGCTCGTACTGGCCGGCGGTCTCGTTCGGCTCAGGACAGAGCTTCGCCGCGGTTGAGTCGAACGGCGGGCACGTCCTGCCCGGCGCGTACTGGTCACACAGACCGCTGAAGTTGGTTACGTAATCATCGAAGAACAGGAAGTTGGTGAGCATCTCAACGCCCGCCCCAGTCTCGCTCAGGCGGAGCGCGTCGGCCGCACCGCCGACCGAGTACATCTGCAGTCGCTTCTGCAACGCCGAAGAGTCGACCTTTGCGCCGGTCTCGTAGTGGGCGTTCGGGTCGCCCTCGCCGCCGTTGGGGTCGGGGTGCCGGCCACTCTTGGAGTTGGCGAAATGCCGCATCGCCTCCAGCCGGCAGCCCCCTTCGGTGAGAAATATGTACGGGTTGGTGTCAAAATCCCCGCGGGGCGGTCCAGCAGGGCCTGAGCCCTCTGGCCCACCCCAGCCAAACCAGAGGATGTCGGGCACTTGCAAGGTCGGGTCGCTCGGGTTGAAGCTGCTGAGGATGTCTCGGACCCCCTGGGTCTTCATCCCGTAGAACAGAAACGCGAGCTCTGGGAGGAAGCTCTCGGAAAAAGGAGGGCTCCCCTTTCTCGTGCTGAGCCGGAAGATCGCGTTGCCGATCATCTCCACGTCCTCGTAGTTGTGGTGTGACCAGCCGAAGTTGGAATCGTGGATCGGCTTTCCCCCGTTCGCCTTGACCAGCCCGTGGATCACTTGATAGGTGAAGGTGCTCTTCACGTCATATTTGGAGCCCTTCGGGTGGCTGCCATCGGTCGCGTCGTAGCCGGCGAGCGCGGGGCCCAGGAGCTTCAGGGGCTGAGGAGATTGACCAGGCGGTGACGCGAACAGCGGGTTCTTGTTGTAGGACTGGTTGAGCTTCTGTGCGGTTCGCATCATCAGCACGGTGCTCTGAGGCCTTGAGGCTAGCTGGGCCGGGCTGGAGGTGCAGTTGCCCGTAACGACCGAGCAGGTCGCCCCGGCGCCGTCGGATATGTTCGGCTCGTTGACGAGCTCGAGTGCGTCGATGTAGGTGCCCTTGGCTGGAGCAAAGTAGGGCGGGTTGTGCTCCGGGCTGTTCCGGTGGTAGCGATAGATCAAAAAATTTATCCACCGGTGGTACATGAAGTCCGTGGGTATGAAGCGCTTGCGCCCCTCGGGCGGGGTCGTCGTGTTGAGCGGCACCAGGACGTTGTCGGGAGGCAACACGCCGTTGCCGAGCGCGGTTCCCTGTTCGTGGTATTGGTAGGGAGGTGCCGATGGGCTCAGCATGCTGGTCTGGTTGAGCCACTTGGGGTAGTGGACCGTGGTCAAAATCACGCTCTTTTTCGCGTTCTTGGCCGCCAGGATGTTGGCGTCCAACAGCATTAGCTGATAGTAGACCTGGGGGATGTTCACATAGGGACCGTTGACCGGATCCATGGGGAACGCGGCTGGGTACGGGATCGCGCTCGTTTCGTCAAGTGGCGCAGGGGGGTTCGGCCACATGTAGTGCCAGGAGACGAACAGTCGCACCCACTGCGTGTTGGTGTCCTCCAGGAACATCAGGTTGTCATAACCCTTGGGGGCTGACGGAGACGGGAGAGTCGTGCGCCCGTAGAGCTGAACCAGCTCGGGGTTGCCGGGCAGGGACGGATTGCCGGCATCAAACGGTGTTCCGGCATCTCCAAGGGATACGCACTTTCTGAGCCTAGTAGCCAATTCGATTCCTCCTCATGCGCCGGCTATCCAGACGGCGATCGCGTTGCCTAACACGGGGACCGGTAGCGGTGGCGATGATCGCTCCACCAGAGAGCCCTCGATGCCCGCAGTCAGCTCAGCGATCAAGCTCCGGGGTAGATTCGCGGGGGCCACGCCCAAATTGAGCAGGGCGCTCAAGCTGGCGATCACCCCCGGCGGCAGCGGCGGCAGCGGCGGCGGCTCGGGGGTTGGCGAAGCGGGCGGGGTGGAGACGAGCCGAAGCCCCGCGAGAAACGTGTTGGCGAGCGCAATGCTCGCCGGGGACGTCGGTGGGAGGGTCGGTGCCGGGCCTGGGCCTGAGCCTGAGAGCGTCGCGGGGGACGGCTGGGGCGCTGCTGGAGCCTGCGCTGCGCCCCCGCCAGCGTCAGCCGCGTCGGCTGCCTGAAAGAACGCCACCAGCCCCGCGAACTCGGCGCTGGTGATGGGCGGGGGGGCGAACGGTGCCAGCGCCTTGGGAATGAACGCTTGGCGCTGAGCATCGGTGAGGGAGGTAAAGGTTCCCGAGGGCGGCGCGCTGTCGATCGCGTCGAGCAGCGCCGCAAAGTCAGACTGCGAGTCCGGGTCGAGCGCCGCGAAGCTTCGGGCGATCTGCGCCGCGGACTGCAGGCCGGCAGCTTCGATCGCCTGCGGGGATGGCGTCGCGGGCGCCGAGCCACTGCCGGGGGCCGAGCCGCCGCCCGAGCCGAGCACCGACGCGCCCTCTACCTGGGCCGCAGCGATCAAGATCGCCGATCCCAGCGCGCTGACCACCGCCAGCTCCTCACCCGTCAGCGCCCCCGGCGCGTCAGCGGCGGCGGCGCGCGGAAGCACTCCCGCCAGGAGGAGTGCGCCTAGCGCCCCTCCCCCGCGCGCTAGGAACTGCCGACGCGATTGGAGTCCCAGCCATCTGCTGGAGCGATTGGACTCCGACCCGGCTGTATCGTGCGTCACCCGAAAGTCTCCCTGTGACTCGATCCTATTGCTTATAGCTGAGCAACTATACCATACAAGCGGGGATTCCGTGCGCCGATCCTCGCGCTTGCAACGCAAAACGCATTCCCGGGCACCCGCGCCGCCGCCGCCCGGTTCTGTGCGTCTCGCCCCATACGACCCCGGTCAGTCAGCAACACTCGCACTCAGGTAGGAGCCGGCAGCAGCTCGGCCGCGGGCGTATCCGGCCGGCGATCTCGGCGCCCCCGGCGACCTCGGCGACCTCGGCGACCTCGGCGAGCCGCCATCGACGCAGCTCGTCGCTCAGGATGCGCCCCCAGCAGTGCCACTATCACCAGCGGAAAGAACCACACGATGTAGAGGTAGAACCAGTGCGTCAGGCCGAGCTGGAGCGCGATCGTGACAGCGGCGCCGAGTGCGGCGACCTGGACTACCGTTCGCCGTCGCCGCGGGAAGAACGCGACCACGACGGCGAGTAACGCCGCCAGGACCTGGACTGCGTGCTGCTCGGAGCCAAGCGCACCCCATAGGCCCCAGACCGAGAAAGGCGAGCCCCTGCCGGCTTGGTAGGAGACCGTGTCGTGCCAGAACCGGTGCAGGTTGCCTTCCAGTAGCACGGGGGCCATCACGACGAGCACGGCGACGGCATAGGCGAGCACGTATGCGGCGAGTGAGCGCTTGCGCTGCCAGCCGTGCTCAGAGGCTCCACGCAGGAACAGCGGCGCGAGCGCGAGCGGTGCGAGCTTGGTGAACGCCGCCAATGCGGCGCAGGCCCCCCGGGCCGGCGCCGAGCTCAGCGTCAGCATCGCTGCCACGACCAGCATCGCCACCAGCGAGTCGTTGCTGTTGGAGCTGAGGACGAAGATCGTGAACGGGTAGCAAGCCCACGCGTACGCGAGCACGATCCCCAGCGTAGGCCCGCGGATACGGCGACCGAGAAAGTAGAGCCCCACCAGCGTCAGCAGGTCGAACAGGATCGCAGCGGCGTGTGCGGCAGGTAGATCGTCCCAGCTACCGCTCCAGCCGAAGATCGCGCGGGCCGGGACGTAGGCGTAGTAGTTGACGGGGCCGTAGGTGTCACCGTTTGCGTTGTCGTGTGGCCAGCCGCCGTAGAGGGGCTTGTCGTGCAGCACCTTGTCGGCGCCGATCACGCCCGCGTATCCGACGTCGATCACGTTCGAGTTGGTCACGTTCAGGCCCACGCGGAATCCGACCAGGAAGACGATCGTGACCGCCAGCCACGAGGCGGGCACGAGCAACCTCAGCGGCTCCCGAGGCACCCCGCGCCCGAAGGCGAGCAACAACATCCGCGCCAGCAGGTAGAGCAGGAACGGATAGACGAGTGGTACCGAGATCCCGATCAGCGCGTGGTTGAAGAACGCCAGGGAGACCGAGAAGGCGAGTAGCACCAGGAGGTCCACGTGCAGCAGCGATGGTCGCCGGCGCCACGGGAAGAACGGCGCCAGGAACAGCAGGCAAAGCGGGATCCATATGTAGATCGCATTCGTCCGGCGCCCGAATTCTCCCGGGTAGCCCCGCGCCATCGTCCAGGCGACCTGAAAGCCGGTCCATGCCTGGGTCACCTTGGCGCTGGCGTCGTCGACGTATACCTGCGCGATCTCCTTCTCGGTCTTGGGGGTGAACCAGCTTACCTGCCATTGACCGGGGCCCTTGGTGTACTGCGCCGGATATGCGCCGGGGTACCTGCGGAGCACCGCGCGGATCTTCTGGACGCGCACGGCGACCCGCTCCACCTGGACGCCGGTCAGCCGGTAGCCGGGCGGAGGCGTGTGCTGAGAAGTGACGAGGACCGGCGCGCCTGGCTCGCTCGCGACCGTTGTGGAGCTTGCGCGAGCGACGCTCCCGGTCCCGAGAAGCGTGAGAACGAGCGCCAGTCCAAGCGCTGCAGCGCGGGCGCTTAGGCCCGGAAGCTCCAAAGCTTCTGCCCGAGGAAGGACAGCGGCGTGGCGGCGGCGACGCCGATCGCCTGGGCGAGCAGCTCGCTGATCCCAGCGCCTTGCACCAGCCCGACGAGCACTACGTAGGTGAACCCGTACGCGACCAGCGAGATCGTAAAGAAGCGAGCCGCCTGGCCGATCGGGTGCGCGTGCCTTGCGGCGAACGTCCAATGACGGTTGAGCCAGAAGTTGTTGACCACCGAGACTATGAAGGCAGCGACGGACGCCAGGCGGTAGTCAATCCCGAGCAAGCGAAAGCAGGCGGCGTACACGGCGAGGTTGACGATGTACCCACTCGCCCCGACGGCCGCGAAACGCACGAGCTGAAGCCAGTTGTTCCCACGGCGCACGCCGTGGCGCACGCGAACGCGAAAGGTCGGTCCGGCGGCGGTGCTCAGGTCTTCGGGCATCTCTGAGGAATGTAGCGGCGCGGTGCTGGCTGCCCCCTTCGCGAATACCCACGCTAATGAGTTCCTAATCGACCCAGTCGGGGTCCTCCGGAGCCTGTAGTCCGAAGTGTGCCCGAATCATCGGCGCGATGTCGAGCAGCGACCACTGCTCCCGGGCGCCGCGCGTGTCGGGGCCCGTACCGCACCAGAGCAGCGCCCCGATCGAGTCCGAGCGGTGAAGCGAGCCGTGGCTTCCACCACCCATGTGGTCGGCGCCTCCCCAGTCCACGAACTCGTAACCCGGAGCGGCGGAGAGCAGCACGTCTCCCGCCGTCGGGCAGTGCAGTGCCGACCAGATCCTGGCCAGCGCGTCGGGATACTCGTCGCTGCGAAAGCGCCCTTCCCCGGCCTGCGCGCCCAGCGCGGCCAACTCACCCTCGACGCTCCAGTGCGCCCCGCGCTCGTCCTGGAGCTCCCCGCCCGCGCAGAAGCGCCGCGCTCCCCGCGCCCCGCCCACCCCCCCCACCCCCCCCCCC
>JALYUQ010000100.1 GCA_030853685.1 Actinomycetota bacterium | reverse complement strand
TCAGGACATCGACGGTCTCGGAGAAGTCGATCCCGGGGTTACGCTCGATCAGCGCCCGGATCGGGATCGCCGCCAGCTCGTCGGCGCGAACGGTCTTCAGAGAGCCCCTCCCGGCACGGCCGATCGGGGTGCGGATGGCATCGACGATCACGGCTTGGGGCATTCAGGTCAGCTCCTACTCGGGAATTGGGGGATGAGGATCGGGGAAAAACGAGCAAGACAACAAGGCCCCGAAGGGGCCTCATATCTATAACCCTAGCCCGCGTACGCCCTTCTCGCCCCACCCGAGATGGTGGGCGAGCTCGTGGCGCAGGGTGCGGGTGACCTGAGCCTTGAGCAGCTCGGGATCGGACCCGAAGTCGCGTACCAGCGTGTCACGGAAGATCACTATCCGGTCGTGGAAGAAGTCCCGCGCGACCGTGTCGCCCTGGTAGAGGCCGTATGCGCGGCGCCCGCGACCGCCCTCGGAGATGACGATCGCTACGTGCTCGAGCGCACGGTGAAACTCGAGCGGGAGATCGTCGACCGCCGCTCGCACGAGCGCCTTGAAGTCCTCCGCATCGTGAGGATCGAACAGATCCTCGTCCTCGTCCTCGTCCTGGGGCCCAGCCTCGTAGTCCTCGGCATCGCCCCACGAGTCCTGTGCCCCCAGCCGTTCCGCACGCTGCACTAGCGCCTCGAAGTCCGCCTCTGACTCCGGGTCACGCCAACCCCCGAGGTGGACGATCGCCAACAGGGCCACGCCGCCGATGATCACCGCGCCGGCGCCGAGCACCGCGAGTCCCTGCAGGAGCCGGACCGGGAACGAGTCGCTGAACCCCTCGAAGAGGCTCACCGCCCCGAGCCCGAGCGTGAGCGCGGCCAGCGCCGCGAACAGGATCCGGCGCATCGTTGGTGCCGAGCCCCGCATTTAGCTAGATCAGACTGCGGGCGATCACGAGGCGCTGGATCTCGTTGGTGCCCTCGTAGATCTGGGTGATCTTCGCATCGCGCAGCATCCGCTCCACCGGATAGTCCTTCACGTACCCGTAACCACCGAGCACCTGCACAGCCTCGACGGTCACCTTCATCGCCACGTCTGAGCAGAACAGCTTCGCCATCGCCGAGTACTTACCGATCTCGGCGTCGCCGCGATCCACCTTCGCGCAGGCCTGGTAGAGCAGCTCACGTCCCGCGGCGCACTGGGTCTCCATGTCGGCCAACTTGAATTGGATCCCCTGAAAGGAGTTGATCGGCCTGCCGAACTGCCTGCGCTCGCGGGCATACCCTGCGGCGTAGTCAGCCGCTCCCTGGGCGATGCCCAGCGCCTGCGCGGCGACCCCCAGGCGCGAGCGGTCCAGGGTGGCCATCGCGACCTGGAAGCCACCGTTTACCTCGCCGATCACGTTCGCCGCGGGGACACGGACGCCGTCGAAGATCGGCTGTCCGGTCGGCGAGCCGCGGATGCCGAGCTTGTGCTCGAGCTTGCCGACGCTGAACCCGGGCCGATCCTGTTCGATCACGAACGCGGTGATCCCGTGCGAATGGCCCGCCTGGCGATCGGTCACCGCGAACACGACGTAGAAGTCGGCGACTCCGAGGTTCGTGATCCAGTTCTTGCTCCCGTCGATCACCCACTCCTCGCCTTCCCTGACAGCGCGGGTGAGCATCCCGCCGGGGTCAGAGCCGGCCTCGGGCTCAGACAGAGCGAAGGCGGGCGACCATTCTCCGCTCGCGCAACGAGGCAGGAAGCGCTCCTTGAGCTCGTCTGATCCGAACAGCCTGATCGGGATCGTGCCGAGCTCCTGAACCATCAGGATCAGCGCCGTCGACGCACACGCCTTCGCGATCTGCTCGATCGCGAGGTTGACCATCAGCGTCCCCGTCCCGGTGCCGCCGTACTGCGCTTCGAACGGCAGTCCGAGGATGTCGTGCTCGGCCAGCAGCTCGCGCAGGTCGTGCGGGTACTGCGCTTGCTCGTCGATCGCGGCAGCGCGGGGGGCAATCCGTTCTACGGCAATGTGGCGGATGGTGTCGCGAAGGTCGAGGTGCTCGCGGGGAATCGTGTAGAGCTCGGCGAGAGCGGACATTGGCTGCGGATGCTACGCCACGCGCCGGTGACGGCTCTGGGAACTATGCAACGCGTCGCCGGCCCCGAGCGCGTTTCCGGCGCGTCACAACTCAACACTCGACGTCAACGGCGAGGCGAGGCGAGTGTCGTGTGCGTGTCGTTATCCGCGCTCCATGCGACAGTCGACCTTCGGAGGAGCTCGACTGTCGAGTTATGGTTTATGCGCTGCCTGAGCAGCGTCGGTCATGTAGCGCTCAGAGCGCTGGCGCTCGCCTCCGGCGCTCACTCCACCCTGAGAGTCCGTCTCATCGCTTGAGGACCATTCGGCGGTTTGCTAAGTTCATGCTCATGTAAGCCAACCCGTTTGGGTCCAACGTGAGAGTTATCAGTAATCAGAGCATGAGAAAGCTGGTCGCAACCGCAGCGCTGGGCTTTGGACTGGCGCTGCCTGCCGCGGCGTCGGCGAGGATCTTGCCGGCCGTTCCGACCGAGTTTGGACACCCGCAGGTGCGGCCGCACCTGATCGACTACACGGGCGATGGCTCAGCCTTCCTCGGTGGGTTCACGCGGCATCACGCCCTTCACAAGTCATCGCCGCTGGCGGACTTTGGCCGCTTGCACTGGACCACGTACAACAAGAACGAGGGCCGAGCCTACGGCGCCGATTGGATCGACAACTTCATCCCCGACGGCGCCGCTGGGACCTTTCATCCGTTCAAGGTGACAGTCCACGTGTACCGTCCGCGGGCAGGCGTCTTTACCCGGATGACAATCGTCGAGCAGGGGCGCAGCTACACGTTTCACGCCCACGGTAGAGACCTCTGGTTTTGATTACGGGCCGGCGCGTCCCACCCCGGAAAGGGGCGGGCGGCGCCACCCGGAAGCGGCGCCCCCCGGAAGCGGCGCCCCCCCGGGAGGAAGTCTACGATCGGGCCTGACGTACCGACGACGCGAGTAGGGCGAAGACCGCGACTGGCATCACCCACCATGCTGCTACGTTCGTGGTCGCGATGAGGGCGGTGACTCCAAGGGCGAGCACCACACCGAGGGCCACGCGCCAGTCGTCGCCGACCACGAAGTCCCAGATCGCAAGCAGGGCTCGGGTGATCGCGCTCATACGCGCTCCGGTTCAGTTCGAGTGAGTGCGCCCGCCTCGGCTTGGGTGTCTGCGCCGGTGCGGCCGGTGCCGGCTTTGGCGCTCGAGCCCGCCCGGGCACCCCCGCCCACCTCCGCCGCCGCGCCCCCGCCCGCCCTTGTTGCCTCGCTGCGTGCGCCAGCGTAAGCGAGCCCGCTGCTCCGCGCCCCCGTTCGCTTGAGCAGGACAACCATCCCGAGCGAGACAGCGAGGAGCACGGGGATGATCACGAGCAGGGCGGCGTCGGCACCGGGCCACGAAGCGCCGGCGCCCTCGGTGCCCCAGAACATCCCGAACGACGTCAGCATCACGCCGACTGCGAACTTCATCGCGTTCTCCGGCACTCGGGCCAGTGGCGCGCGAGCGGCGAAGCCGACACCCACGACCAGCGCGATCGCGAGTGCCGCCGCGATAGCCGCGAGGCCGATGCGGTGCTGGTTGGCGCCGAAGGTCAGCACGATAAAGGCGACCTCCAGGCCCTCGAGCAGGACGCCCTTGAACGCGACCGCGAACGAGAAGGCGTCGAGGCCCGGGGATGGGGCTCCGGCACCCCGCGCCGCAGTTGTCTCGCGTGCGAAGGCGGCCGTCTCGTCGTGCAGGTCCTTCAGGCCCGCGGCGCGCAGGATGGCCTTGCGCAGCCACTGCAAGCCGAAGACCAGCAGCAGACCGCCGATGCCGACCCGCAGCACGTCGATCGGCAGCGCCGTAAGCGCCGGGCCGAGTGCCGCGACCACCACCGCGAGGGCGATGATCGCCGCCCCCACTCCGTAGAACGCAGAGGACCAGCTCCGCGTCGAACCGACCGCGAGCACGATCGTCACAGCCTCGACCGCCTCGACGGTGCAGGCGAGGAACACCGACAGCGCTAGCGCGAGCTCGGGACCGCTCATCGAGGCGCTTCGAGGTCGACGGGGACTGCCTTGGTGCTCATCCCTGTAGTGTCGCTGATCCGGGGGCTGGGCGGGAGGTCGCCGCCGCCAGCGGCCGCGGATTGACTGCCGCATCGGCCGCGAAGACCAGTGCAGGGGTGGGGGTCGATGCGCACGCCGACGACCTTCCCCGTGCGCGAAGCGCCGCCGACCTAACACCCGTGAGCCGGAGCTCGGTACCGAGCTCCCGCACGTAGTCATAGCCGCGGCCGTGGTAGGCGCCGTCGCGAACCACGACGCGCAGCATCGCTGCTGCCGCGCCTTGGCGGCAGATCCGGACGGCGGTCGGGCGGAGCATCACCTGGACAGCGGCTCCGGGGGCCACCTGCACCCCCGCTGTCGCGAGCAGCTCCAGAGAGCGCCCGGTCTCGGTAGTCGCGACGATCACCAGGACGCGCTCGGAGCCGCGCTCTCGCTCGCCGGGCGGGCCGAGATTGCGCAAGCGCTCCGCGCGCCCGAGGAAGCGTCCCGGGAGCACGCCGCCAGGCCCGTGAAGCGGGCCACGAAGGGGATCGCCGGGGCACGGTAGATCGTCTCGGGGGGCCGCGATGGACCCGGCGCCCGTGACTCAGGGTTCGCTCACGGACCCTTTCCAAGCCGCGCCCGGGCGCGGCGGATTGCCCCTCCTACGCGCTCGGCCGCGACTCGCGCGGCCAGAGCTCTCGCTTTCGACCGTCATTGCTGAGCGCGATTTTCGATCCGCGGCCGGGTCGATCCGCGGCGGGCTTCGGTGTGACCGTCTTGTAGCGTTGCTGTGGCGGTCTTGCTGACCGGCCGCGCCGGCCGCGTGCCGGCGGCGTGAGCGTAACCGGCTCGTTGCCGGGCGCGTGCGGCTAGACTGGGGCGCCTGGCATCGCCCGCTGACACCAAGTCGCTGATCGAAACCGCGGTGACGCGGTTTCTAGACGAGGTGCCGGCGCTCGCCCCGCTCAAGCTCATCGCAGGTCTAGAGCTGCACGGCCGGCGCGACGTGCAGCTCTACCGAGTCGAGCTTCCGGGGCCCAAGGTCACCAAGGACATCGCGGCCGATGCGAAAGTCCGCCTCTCGATCCCACGTGCGAGCTTCAACGAGCTGGCGACCAGAGGCGACGTGCGCCACTGGCGCGAGGCGTTTGAGCACGGAGACGCGAAGGCGACGGGAATCGAGCAGGTTCTGAAGCTGATCGTCCACGTGGTCGAGCTCCAAGAGGAGCGTACGCACACGCGCAAGGCAAAGCGTTGAGGCGCGCCCTGGCGAGCGCTTGAGCTGGGAGGACGTGATCGCGATCGGGCTCCGGCTCCCCGCCGTCGAGGTCGGGACGTCATACGGCACGCCGTCGCTGAAGGTCAAGAGGAAGTTCATCTGCCGGCTCAGGACCGATCCCGACGCCCTCGTTCTGCGTGTGATCGATCTCGGCGAGCGCGAGGCGCTGCTCCAGGGGCAGCCCGAGGCGTTCTTCTCGACGCCACACTACGACGGCTATCCGGCCGTCCTCGTCCGGCTCGAGGTCGTCAAGCTGGCAGAGCTGGCTGAGCTGCTCGAGGACGCGTGGCGCATCCAGGCGCCGAAGCGGCTGATCGCCGAGTACGACGCCTCACGCGTGCCCTCGACGTCATCCCGCGTGCCCCCGACCTAATCCCACGTGCGCTCGACCTAATCCCGCGTGCACCCGGCGTAATGCGCGTGCGCCCGGCGTAATTCGCGTGGGTCCGGCGTAATTCGCGTGGGTCCAGTCGCCCCTGCGCCTACCGCGATGACCCAGCGGGCTTGAGCCTACCGTCCCGCGGCCAGCTCCTCGGCGGCGGTGAGCTGCTCTTCCACGAGCTTCAGCCCTGCTCCCCAGAACCCAGGATCCGCCAAGTCGATCCCGACGATCGCGCCGAGCTGCTCGGGCCCGCGCGAGCCGCCGGCGGCGAGCAGCTCCAGGTAGCGCGGGACGAACGAGTCGCCTTCCTCCTTGTAGCGGCCGTATGCCGACAGAGCCAATAGCTGTCCGTAGGCGTAGGCGTACACGTAACCCGGCGAGTTGATGAAGTGGGGGATATAGGACCACCACGTGTCGTATCCCTCGGTGACCTCCACCGAGTCGGCGAATAGCTCGGCCTGGGTCTCGCTCCACAGCTCGCCGATCCGATCCGCCGCGAGCTCTCCTTCGTCGGCGCGGCGCGTGTGCGCGAGGTGCTCGAAGCGGTTCATCGCCATCTGGCGAAAGACCGTCGCGACGGCGCCGTCGAGCCGTTCCGCGAGCAGGCTCAGCCGGGCGTCGTCGCTGCCCGCGGCGTCGAGCAGGCGCTCGAAGACGAGCGTCTCGCCGAACACCGACGCCGTCTCTGCGAGCGTCAGCGGCGTCGATTGGTGAAAGATCCCCTGCGGCTGGGCCAGCGCGGCGTGCAATCCGTGGCCGAGCTCGTGGGCCATCGTCAGCACGTCACGGCGATTGGCGGTGAAGTTGAGTAGCACGTATGGGTGCACGCCCGGGACGGTGTAGGCGCAGAATGCGCCACCGCGCTTGTTTGGGCGGACCGGCGCATCGATCCAGCGCTCGTCGAAGAAGCGCCGGGCGATCCGGCCGGCGTCGGGTGAGAAGGACGTGTAGGTGTCGAGCACCATCTCACGAGCCTCCGCAAAGGAGACTGGCACATCATCTGAGAGAACCGGGGCCGAGCGGTCGTAATCGGCCAGACGCTCGATCCCCAGCAGCTTGGCCTTGAGCTTGTACCAGCGCTGCGGAATGTCGTAGCGCCCGCGGACCGCCTCGATCAGCGCCATCACCGATTGATCGGATGCCTCGTTGGAGAGGTTGCGGCTCGCGAGCCAGTGCGGGAAGGAGCGCAGTCGGTCCTGGACTGACTTGTCGTATAGGAGCGTGTTGAAGATGAAGCCCCTGGTCCGCAAACCCGGCGCCAGCGCCGCCGAGACAGCCTCGGCGGCGACGCGGCGAGTCTCCCGCTCGGAGGACTGAAGGCGGCTGAGGGCGACATCGAGGGTCACCTCCTCCTCGTCAAAGTCATCGAGCTCCACGCGCAACGCGGCGACCAGCTCGCCGAACAGCCGAGCCCAAGAGCTTTCGCTCGCGATCGACTTCTCGGCGAGGATCTTCTCCTCGGGCTCTGAGAGCAGATGCGGTCGGTAGCGGCGGGCACTGCGCAGGTGATGAGCGCAGAAGCTCAGCCCCTCGGCGCGCAGAAGATCCTCTGCGCGCTCGTCGTCGAGAGCCGCCCACTCGAGCTCGAAGAACAGCAGCTTGGTCTCGATCTCGGTCGCTCGCTCCTGCATGCGTTGCAGGAGCTTGCCTCGGTGGGGATCTGCCGTGTCGGTGGAGAAGCGCAGCGAAGCGTAGGAAGCCGCTCTCCCGACCAGCTCATTGATCTGCTCCAGCTCGTGCATTGCGGCTTGCAAGCCCTCGGCATCGAGCCCTGCGACCTTGCCGGCGATCCGCGTCGCAAACTTGCTCGCCTTGCTGCTGGCCTCCTCGAGCAAGCGCTGGACGCCGGGGCCGTTCTCGCCATCGACGAGGGGCTCGAGGTCCCACTCGGTCTCCAGCAGCTCAGGATCAGCGAGATGGTCGGCGGTGGTGGGCATTGGGTGGAGGTTAGCCGCAAAGCCGCCGAGCCACGGTGCGAGTGCGAGCATGCTTTCGCTCCGGTCCGCGGAGAGCGTCCCAACAGAGGGACGCGGTGGCTACTCCAGAGGGATGCGCTCGCTACTCTTCGCTCCATGCGGCGCGAGAAGGAGCTCGTCGAACGGCTGGGCTCCAACGACACGGTCCTCGATGCCATGCAAGCGCTGATCGGTGCCGCCAAGGCCCGGGACTTGAAATCGATCGAGCTGACTGACGCGGCGTATGAGGCACTGATCGGTGCTCTGAAGCACGCGAACCCGCGGGTCAGGTGGTATTGCGTCCAGATCTTCGACCATGTCTCCTACCCTCAGGCGATGCAAGCTGTCGCCGAGCTGCTGGAGGACCCCGTGCCTCGCGTGCGTCGCAATGCGGTTCACGCGCTCACATGCGAGAAGTGCAAGCCCGGTGGCGCGTATCAGGTCGATTCCGGGACCGCACGCAAGATCGAGTGGCTCGCTAGGCACGATCCGAGCTCGAAGGTCCGCGCCGAGGCGGCCGTCGGCCTGTGCGCGACGTGACGCTCCGCGTCAGCCGGTCTCCGGGCAAGCCTCGTCGGCGGTCATCGGTGCGGCTGCGGTGTCATGACCATGGTGTCCCCGCGCGAGCAGTCCGGCAACCATGCATCCATGTCCGGTCGGTTGTGTGTTGTCTGGGGGCAACCACCTCGTCTAAAGCGTCGTCGTGCCACCAACGATCAAGGCCAGCAGGTCGCCGAAACGGCGGTGGCAGCCCATGAGGGTTAGCCGGCAGCAGGCGCCGCTGGCGGTGGTCGTCGCCGGTCTCGGAGCGGCGGGCGTCGCGAAGCTCGCCGCTATGCAGTTCACCAAGGACAACTTCGAGCGATGGGGCTATGCGGATCCCGCTCGATTCGTGATCGGCGCGATCGAGGTTGGGGTGGCAGCAGCGGCCGTCGCCGGGCTGCGCAGCCCCGAAGCGAGACCGGTGGCCGCTGTCGGAACGCTCTGCTCGATGGCAGCGGCTCTCGCCACTCACATTCGCGCGTGCGACACGGCTCCCAACTACGTCCCACCGGTGCTACTCACCGCGGCGGCGATAACCGTGCTGGCGAGAGACTGACTGCAGGCCGCGATTTCCGTAACCCGGTCCTTCGTAACCCGGTCCTTCTCTACCCGCACGCTCCCGGGTCAAGTCGCCCGCGCAGCTCGTAGACCGAGATCCGCTGGCCGGCGGCGCGGCGCGTGTAGAGCAGGCGCGCGTCCGGGTCCGATGCGGTCCAGGCGCCCTCGGGCGAGGCTTGCAGCGCTTTCGGGCGCCAAGGGTCGCGGGCGGGGGTTGTGAGCAAGAAGCGGTAGTGGCCGGCGTTGACCGCCGTGCGCCACTGTTGACAAGTCGTGAGCGCCGTGAACGAGCCATGCGGCCCGCGCTTGGCGATGTACTGGACGTGGTTGGAGTCCGCGATGCCGAACAGTGGATATGAGAAGAAGCCGCCGAAGGTGCCGACGAGGCCTACCCGAGCGTCGTGCACGCCCCTGAAGAGCGCCCACGCCTTGGCCAGAGAGGAGACGCCGGGGTGAAAGGCGTAGCGCCCGCGGAGATAGTGCTGCTGCCAGGGATAGCCCGCGGCGGCGAGGGCGATCAGGAGCGCTGCCAAGCTCGAGAGCACCGTCAGGCGCCGCGGGGACGGGCCACTCCGCCCCCCGCGGCCCCCACCAGCCCGCGCCGGCTGAGCGCCACCGACCGCACCACCGACCCCGCCATATGGCGCCCGCCGCACGCCACCGACGCTCCCGCGGCCAATCTGCGCCATCGCGAGGATCGCGAGGCTCAGCACGAGGACTGCCGCCCCAGCGCCGAGCGCGCCGGGCAGGTGCCGTGAGGGCCACAACTGGGCCTGCGCGAGCGTCGCCACCAGCACCGCGACCAGCGCGATCATCGTCGCCGCCCGTCGGCGCCGTTGCTCGAGCACGGGCGCGAGCGGGAGAATCGCCAGCGACAGCGTCAGCGCTGGCGCGGCGTAACGCAGGTTGAACGCAAACCCCAGGGGGTGCCCGGCAGGGCCCGCGGCGCTCTCTGGCGTGAGCAGGTACGCCGCGAGGGACCCGAGCGCCACGAGTGAAACCACGCGCATCAGGCGGTCCGCGCCCGGGAGCAGGCAGAGCAGCGGCCCGATCACCGCGGCGGCGAGGATCACCGCCCACCATCGTCCGAGGCCGGCCGCGAGCCCGGGCTCGAGCACTTTGCTCAACACCTGGGAGTCACCCAGATAGTGCGCGACCGAGAATGCGGTGTGCTGCTGGAGCGCCGGCGCGGGGGTCGGCAAGAATCCGAGGCTCGTCCAGGGCAGCGGATTTCCGACCGCCACCAGATTGCGCAGGTACCAGAACCCGCCTCCGAGCAGGAGCGGTCCGAGCCACAGCGCGGCGCGCGTGAGACGCGCGGGCGCGCGGGCCCCAGGCGCGCGAGGCCCCGACTCGCCGTCCCCAGATGCGTGGGCCCCAGGCGCGCGGGCCCACCAGGGCCGCGCGAGCACGATCATCCCGATGCTCAGCGCGAGGACCGGTGCGAGCAGGCTCAGCTTGACCGAGACCGCCAACCCGGCGGCCAGCGCCGCCAGCACGAACGGCGCCCGTCGTTCGCCCCCGTGCACGTTTACAAGCAGGGCTACCGCGGCTAGCAGGAAGCAGACGCCGACGACGTCGTTGGCGCCACTGCCGGCCTGCGAGAAGCTCATCATCGGCGTCGCCAGGGCGAGCGCGGCGCCAGCCAGTGACCAGGGCCCCAGACCGCGTGGGCGTCCGATGCAATAGGCGGCCAGCAGCGTCAGTCCGAGCCAGGCGAGGTTGAGCGCGCCGGAAATCGTGTCTCGCGCCAGCAGGACGATCCCGAGGCCGTGAAAGAGCTCTGCGGTGGCCGGATAGAACGCCGTCAGGTACTCCACATCGGTGAATCGCAGCGACGTGATCTGTCCGGTTTGGGCAAAGGAGGCGGCCCACGGCAGGTGGTACCAGAGCGAGTCGAAGCTGTGGATCCCGGTGTCGTAGGACTGGAGCGTGGGGCCGGCCCACTCAGCTGCGACCGCCGCGCTGAGCACGAGCGCGATCAGGAACGGGATCGAAATTGCCCCCGCTAGGCGCTTGGCGAAGCCGGTGCCGGGTATCACGACCGCTTCAGGGAAGGCGCCGCGGCGCCCCCCTTCACCAGGCTCCCCCAACGCTCTCGCGACCCCCAAGCGAACCACCAAGCCGACCACCAACCCGACGACAACCGACGCGGCGACGATCGGGCCCAGACTGAACAGACCCACGGTCCCGAGGAGCTCCAGCAGCCCGACCAAGAGCGCGAGCGCGATCACTGACTCCACGAGTCGCGCCGGGGCCCCTGACCAACCGGGAAAGAAGCGCCGCCGCAGCGTCACGGCGGCGAGCCCCAGCGAGCCGCACACGAGGACCAGCGCCGCGACCCCGAGGGCGTAGCGTCCCGCGCTCACGCGTGGGAGCCCGGGAGCTCGGCTACGCTTGCGCTAGACCCCATGACCGGCCGAAGACTAGGGCGTCTCTCCTTCGGTGCCGCGCTGCTGCTGGCACTCTCGGGGTCGCTCGCCGCTTGCGGGGCAACCGCCAGCTCCCGCGTGCCGAAGTTGTCCGCGCTGCCACTGGTGCGCGGAGCGGGCATCCTCGCTCAGAGCAGGCAGTGCGACACTGGCGCCAACGCCTTCTGCGGGCTCGAGCTGGTGGTGATCGACCGCGGCTACCGGACCGCGGACGACGTGATCGCCGGCGAGCATCGCCTGCTTCTGAGAACGGGCTGGACGGGAGGCGACGCCGACACCGGCGATGAGAAAGCGGCCGATTCTCCCGGCCACAGGCTGCGCGTGACCTACGCGACCGCCTACGGCGATGAGAAGGGAATCGACCTGCGGTGGATCAAGCGCTCGAAGGCGATCACGCTCACGCTCTCCCGCGCGCTGTTCGACCGCGCGCCCGCGATGTCGATGATGCTGGAGACCGGCGCGTCCTGAGGCGGGGGCCAGCTCGCCGGGCAGCGCTCGCGGTCCGCTCGCCCTGGAGGCCGGCTGGCTCAAGCGCCTGCGGCGCTGAGCACCAGACGGCCGTCGACTCCAACCGAGACCGCGCTTGTGCCCGCCAGCAGCGCGCGCAAGTCGCCCCCGACCAGCTCTTCGCGCCAGCCCGACAGCGTCTTGACCGGGGGCTCGGGTTCGCTCCTGCGGCCGGCGGCGACGATCAGCTCGAGCTCCGCGCGCGAGGCGATCAGCTCATAGGCGAGCCTGGCCTCGAGTGCACGCGCGCGCAGCAGCGCCTCGGCGAGCGCGACCAGCGGTGCGTCGGCGGGCTCCGAGCGCCCGCGGGGCTGATCGCGCGGGATGGCGGGCGCCTGCAGCCCCCGCTCGATCGCTGCAAGGATCGTGGCGCCGCGGCGCTTGATGCCCGACGGGTGCAGGCCGCGAATCTGCTCCAGGCCACGCGTGTTCGAAGGATGACGCTTGGCGAGCTCGACGAGCGCCGGGTCGGCGAGGACCGAGCCGACCGGACGGTCCTCGCTCGCGGCGGTTCGCTCGCGCCAGGCGGCGAGCTCGCGTGCGATTGCCCGGGCTTTGGGGTCCAGTGAGTTGACGCGCGGCAGACGCTCCCAGACGGTGCCCGGATCGCGCTCGTCGGTCGCGGACTGAAGGCGCCGGCACTCCTCCCGGGCCCATTGCAGACGGCCGCTCTCGCCCAGCTGGCGCTGGAGCTCATCGGACAACTGGAGCAGGTGGACGACGTCCTCGGCGGCGTAGCCGAGCTGCTCGGCGCTCAGCGGCCGCGCGTCCCAGCGGGTGAAGCTTGCGCTCTTCTCGACGTGGCGGTGGAGGATCGCCCCGAGCAGGTTCCCGTATCCCGTTTGGGCGCCGGCACCGGCGAATCCGGCGGCGAGCTGGGTGTCGAAGATGTTCGTAACCGCCGTGCTCCAGGCACGGCGGAGGATCGCCACGTCCTGGCGCCCGGCGTGGAGCACCACCTCGATCGCCGGGTCGGCGAGCAGCGCCGCGAGCGGGGCGATATCCGCACCTTCGTTGAGGGGGTCGATCAGGATGACGCGCGCGCGAGCCACATCCTCGCGGTCCTGCGCAGCGACCTGCACCAGACACAGCAGCGCCCGGTAGCGCCCCTCGGACATGAACTCGGTGTCGATCCCGAGCCGTCCAGTCGCGCGGGCGAGCTGCGCGACATGCGCGACCTGGGCACTCCCGGCGAGCGTTGTGACCATCTGCTCCATCGCATGAGGGTATCCCGCAAGCCGTTTGGCGAGCGTGCTGGACTGGCGCAAATCCAGCAACCGCACACGCAGCGCCGAGCGTGCGGGTAACCGGACCGGTGAGGCGCAGCCAACCCAAACCAGGGCCGGCCCGCAGGCCGGCCCAATAGATAACCGACCTAGCTGGTAGGATTTCCCGTTAGATGATCTTCTCATCCAAGGCGGAGTACGGCGTGCGGCTGATGGTCGAGCTCGGCCGGCAGTCGCCCGAGCATCCGACGAGCCTCAAGGCGATCGCGGATGCCGAAGGCTTGCCTTTGTCCTACCTCGAGCAGGTGGTTGCACGGCTGCGCAAGGCGGGGCTCGTGATGAGCGCTCGCGGCGCGCACGGCGGTTACTGGCTATCGCGCCCGGCGGAGGAGATCGCGATGGACGAGGTAGTGCAGGCGCTCGAGGGCGCGATCGCCCCGATGGAGTGTTTCGTGCACGACCACACCGAGCGCGTGCTGTGCTCGCATGAGCCGGATTCCGGGCGTGGTTGCGCGACCAAGCTGCTGTGGATGCGCGTGCAGGGCGGGATCATCCGCTCGCTGCAGACCACGACGCTGGCAGAGCTGGTCGAGTTCTCGCACCGCAACGAGCGCGTGCCTAGCGCAGCCGCCTGAGACACACGAACGAGAAAGTTGGAGATGTCAGAACTAAAGATCCAAAACCTTCACGTCGCAGCGGGCGGCAAGCCGATTCTGCAGGGAGTTGAGCTGACCGTCGGCAAGGGCGAGATTCATGCCCTGATGGGTCCCAACGGCTCCGGGAAGTCCACGCTCGCGAACGCGATCATGGGCCACCCCAAGCTCGAGGTAACCGATGGCCAGATCGTTTTCGACGGGCAGGACATCACCGAGCTTGCGCCCGACGAGCGCGCCCGCATGGGCCTCTTTCTTGCCTTTCAGTATCCCGTCTCGGTCCCGGGCGTGACGGTCACCAAGTACCTGCGCACGGTGCTCAACGCTCACCGGGAGGCTCGTGAGCAGGACCCGATCCCGCTCAAGGAGTTTCGCCAGACCGTCGAGGCGGCGATGAAGCTGACCAACGTGCCAAAGGAGTTCTCGAGCCGCTACCTGAACGATGGATTCTCAGGCGGGGAGAAGAAGCGGATGGAGATCCTGCAGCTTGCGCTGCAGCACCCGCAGCTCGCGGTCCTCGACGAGACCGACTCGGGACTCGACATCGATGCCCTGCGCGTCGTGGCCAACGGCGTCAACGCCGTCGCCGGGCCCGACATGGGCGTGCTGATCATCACTCACTATCAGCGCATCCTGCACCTCGTGCAGCCGAGCCACGTGCACGTCATGTACAAGGGTCGGATCGTCAGGGAGGGCGGACCGGAGCTGGTCGACGAGCTCGAGGCCAGGGGCTATGCGTGGATCACCGGCGCGATCGACCAGGCGGGCGAGCTCGGCAAGGCGGACGATCTCGAGAAGGCCCCAGCTTGATGAGCGCCACGGCCGTCTCGCCGGTCGCGGTCGCCTCCGAGTTTCCGGTCCTGGGCCGGGAGACCGGTCGCCGGTCGCTGGTCTACCTCGACAGCGCGGCGACCTCGCAGACCCCGCAGCCGGTGATCGACGCGATGACCAGCTATTACACGCACTCGCGCGCGTCTATCCACCGCGGCATCTACCAGCTGGCGGTGGAGGCGACCGACCTCTTCGAGGGTGCGCGGGCGCGGATCGCGCAGTGGCTGCGCTCCACGCCGCAGGAGACGATCTTCACGGCCAACGCGACCGCCGCGATCAATCTCGTCGCGTACTCCTGGGGGCGCCAGAACGTGGGCCGCGGGGACCTCGTCGTGCTGACCGAGATGGAGCACCACTCCAACATCGTTCCCTGGCAGCTCCTGTGCCAGGAGCGCGAGGCCGAGCTCGCATACGTGCCGGTGCTCGACGACGGCCAGCTCGACCTCGACGCGCTCGATGCGCTGCTGGCCCGCGGCCCCAAGCTGCTCGCAGTGGTGCACGTCTCCAACGTGCTCGGCACGATCAACCCGGTGCAGGCGATCGTGCGCCGTGCCCATGAGGCGGGGGCGGTGGTGCTCGTCGACGGCAGCCAGGCGGTCCCGCAACTGCGTGTGGACTTGCGCGAGCTCGACGCCGACTTCTACGCCTGGACCGGGCACAAGGCCTACGGCCCGACGGGCATCGGCGTGCTCCACGGGCGCCGGGAGCTGCTCGAGCAGATGCCGCCGTTCATCGCCGGCGGTCACATGATCCGCACGGTTGGCGCGAATGAGTCGACCTGGACCGACCTGCCCTGGAAGTTCGAGGCAGGGACCTCGCAGATCGCCGAGGCGATCGGGCTCGGGGCGGCGGTTGACTGGATCCAGGCGCTAGGAATAGAGCAGATCCGGGCCCACGAGGAGGCCCTGACCGCCGATGCGCTCGTGCGCCTGGGCTCAGAGGTCCTCGGGCTGACGCTGCACGGCCCGCTCGCGGCGGCCGATCGCGGCGCACTGGTGTCCTTCTCGCTGGAGGGCGCGCACCCGCACGACATCGGGGAGATTCTCGCACGCGATGCGGTCTGCGTGCGCGCCGGGCATCATTGCGCGCAGCCGTTGATGCGCAGACTCGGCGTCGCCGCGACCACGCGCGCGTCGTTCGCGGTGCATAACAGTCCCGAGGACGTTGACAGGCTCGTGCAGGGGCTCGAGCTCGTCCGGCAGGTCATGCGGTTGGGCTGAGCGGGCTTGGGCTCGCG
>JALYUQ010000097.1 GCA_030853685.1 Actinomycetota bacterium | reverse complement strand
ACTGCGCCACCGCCGTGCTGCTCGGCTACCTGCCTCACGATCGCGAGCCCGAGGCCGCTTCCATCGCGGCCCCGGGAATCGACGCCACGAAAGAACCTGTCGAATACGTGTGGCAGATCCCCTTCGGGAACGCCTGCCCCATGGTCGCGCACGCTGACGCCCTCCGCATCCACGACCACCTCTACCGCGCCGCCCGGCGGCGAGTGGCGTGCGGCATTGTCGAGCAGGTTGTTGACCGCGCGCCCGAGTCGCTCCGGCACCCCGTCCACCACCACCGGCTCGAGATCTGCCTCGAAGCGCACACCCGGCGAGTTGCGCCGCGCGCGCGCCACCGACTCGGCGACAATTCGATCCAGCCGTGAGTCCTCGGGAGAGCCGGCCGGGTCATCGCCGCGGGCGAGCTCGATCAGGTCGCCCACCAGCGCACTCAGCTCCTCGCTCTGCTCCACCACGTCTGCCAGCAGGCGATCACGGTCCCCTGAGCTCAACTCACCACCGGCGAGCAGCACCTCGACGTTGGTGCGCAGGCTCGTGACCGGGGTCCGCAGCTCGTGGGACGCGTCGGCGACGAGCTGGCGCTGGGCGCGAACTGACTCGTCGAGCGCCGCGCGCGAGCGCTCTAGGCGCTCGAGCATCGCGTTGAAGCGGGTCGCCAACTGGCCGACTTCGTCGTCGGCATGTACGGCGATGCGGCTGGAGAGATCGTCGGTCTGGCCGATGTGGTGGGCGGTTTGCGTGACCTCGGCCAGTGGCGCCAGCACGCGGCGGGCAGCCAAGCGCCCGAGCGCCGCCGCCAGCGCGATGCCGCCGGCGCACACCAGCGCCAGGATCAGCCGCAGCCGGGAGAGGACGTGATCGACGCCGTTCAGAGGGCGCGCGAGCTGAACCGCGGCGGACTCGAGCCGGCCGTCCACCGAGACCGAGACCGGGAAGGTCAGCTCGCGCAGGTGGCTCTTACCGGCATGGATGTCTTCCAGGTAAGTTCCGGAACCGCCGCCCGCGAGCACCCGGGTCCTCGCATCGACAGGCAGCGCTACGCCACCCTGGGTTTCGATGGTGCCGTCCGCTGCGACGATCTGAACGTACTGAGCGGGGCCGCCCGCGCTGGGGGGAATGCCCGGCAGCGGGTGTGCAAGGGCGTGGACGTCGCCGTGCTGGACGGCGATCGCCTGTGCCTTCAGCGCATCGTTCACCTGTCCGCGCAGCTCTCCTCGAACCACCAGGTAGCTTACCAGTGCGCAGACCAAGACCGCCACGGCGACCGCCGTGGCGGCGACGAACGAAATCCTGCGGCGCAGCGGCATTCCGGGCGGCCTGGATTCAATCCCGCAGCACGTAGCCCACTCCCCGTACAGTGTGCAGCAGGCGCGGCTCTCCGCCGGCCTCCGTCTTGCGCCGCAGGTAACCCATATAAACGCCTAACGCGTTGGAGGTCGGCCCGAAGTCATAGCCCCAGACGCGCTCGAAGATCGTCGACCGCGTGAGGACCTGGCGCGGGTGGGTCATGAACAGCTCCAGGAGCAGGAACTCGGTTCTCGAAAGCTCGACGAGCCGATCGCCGCGGTGCACCTCGTGCGCGACGGGGTCGAGCACGAGATCGCTATACCTGCGGATCTCTCCGCCACCGGCGTCCTCGCCCGTCCTTCGCAGCAGCGCCCGTAGCCGCGCCTGCAGCTCGCGCAGCGCGAACGGCTTGACCAGGTAGTCGTCGGCCCCGGCGTCGAGCCCCCTGACACGGTCGTCGATCGCGTCGAGAGCAGTGAGCATCAGCACCGGAGTCCGGTCGCCCGCGCGGCGCATCCTGCGGCACACCTCCAGGCCATCGACGCCGGGCATCGCGATGTCAAGGATCACCGCATCGGCGGGGTTGGCAGCGAGCGCATCGAGCGCCTGCTCGCCGTCGGCGGCGAGCGCGATGTCGTAGCGCTCGAGCGCCAGCGCGCGCTCCAGCGCCCGCCGCACGGCGGGCTCGTCGTCGACCACCAGCACGAGCGGCATTCCCAAATGATCGCGCTTGCGCGTAAATGTTGGTGAAGAACGATCCGCGTCAATCGAGCTCCACCAGCAGCGGCGCGTGGTCGGAGGGCTTTAGGCCCTTGCGGTAGCTGCGGTCGATCCCGCAGGCGCGCAAGCGGGGTGCGAGGCCGGCGCTCAGCAGCGCCAGGTCGATCCGCAGACCAAGTCCGCGGTGAAAGTTTCCGCCGCGGTAGTCCCACCAGGTGAAGCCGTGCTCGGTCCGGTGAAGCTCCCGGTAGGCATCCACCATGCCCCGCGCGAGGATTTGCTCCAATCGGCTCCGTTCCTCGGGTGACACGTGCGTGGATCCCGCGAAAGCCGCCGGGTCGTATACATCGGCGTCGGCACGGGCCACGTTCATGTCGCCGGCCAGAATCAGCGGGCGCTCCCGCAGGGCGCCCGCTCGGTGGGCCATGGCCTCGAGGAATGCGAGCTTGCCCGGAAACTCCTCGTTGTCAACCGAGCGCCCGTTCGGCACGTAGACGCTCACGAAGCGGATTCCGTCGATCGTCGCCTCACACCAGCGCGCCTGCGCCGGGACGGGCTCGCCGGGCAGGCCGCAGCGCGGATCTGAGAGAGCCAGGTCCTCGCGCGCAAGCAGCGCCACGCCGGCCCATCGCCCCGCCGAGTGATCGACCGCGCGGTATCCCGCGGAGGCGAGCTCGGCGCCGGGGAACCCCTCGGGCGCGCACTTGGTCTCCTGCAGGCAGATCACGTCTGGTTGGTGCTCGGCGAGCAACTCGAGCACCCGCGGCAGGCGTGCGCGGAGCGAGTTGACGTTCCAGGTGACGATGCGCACGCTGGTATTTTCGGGGATCATCGGGGGCCGTGGCGCCCGATGACAAGCTCCGCACCTACCGTGCCAAGCGCGACTTCGTGGCGACGTCCGAGCCGGAGGGTGGGAAGCGGCCCGGGGCACCGGGGGAGAGGGCCTCCAGCGCGCACGGCGAGGAGCGCCCCGCCTCGCCCGGTGCGGACGCTCGCTTCGTAGTCCAGGAGCACCACGCGACCCGCCTGCACTGGGACCTGCGCCTAGAGCACGATGGGGCGCTCGCCTCGTGGGCGGTCCCGAACGGCATCCCGTTCGATCCGGCCGAGAACAGGCTCGCGGTGCGAACCGAAGACCATCCGCTCGAGTACCTGCAGTTCGAGGGCCAGATTCCCGAAGGCTCCTACGGTGCCGGCGCGATGATGATCTGGGACCGCGGGACGTTTCAGATCCACAAGTGGGAGCCGCGCAAGGTGGAGGTGAGCTTCGAGGGTGAGCGGCTGCGTGGACGCTACGGGCTCTTTCCGATCGGCAAGGCCGGCGTCTGCGAGAACGACTGGATGATCCACCGCATGGATCCCCCCAGCGATCCGAGCCGCGAGCCGATGCTCGAGCGCGTGCTGCCGATGCTGGCGAGCGCGGGAACGCTCCCGGGGGGCGCCCGCGCCGGCCGCGACCAGTGTGCCGAGCCCGATTGGTCCTTCGAGGTCAAGTGGGATGGGGTTCGGGCGATCGCCTATGCGCAGCCCGGCAGGCTGCGCATCGAGAGCCGCAACCTCAAGGATATAACGGGCGCCTATCCGGAGCTGCGCGGAATCCTCGGCGAGCTCGGCACGCACGAGGCCGTCCTCGACGGCGAGATCGTCGCCTTCGACGAGTCCGGCAAGCCGAGCTTCGAGCGCCTGCAGCGACGAATGCACGTGTCCTCGCCGGCCGCGATACGGAGGCTGTCGGCCAGCACGCCGGTGGTGTACGCGATCTTCGACCTGCTCTATCTCGACGGGCGCTCGCTGATGGCGCTCCCTTACGTGCAGCGGCGCTCGCGGCTTCAGTCACTGGAGCTGGCAGGTCCCGCGTGGCGGGTGCCGGCAGCGCACTCGGGCGACGGCGCGGCGCTGCTGGAAGCGACCCGTACGCAGGGCCTGGAGGGAGTCGTGGCCAAGCGGGTTGGCTCTCGTTACGAGCCGGGAAGGCGCACGGGGTCGTGGGTCAAGGTCAAGCATACGCTCCGCCAAGAGCTCGTGGTCGGCGGCTGGATCCCAGGCGAGGGCCGCCGTGCGGAACGGATCGGAGCCCTGTTGATGGGATACTTCCAAGCGCCGGAGGCCCCGCGGAGGAAGGATTCGGAGGCTCCGCGGGGGAAGGGTTCGGCCGCTGGGCGGAGAAATGACTCGGCGGCTGCGCGGAGTAAGGGCTCGGAGGCTCCGCTAGCCTTGATTTATGCGGGACGCGTGGGAACGGGGTTCAGCGAGGCCACACTGGAGCAGCTCTCGGCGCGCTTGGCCACGCTGCGGCGCCGGAGCAGCCCGTTCGGCGCGGGACTGAAGCTCCCGCGAGCAGCGGTGTTCGTCGAGCCGTGCCTCGTCGCCGAGATCGAGTTCGCGCATTGGACTGCCGCGCACGTGATGCGTGCCCCATCGTTCAAAGGGCTGCGCAAGGACAAGGAGGCGCGCCAGATAGTGCTCGAGCGAGGTGCCCCGGTGCCGGCTGCACCGGGCACCGGGCCCCTGCTCGGGGGGGCGGCGGGTGGCGTGGGGGCACCGGCAGCCTCCCCAGAGGCACTGTTCGACGATGTGCAGCGCCTGCCGGGCGGCTCGCTGGCCGTGCTCGCGGGTGGGCGGCGCCTGAGGCTCTCCAACTGGGAGAAGGTCCTCTTTCCCAAGGCCGCGTTCACCAAGGGCGACCTGATCGCCTACTACGCGCGCATCGGGTCCAGCGTGTTGCCCCACCTGCGTGACCGGCCGTTGACGCTCAAGCGCTATCCAAATGGGGTGGAGGGCCAGTTCTTCTACGAGAAGCAGTCGCCCTCGCACCGCCCGCATTGGGTGCCGAGCACCGAGATCGGCTCGGTGCGCTACACGCTCGCGCAGGAGCGAGCAACGTTGATCTGGCTCGCCAACCTCGCGGACATCGAGCTGCACACCTCGCTGGCGCTCGCGCAGGCGCCGGGCCGGCCGACGATGCTCGTATTCGATCTCGATCCGGGGGCGCCCGCAGGCGTGCTGCAGTGCGCCGAGGTCGCCCTCGTCCTGCGCGGCCTGTTCGAGCAGCTCGGGCTGCAGAGCGTGGTCAAGACATCCGGCTCGAAGGGGCTTCAGGTGTACGTGCCACTGAACAGCCCTGTCGAGTACGAGCGGAGCAAGGCATTCGCGCGCGATGTCGCCGAGCTGCTGGAGCAGCGGATGCCCGAGCTCGTGATCTCGCGGATGAGCAAGCGCCTGCGCCCGGGCAAGGTGCTCGTCGATTGGAGCCAGAACGATGCTCACAAGACAACCGTGACCGTGTACTCCGTTCGCGCTCGCGAGCGTCCGACCGTGTCCACGCCGGTGGGCTGGGATGAGGTGGCGCACTGCCGCGAGGTTGGCGATCCGGACCTCTTGGCATTCGATACGGACCAGGTGCTCAGCCGCGTGGAGGAGCAGGGCGATCTGTTCGCGCCGCTGCTGAGTGTCAAGCAGGAGCTGCCTGCGTGATGGCCTCGGCTCTAGGATGATTGCGGGAAGATGGACCCCAACGACCCAAAGCACGACGCGATCAGCCTGCGAAACCGACTGCTGGTCGCGACCGGATTGTGGAAGGAGGCGACCGGCGAGCCGCTGCCGCGCCTGGAGCCCGGAGCGCCCGCCGAGCAGATACAAAGCTTCGAGCTCCGGCTCGTCGATCGGCTGTGGGAGACTGCGACGCCTGAGAACGCCCGTGACGTCGCCGAGCGCACCTGGGACCTTGTCCACGATCGGCCCGACGAGGACCCGGTCAGGGCCCGCGTGGTCGCATGCCACCAGGCGCTCGCGCGAATGGCACGCTTGCGCGATTGAGCCGGCCCGGACCGCGCCGGGCTCCTGCGCGGCTGCGCGATTGAGCCTGCCCGGGCGCGTCCGGGCGCCCCGCCCCGGGGCGCGCCCGCCTGCGATGCGGTATTAGTCGACTTCGTCATTGTCACCGGTTATGCGCCACGAGCGTCACTACACGATCGAGCAGGCGAATGCGGTTCGCGGCTGGGTTGCGCAGCGCGTGCACCGGATCAGGGATGCCCGCACCAGCCTGCTGGAGTTGGGCGAGCGCGTCGGCGCGGCCCTCGCCAGGCTCGATCCGCAGCTCGGTGGCTGCTATCCCGGCCCTGAAATAGCGCGGCCGCTGGTGGAGCTCAGCCAAGCGGCTGGCGAGCTGGAGGCGGTTGAGATCGCGATCCGCGACCTCGAGCGCGGCCTGATCGACTTTCCGGCGATTCGTGGGGGCGAGGAGATATATCTGTGCTGGCTGCTCGAGGAGGACGAGATCCGGTTCTGGCACGAGCCCGGAGCGGGCTTTTCGGGGCGACAGCCGTTGTAGCGGAACGCCTGCCCGATTACCCGTCGCCCGCCTGCGTTTCTTGGTGCCCCGTGGGGTGATAGCGAACGACGGGTCTAGTCGGTCTAGTCGACTACCAGCGGCGTGGGCTCGCTCTCGGGTGCCGGATTGCGGGGTAGGCCCGCGGCGGCGTAAGCGTCGGCTTCGTCGAGGGTTTCGTGCTCCAGCAGCCCCGCGACCAGCGAGTCGAGGTTGGGGCGGTTGCGCCTGAGCAGCTCGCCCACCGCCACGTGCGCGGTCTCCACGATTCGCCTGACCTCGTCGTCGACCAAGCGCTGGGTCGCTTCCGAGGTCTCAGAGGCTCCCGGCAGCAATGGTCCCATGCCGTCGGCGGGCAGCACGGTGATCGGACCGACAGCCCGGCTCATTCCCCACCGCCCGACCATGTGGCGGGCGATCCGCGTGAGCTGCTGGATGTCCGATTCCGCGCCGGTGCTCAGCTCGCCGAACACCAGCTCCTCAGCCGAGCGGCCGCCGAGGGCTACCTTGATCTGGGCGATCAGATGGCGCTCGTCGAAGTTGAAGCGGTCGGCGTCCGGAGCCGAGAACGTGACCCCGAGCGACTGCCCGCGAGGGATGATCGAGACCTTGCGAACAGGGTCCGCGCTGGGCGTCAGCATCCCCACGATCGCGTGGCCGGCTTCGTGGTAGGCGGTGTGGCGGCGATCGTCTTCGCTCAGCAGGACCTTGCGCTCGGCGCCGAGGACGATTCGCTCCAGGGCATCGGAGAGATCGTGCGTGGTGACCCGCGCGTGGTCGTGGCGCGCTGCCAGCAGCGCCGCTTCGTTGACGAGGTTGGCAAGGTCGGCGCCGACCATGCCCGGGGTCGAGGAGGCCAGGGAGCCGAGGTCAACGTCCTGGGCGAGCGGCACCGAGCGGGTGTGCACGCGCAGGATCGCCTCGCGCCCCGGACGGTCGGGCGGCTGGACGGACACTCGGCGGTCAAAGCGCCCGGGGCGCAGCAATGCCTGGTCGAGTACCTCGGGCCGGTTGGTCGCGCCCAGCACGATCACGCCGCTGGTGGGATCGAACCCGTCCATCTCGGTCAGGATCTGGTTGAGCGTCTGCTCGCGCTCGTCGTGGCCGCCAGAGATGTTGGGACCGCCACCCGATCGCGAGCGGCCGATCGCGTCGAGCTCGTCGATGAAGACGATCGCGGGCGCCGCTGCCTTGGCCTGCTGGAACAGATCGCGCACGCGCGATGCGCCGACACCGACGATCATCTCCACGAACTCCGAGGCCGACATCTGGAAGAACGGGACGCCCGCCTCGCCGGCGACGGCGCGCGCGAGCAGGGTCTTGCCGGTCCCGGGGGCGCCGCTGAGCAGCACCCCGCGCGGGATCCGACCACCGAGGCGCTGGTACTTCTCAGGCGTCTTGAGGAAGTCGACGATCTCCGTCAGCTCCTCCTTGGCCTCGTCGATCCCGGCGACATCCTTGAAGGTGACCTGCTGCTCGCTGGCCTCGACGCGACGAGCGCGTGAGCGCCCGAAGGACATCAGTCCCCCCGCGCCGCCGCCCGCAGCGGCGACGCGGCGCATGACCAGCACGGCCACCAGGATCAGCAGCAGCGTGGGACCGAAGCCGACGAGCAGGCTGGTCAGCAACGACGGGCCCTTGTCGGGCGACTGGGCGTCGATCGTCACGCCCTTGCTCAGGAGCAGGCTGGAGAGCGCTGTGTTGTCGGCAAAGGACGGCACCTGGGTCGAGAAGTTGGTGCTCGCGTGGGCCTTCGAATCGCCGAGGGGATACTTGACCGGATGCTTGAACTTCCCCTGGATCGCGTCCGCGGTCGAGGTGATCTGATCCACGTTGCGGCTCTTGACCTCGCTCAGGAAGGTGGGGCTATAAGGGACCCGGACTCGTGCATTGGGGGCCAGCGCCTGTGTGGAGATCCAAATGTTGAGCGCCAGCAAGCCGAGGAAGAGCAGCCCGATCAGCCAGCGGGAGCTTGGAGTGGGCGGCTTTGACTTGGGTTGGCGGCTACCGCGCCCGTCGGGAGCGGGCGTCACTCTCCAGCCGGGCTGGGTGGCCGGGGGGGTGCCCGGGCGTTCCTTGGGTGGCGCGGCGCGCTGGGCGGGCTTGTCGGCCATCAGCAGATTGTCGCAACCGGCCAGCGTGACGAGCGCGGCGAGCACCGGGACGCGGCGACCGGGCCGCCGCCGCCGAGAACGGGGACCGCGCCAAGTCCCGCGTCCCCGAGCTCGGCCCGGCCACGCCTTCGCCCACTTTCAGCCGGCGTCCAATCTCGAGCGGAACCCGTCTGCGCCTTCGACGCTAGCCCCCACGGCCCCGGCGCGGTCGGCCAGCCAGTGATCGGAGGTGACCACCCGTACAGCGCCGGGCTGCGGATCTGCGCCCAGCCTGCGGATGATCTCGTCGTCGGCGGAGTGCGGGCGCGGGCGGGGGGCGTGGGCGACCACGATCACCGTCGAGCGGATCGGCGGCGACGGGGGCCGCTCAAACACCACTGTCACCTCCTCGCCCTCCGCCGCGGCCCAGCGCTCGAGCAGGTCCACGAGCCTCAGCATCGCGGCGTCGCGGTCCTTCCACCACGCATCCGGCCGGGAGCCGATTACGTTCATCCCGTCGATCAGCCAGCGCACATTTCCAGGCTACTGTGGCAGGCCGCGCCAGCTTCTATGCAGGCCCCGCGGGGCCTGCTCCGGGCGTGGCTGGAGGGGAAGGCCTCGGGTGGGCCTGCCCCGGTGTGGAGGGCTCGGAACCCTGTTCTCAAAGAACCTTTAGAGCAAAAGGTTTGTGCTATTGTGTTTCTGTGCGAAATCTGACGGTAACCGTGCCCGACACCGTCTACCGCAGCGCGCGAATCCGAGCAGCCGAGCGAGGCACCTCGGTGAGCGCGATGGTCAGCGAGTACCTGCGCGGGCTTGGCGTCGGTGAGCAGGACGAGCAGAGCTTGAGCGAGTTCTTCCGGGAGCTGGCGGCTCGCAACCCGCAATTCGATCCCGCTGACAATCTGCCTCGAGATCAGCTACATGACCGCGCGCTTCGTTGACACGAATGTCCTGATCTATGCGAGCACCGCGCTCGCCGAGCACGGAGCGAAGACGGCGAGCGCACGGGAGATCCTCGCTGGGTCCGATATCGCTGTATCGGTTCAGGTGCTGCAGGAGTTCTACGTCCAGGCGACGCGACCGAACCGCGGCGGACGCCTTAGCCACGCCGAGGCTGCGGCATCGGTGGCCCGACTCGCGCGGCTGCCGGTGCAATCGATCACACCGGAGCTCGTGCAGGCCGCGATCAGGACCTGTCAGCGGTTTCAGATCTCCTACTGGGATGCGGCGATCATCGAGGCCGCTCGCCGGCTCGGTTGCCACACGGTCCTCTCCGAGGACCTCAACGACGGGCAGGACTACGACGGCGTGCGGGTGCGCAACCCCTTCGCCTGAGCGTTTTGTAGCCGCAGAGGCGTCTCTACCTTCGCCGGGGCTGCGCCGGCGCGCCTACCTCTCGCGTGGCCAGAGCGAGGCGCAGCAGGAGGTCGTGAAGCTGGCCTCGCTCCTCTTCGCTGAGCGGTGCGAGCAGGTCCTGCTGGGCTTCACGCGCGAGCTCGCGGGCGCGTGTGAGCATCCGCTGGTCGCTCGGTGTGAGGTGGAGCGCGTGGGCGCGGCGGTCGCTCGGGTGCGGGCGCCGCTGTACGAGGCCCTTGGCCTCGAGCTCGTCGATCGTGGATGCAGCGCTGCTGCCCCTCCTTGCTCAATCGTCTTCGTGCCCCGGAGCCCGGCGCCGGCGCTTGAGCTGCGCCTGGCGGCGCTTGGCCTGTAGTCGCCGCTGCTCGGCGGCCCTGCTGGGCGCCGTCGGGCGCCGAGGGCGCGCCACCACGAGCGCAGCCTGCAGACGGCGGCGCAGGCGCTCGAGGGCAAGCTCGCGGTTGCGTGCCTGGCTGCGCGCGTCCTGGGCGATCGCGACGACGCGCGGGCCGATCCGGGCGACGATCCGTCGCTTCTGCTCCTCGGTCAGGGTCGCTGAGGCCAGTACGTCGAAGATCGCCTCGATCCTCGATTCGGTCACGTTGGCGTGTTGACCGCCGGGACCGGAGGAGCGGCTGGCGCGCACCGTGACTTCGCTCAGCGGGAGCGCGGCGTGGCGCCCGAGTAGCATCGGATCGTCCATGGAGCCGCAAGCATGACCAATGAGGGCTTAGAGAGCTAATCCGCGCTTACCGCTGGCCAAGAGTCGTGCTACCGTTCGGAGCCGCAAGGCCGCCCGTAATCTGCGGTCGGTGACAAGCAGGTGCAGTCCTCGGGGTATCCGCATAGCATCCTCCGCGGTGGCAGCACTACAAGTAACGGAGGAGTTCCTTCACAATGCCAAACGGAACGGTCAAGTGGTTCAGCGACGAGAAGGGGTTCGGCTTCATCACCCCCGATGAAGGCAGCCGGGACCTGTTCGTGCATCACTCGAGCATCAACGGCGACGGCTATCGTTCGCTCGCCGAGGGCATCAAGGTGTCCTATGAAGAGGAAGCCGGGCCCAAGGGCCCGAAGGCCATCAACGTAGAGAAGCTGTAGACCTAACCTCCGGTCGGGGGCGCTGACCCCGGTCGGCGCCGATGCTCGACCGGGTAACGATCTCCTCGCTGGCGACCGTGGGCCGAACGCTCGTGCTCGCCCTGGCGACGTTCAGCTCGGTCAAGTCGGCGAACCGCTCCGCGCGTGTCGCGGAGCGCTCGCTGCTGGCCGGGCTGCGGTCGGTGCTGATCCCCGTCCAAGGACGAGGACCCGCCGGAGCGGTTCCGGTTCGGAGACGGCCGGGTGCTGAGGGTAGCCGGTCACGGGGCGTCCTGGAGGTGGTGCAGGAGAACATCTAGATGGCGATCGCGCTTCGCAACGGCGGCTGGGGGGACCGGGAAGGAGTACCCTGGACGGACGATGCCCGCACCCGAGATCGAGCTTCTGTGGTGGGAGGGGTGCCCTTCCACTGAGCCGGCGCTCGCGCAACTGCGTGAAGCGCTCGAGGATCTCGGCATCGAGAACGCCGAGGTCCGTAAGCGGGAGATCCGAACCGATGCAGATGCGCAGGCAGCGGGCTTCGTGGGCTCGCCCACGATCCTGGTCGACGGCATCGACGTCGCGGGAGCTTCACCGAGCGAGCCGGCCGCTCTGAACTGCCGCGTGTATCGCCTGCGCGACGGCAGGATCTCCCCGACGCCCGACCCCGACGATCTGCGCGAGGCGCTGGCGAAGGTAGCCGCCCGCGCAGCGGCCGCGCGCCCGCCAGCCGCCAGCAACACCGTCGCGCGCCCGCCAGCCGCCCGCCCGGAGATGAGCCGGTGACGCTCGCGATCGGAGCGACGGTTCCCGAGCTCGAGCTGTCCGACACCGCAGGCGCCACCTGGACCGAGGCTGCCGGAGAGGGCACGCAGGCGACGGTGATTGTGTTCACCTGCAACCACTGTCCTTACGCGCTTGCGTGGCACGAGCGGATCGCGGATGCTGCGCGGGATTACGCCGGCCGCGGGGTCCAATTCCTGGCGATCAATCCGAATGACTCCGAGCGCTATCCGCGGGACTCCCCGCAGGCGATGCGCGCGCGTGTCGAAGCCGAGGACTGGCCGATGCCTTACCTGCACGACGCCAGTCAAGATGTCGCGCGGGCTTACGGTGCCAAGACGACGCCTGACGTCTTCGTGCTGGACGCCGAGCGTCGGCTGCGCTACCGCGGGGCGCCCGACGCCGACCACGGAGACGAAAGCCTGCGCGCAGATTGGCTACGCGACGCACTCGACGCGGTGCTCGCCGGCCGGGCGCCGGAGCGTCCGCAGACCGAGCCCGTCGGTTGCTCGATCAAGTGGAAGCCCTCCTGAGCTCACGGCTGACTAGCGCTCAAGGGTCAGCTACATAGCCGTCCGCAGGCTGCAGCGGTAGGCCGGCTGCGTGCCAGTCGAGTAATCCGCCGGTCATGTTGTGGGCTTCGAAGCCGGCGCTATGAAACCCCTGCGCCGCCATCGCCGATCGCGCACCGCTGCGACAGTAGAAGACGATCGGCTTCTCGTGCTCGATCGTATGCGCTTGTGCAGAAAGCTCTGAGAGCTCGATCAACCGCCCCCCGGCGATCCGCCCAGCTTGCGCCTCGTGCGCCTGACGCACGTCGATGAGCTGAATCTCCCCGCGCCGGAGAAGCTCGGCGACCTGCGCGGGGGTGTAGTCGCCGTTCATCGCCCGGAGCGTAGCGATCCCATCGAAGCATCCCGCTTCGTAGCGCACGATCGCGGTCGCGGGCGGGAGCCCAACGACATGGTCTCAGGGCGCGCCCAGGCGCGGCCGAGACCCCCTCAGGCTCTCAGGGCGCGAGTGAGCGCCGGAGGCGAGCGCCAGCGCTCTGAGCGCTACATGACCGGCGCTGCTCAGGCAGCGCATAAACCACAACTCGACAGTCGAGCTCCTCCGAAGGTCGACTGTCGCACCGAGCGCGGATAGCGACACGCACACGACACTCGCCTCGCCGTTGACTTCGAGTGTCGAGTTATGACGCGCCGGAAACGCGCTCTGGCCCCCTGAGAGCCTGAAGCCGGCCAAGAGCATGCGCTCTCGCCGGTGCCCGGCTCGTGCGCTGTCTCCCCGGCCGCCGACCGCGTTCCAATCGCTGCGCGACGCAGTCGGGAGCGCATCGCGCTGGACATGATCGCTGATGGCCCGGAGGGGTGTGTGGGTCTGGTCGCTGCGATGTTCGCTCTGGCTTTGTGGTCCGGGCGGCGGGGTCGGGGCAGAGCATCACGATTCACGAGCGAGCGCTCGCGGTCGCAACGGTTAGCGCGACGGGCCAAGACGCGTGGATCGTCGGACCTGCATCGCTCCCCCCCGCCAGGTCGTGGGCGAGTCTGAGCCCAACACCCCTGCCGCCGTGAACCCACGGCCGTTGAC
>JALYUQ010000080.1 GCA_030853685.1 Actinomycetota bacterium | reverse complement strand
GAGCGCGCGCTGCGCGGGCCGGTCATCCACCGCAAGCTCTCACACGGAAACCAATCAGACGACGGGGAACGATTCACCGAACGCTCCCTCTCAGCCTCGGTCACCTGCCGACTGCAACACCGCTCGCTGCTCGTCTACCTCCGCGACCTGCTGACCGCCAACCAAAACGGCGGCGCGCTCCCCGCCCTGCTCTGATTCTGAGCCTGACCCCCAGGACCAGGGGGACTGAACGGCTATCGGTTCTGCGTTCTGCGCAATCGCCGCCAGTGTACGGTTTCTGCAGCTTGCGCTACGAGCGGCTACGTGTTCCTAACGCCGTGCCCGCATGGTGCTCAACCACTTGCTCGTGAGCTTGGCGCCCTCGTCGTGGAAGCACCAGCCTGCTTTCCACACGTATTCGAGGACGTGGATCAGGTCAACGATCACGCTCACGTCGATTCCGCGTGTCTTGGCCTCGGCGTTGATCCGGTCGATCTGATGGTTGTTGCCGTCGACGAGCGCGATCCACGGTCGTTCGTGGTCGGGGTCGCGGCGCTCAGCCTCGTCGAGATCTCACCGACGACGTGGGCGGCGTCGTTCACGACGCTCGCGGTCAACCACTTCCGTTTCGCGGTGGGCGGTTCGATCCGCGCGCGGCGGTCGCGGTCAGCCACGGGCATGATGTCGGTCGAGGTTCGTGGGACCGGCTCGATCTCGTAGACGGCGCCGACCTCCGCGATCCGCTTGCGACCGCGTTTCTCCTCGCGCGGCAGGCGTGTCTGCAGCTTGTGTCGCGTGTTCTGCGCCTCCCGGCGGGTCTGCTCACGCAGCGCTTCGGGGCGCATCACGACGCCTTTCCCGTCGCAGGAGAGCACGATCACATCACCCGGCGGGCAGCCGCCCGCGCAGCGCCCGGCGTAGAAGGTCTCGAAGTCCCGGGAGCTCACTCGCGCGAGCTGGCGTTTAGCGATCCGCTGGCCGCTCGCGCGCTGGACCGCATCGACGGCGTCATCGAAGGACCCGCGCGCGGACTCGATCGCGCACAACCGCCTCAGCCCGTGCGAGCGGGTCTCGACCGGCAAGTTCAAAGCGCCATCCGCCGGAAACAGGTTGCACCGCGTTCGCGCCCGATACGCCACACGGGCGACCGAAACCTCGCCGAACACGCTCACAAGCCGCCGTCGATGCCCGCCCTCGACGTTGCCGCGCTCCCACCGGCGTCCCGGACATCGCTGATCCTCACCTCCCGCTCCGCGCGGTAAGCGAGATGCTCGTCAAGCAGCCGGCGATACAGATCACGAGAGTTGATCAGCAGCCGCTCCTCCAGCTCACCAACGACAGACCGGACGCCTCGTCGCCCGCGAGCCATGCCAGCTCAGCATCGAACAGCTCCCCCGAACCAGCAAACCCGGCCGGGGGAACCCCAGCCGCAACAGCGCTCCCACCAGCAGCCCCAGCTCGCTCTCCGGGGGCCACTTCCATGGTCGACGTTGGTATCAACACGCCGACCTTCGGCACCCGTCTTATGTCTCCTCCAGCCTCGACGCTCTCAATCCGAAAACACGCCGCCACGCCCCGAGCGCAGCGAAATCAACGCCCGCCACGCCCAAAGTCCCTCAATCATCAACAGACACAGGCATTCTGGCGTCCCGCTCAGGGAGCCGCACACAAAGGCTTCACCAGGCGCCAAGCTCGCTTGCCCATGCAGAGGTCCAAGGTGAGCCCTGCTCCACGAGTAAGGCGATCCGATCGAGTCGGGGCCACGCGCGGCGGGCCTCTCGGCCGGTATCCTGGCGTCATGGGCACGCGCTCGCAGTCCGCCGCGCCTCCGGCATGGACGACCGCAGTTGAGCCGGCCGCCGCGCCGGGCGCACTGCGAACCGGGCGACGCGGCGTCGGCTGGCCGTGGTTGATCGTGGGCGTAGGCCTGGCGCTGGGCAAGGCGGATGCGCTCACGGCGCTGTTGAACCACCGGCCCGAGGTGATCGCATTCCTCGGGCTGGGCCTCGCCTTCTCGGTGCTGCGACCCCGGCCCATTGGGATCGCCGCCACCGCGGCTCCGCTGCTGGCATTTACGCTCGCTCCTGCGTCGACGGCCCTCGGCCTAGCGCTTGGAGTCGGTGGATTCGTGCTGCTGCTGACCCTGTTCATCGCGATCGGGACGGTGCTCCATGCTAGGCAGGATCACGTCGGGCGGGCGCCTAGACCACGCGCAGAGTCTGCGAGTTAGAGTCACGGAATCGGTCTCCGGATAGCGACAGCGATTACGGCACTGGTGCTGGCCGGATGCGGCTTCAGCACGTCTAACCGTGGCACCGGTGCCGCCGCCAGGCCGGCTGCAATGCCGACGGCACATGAGCAAGCCCACCCTCAGGCGATCGAGCCGGTGGCTGGCGAAGGAGGGGTAAGCCGCACGACCGATCAACCAGGCGCCGCCTCACCACGACACCCACACGACCCAGCCCCCACCGCACCGGCGAGTATCAGCAGCTTCCCGGCAAAAGGGGCGCCAAGCGATGCCGAGGTGCGTGCCGAAGTCGCACGTTTCCAGCTCGCGATTGCGAGATATCACTTGGACCGCCTTGACCTCTCGGGTGCGCTGATCGATCCATCTCGGCTGCCGGCCGGTCAGTACAACACCAGCATCGCGTCGGTCTTCACCGACTACGGCCTTCCAATCGCCTGCGGAGGTCTCCTTCGTGTCCCTCAACTCGGTGTCGCCAACAAGACATTGCCATGTGGGACCGAGGTCATCTTTTTCTACGGCGGACGAGCCATCGAGGTCCCGGTGATCGACCGCGGGCCATATATCGCAGGACGAGAATGGGACCTCACCGGCGCGGCCGCCGAGGCCCTTCGCTTCCCGGGACTCGGGCCGATCCAGTGGCGCCTCGGCTGAGCAAGCGCGATCCCCCTTCGCCGACCGTAGGGGCGTGAGGAGAAAGCGGTCCTCAGCGAGCGTCTAAGCGACAGATTCGAGATCGGGCTGCCCGGTGCCTGCCTCGGTTGACTCATCGCTGCTGCCGGCCCGGGCGCCACTGATCTGGGCTGAATCGTCGCTGCTGCCGGCCGGGGCGTCATTGATCTGGGCTGAATCGTCGCTGCTGCCGGCCGGGGGGTCACTGATCTGGGCTGAATCGTCGCTGCTGCCGGCCAGCATGTCGCTGGGCTGGCCTTCCTGGTCTACCGCGGCCTGTTTCCGCGCGTTCTTCCTGGCTTGCTTGTCAAGGCGGCGCTCGCGAAGCCTGCGTTCTCGGGTGAGCTTTGCCATCGTGGTCTTCTTCTTGCCGCTCGAGGCCATGCGTTTCCCTTCTAGTTGTGAAGGCCGAGCGCGTCGATGACGCGAACGCCAGTTGGGGTGAAGCCCGGCTCGGTCCACCCGGCTCTGCAACTCTCCGCGGGTTCTGCTGCCGGACCAACGCACCGCGCCGCCGTCAGCGATCCGGAACCGTCCTGCAGGCCCCATAAGGGCTGCATATCGGCCAGCGCTCACGCGCGAACATTGCTTTGGGTAGAGCCGGCGCTCACCCGTGTCTAGAGTCTACTCGCTCACGGCGCGGAGTCCGCCGAACACCCGCACCGGCTGATCGGACGCGAGCCCGTAGACCTGGCGCGAGGACATGGCGGGCGTGAACCAGAGCAAGACATACGCGATTGAATCCGAGAGGGCGGAGCGCCCCCTAGCGCCGCGCCGCCAGCTCAACGCTCGGCGCTCGGGCGGCGCTCGGCGCTCAACGCCCGGCGCTCAAGCGCTCGGCCGGGCAGCGTCGGTGAACACTCCGCCTGCTCTCTCGGTACCCCGCGCGCGGATCCCGCAGAAACGAGCGACGTCTGTAAGTGTCTACTACTTCTTGTTCTTCTGGCTTCCGCGCGCCGCGCTCGCCTTCGTCCCGACGGCTTTGCCCGCCTGTTTAGCCGCGTTCCCAGCCAGCCGCACCGCCGATCGAGCTCCGCTGAGCGCGCCACCCGCAGCATCCTTCGCCTGACCGGCACTCTCCCCAGCGGCCCGGCCCTGCCGCGTGCCCGCGGCTTTCTTTCCCGCCACCTGCGACTGCGCCTTCGCTTGGTTTCGCTTACGGGTAGCCGCACCCTTCTTCGCCGCCGCCGATCGGTCCGCCTTGGTTTGCGCCATCACGCTCTCCCTGTTGGCTTTGATATCGAATCCTCCAAATAACATACCCCCTGCGGAGAAGGATCAGCAACCGCTCCATCCCGCGTAGGCAACAACGCAACTCGAAGCCTGACCGATTACGCCCCCGCCCAGATCCGGCGATCGGCCTGGCCGACCCCCGCGCCCCAGACGCCGGTGCGGCCGCTAGCTTCGCTCCGATGATCGAGCGGCGGCACCCGCGAGCATGCGGGACTACGGCGGGCGCAACAGTCGCTCTCGGGCTGGTCCTCCTCTTGGCCGGTTGCTCGGGATCCAGCGCCCGCACGACGGACGGACCGAGCGCTAGCACGACAGCCGGGTCGAGCGCGAGCGCGACGGGTGCAGTCACGCGCCCTGCGCGACGCGACGCGCCCTCCCGCACGGCATCCCGCCTCAGGAACGCTGGCAGTCCGCAGCGTCGCCAGCGCCCGCCCGCCCTCGCGGCAAACATCTCTGTCCTCGCCATGAGCACCGCCGATCCGGATGCGATCCAACCGCAACCGCCGCCCAGCTCCTGCCAAGCTCGCGGCTCGGGCCTGCACTCGCTGCCCGACGCGCGCTGCACGCCGGGAGCGATTGATCCGGCCGTGATCCAGGCGAACATCGGGACGACGATCTGCGCGGACGGCTACACCGAGACCGTGCGCCCGCCAGAGTCGGTCACCGAGCCCGAGAAGGGGGCCAGCGTCGCGGCATACGGGGATGGCGGTCCGCTGCATGATTACGAGTACGACCATCTCGTCCCGCTCGAGCTGGGCGGAGCGCGCAACGATCCAAGGAACTTGTGGCCCGAGCCTGGCCCGAGCCCGAACCCGAAAGACGAGCTCGAATCCGCGTTGCGTGACATGGTCTGCGCCGGGCAGCTCAGCCTCGCGGCGGCGCAGCAGGCAATCGCGTCCGACTGGATGGCGAGCTACCGCCGGTTCGTAAGATGAAGCACGACTGCGCAACGGCTCCCGGCTCAGGCGCGGCGACGCGCACGCGGCGACTGTGAATAATCTGCTAGCGATGGCATATGGATCAACCAACGCGCAGGCGAGGCAGCAGCTTCTCGATGCGCTCGCAACGGCAGCCAATGAGATCGGGGTAGGACTCGCGTCGCTGGGCGAGGCCTACGAGCGCCTCGACGAGCACGCCGGTGACACGCTCGAGCAGGACCTTTTTCGCCCAGTTCAACTGGCCTATGGCCGCGCGCAACGCACGCACGCAGAGTTCGCCGAGCGCCATGGCCTGCCGCGCCGCACGTTTGAGCCAGCATCTCCGGGGGCTCCGTCGACGAGTGTCAAGGACCTGCTCGACAACGCCGTGGACGCAGTCGATGAGGCAGACGGCACGCTCGCGACGTTGCAGGATTCGATGCTTCCGGTCGAGTTCGGCGACACGGAGCTACGAGCCGGGCTCCAGGAGGTACGCCAGCTAATCGGCGATCTGCGAGTGAACGCCCGTCAACTGATGCGCACGCTCGGTCGCTAGCTCACGTCATGCGTCATGGGTCATGCGTCAAGTCCCGCGTCAGGCATCAGGCCTCACGCGGGCGCTGCGAAGTCGCCCGGGCTGTTGGGCGTGGCGCGCCACTCCGGCTTACGATCAGGGGTCGCCTCGGCCAGCGCGCGCACCACGCCGCCGGCCTCGAGGTCGGTCGTGTAGACCGGGGTACCGGGCTGCTGGCGCCAAGACTCATCCAGGCCTCCCGCGTCGATGCCGTCGAAGCCCAACTCCCCGACGAGCTCGAGCACGACGGCCTTGGCCGCTTGATGGTCCCCGGCGACGGGTAGGGCGATCCGTCCGGGCCTGCCCGCGGGCAGGCCCTTCTCCTGTAGATGTGGTGCATAGATGTTGTTGAACGCCTTGACCAGCGGGTGGCCCAACTGCTGCTCCACCCATCGGCTCTCGGCCATCCCGTCCTCGATTGCGTCGATGCGCCCATCGCGCTGCTGCGGATAGTAGTTGCCGGTGTCCACCACGACGAGATTCTCGCCGGCCTGCGCGAACAGATCTGACGGCAGGTCCGGAACCCTCTTCTCCGGGATCGTCACCACCACCAGGTCCTCGCTCCGAGCCGCCTGCGCCGCGGCCACGGGTTTCGCCCGCGTTTCTGCGGCCAGATCGCCAAGCGTGTCCGGACCACGCGAGTTCGCGACTGAGACCTCATGTCCCAGTGCCGTCAGGCGCCGCGTCAGTGCGCCGCCGATGTTCCCCGCGCCGATGATTCCAATCTTCATGTCCGCTCCTATCCTGCAGATGGCTTGCGTGATCCCTACAGCCCAATCTGCCCACCTCGCAGAGAGTCAAACCCGCGCCACTAACCTTGAACCCCGAGCTGCCCACACCGCCGCGCGTCGATCCCACAGGCGTCAAGCCCCCACCGCCGCGCGTGAAGCCCGCAGCTCTGCTCGCCCTGCTTTTGCTGTTCGCCCTGCTCCTCAGCGCCTGCGGCAAGGCGAGCGCGTCGCTCCCTGTCCAGCGCATTCCCGCGCCCAGAGCGCATCTGCGCTCGGGCCGCCCCTCCCACATCGCGGTGATCGTGATGGAGAACGAGGAGTACAGCGACGTGATCGGCTCGCGCTCGACGCCATACATCAACAGCCTCGCAAGGCGCTACGCGCTCGCCGAGAACATGTTCGCGATCACCCATCCCTCGCTTCCCAACTACCTCGCGCTGACCGGTGGCTCGACGTTTGGGATCGACAGCGACTGCAGCGACTGCTCCGTCAACGCCTCAAATTTCACAGACCAGCTCGAGCAGGCAGGGCTCTCCTGGAAGGCATACATGGAGAACCTTCCAAGGCCGTGCTTCACCGGCGCAGGGGCGGGCGAGTACGCCAAGAAGCACGACCCGTTTCTCTACTACCGAGACATCGCGAGCGTCCCAGACCGCTGCTCGCGCGTCGTCGCGCTACCTCAGCTGAAGGCCGACGAGACAGCACGCAGGCTGCCGGCGCTGCTCTGGATCAGCCCCAACCTGTGCCACGACATGCACGACTGCGACCGGGCCACCGGGGATCGCTTTCTGGCCGGGCTGGTTCCCCCGCTCCTTCACGCCCTCGGCCCCACGGGACTGCTGTTGATCACCTGGGACGAGGGCTCCAGTGACTCCGGTTGCTGCCGCCTGGCCTCCGGGGGGCACGTTGCGACGATCCTCGCGGGCGGCGGCGCCCGCGAGGGCGCTCGGCTGCGAGCACCTGTGGATCACTACTCGGTGCTGCAGACGACCGAGGATCTGCTCGGCCTGCGCAGGCTGCGAGGAGCCGCCTGCGCCTGCACCCCATCGCTGCAGCCGTTGCTGGCGCGGTAGATCACGCTCCCGCCGGCGCAGGCGTAGCGCCGGTTCCCGATCACGCTTGCGCCGAGGACCGTTCTCGCAGGACTGCCCCCAGGATGCCGTTTATGAACCCCGGGGCGTCGGCACCGCAGAAGCGCTTAGCTGTCTCCACCGCCTCGTCGATGGCCCCCTCTGGCGGGATCGGCTGCTCGCCGGGGACAGCGTCGGGATGTAGTAGCTCGAGCAGGCCGACGCGCAGGATCGAGCGTTCCACCGGCGCGATCCTTTCCAGGGACCAGCCGCTGGCGTGCTTGGAGATCATCGCATCGAGGTCGGACTGGCGCTCGCGCACGACCTGCGCGAGCGCGCGCGTGAAGGCGTGTACGTCGCGCGGGAACGTCTCCTCGAGCGGCCGGCCCAGCAGATCGCTCTGATAGAGCGCCCACACGGCCGCGCGCCGCTGTTCGGTCCTACGCACGGTCTACGCCCCGCACGGCCGCGCGCCGCTGTTCGGTCCTACGCACGGTCTACGCCCCACACGGCCGCGCGCCGCTGGTCGGTTCCACGCACCGTCTCGCCTACGGCCGCGTTACTCAAGCCCGGGAGACGTACTGGCCCGAGCGCGTGTCCACACGTACCAGATCCCCGATGTCGACAAACAGCGGCACCTGAATCTTCGCGCCGGTCTCCAGTACCGCGGGCTTGGTGCCGCCGCCCGACGCGGTGTCGCCGCGCAAGCCTGGCTCGGTCTGGGTCACCTTCAGGTCAGTCGCGCTCTGGAGCTGGATGTCAGCCGGCTCATCGTCGATGTAGAGCACCTCGACTTCCTCGGCATCCTTCATCCAGCTCAGGCGCTCGCTGATCGCGCGCTCGGGGATCACGAGCTGCTCGTAGCTCTCGGAGTCCATGAAGTGCGCCTCTGATCCGTCGCGATAGAGAAACTGCATCCGCCGCACCTCGGTGTGCACCGAGCGGAACTTCTCGCCGGCACGGAAGGTGCGATCGATCACCGCGCCGTCGGTCGCCCGTCGCAGCTTGGTACGCACGAAGGCCGCACCCTTGCCGGGCTTCACATGCTGGAACTCGAGCACCTTGAAGATCGTCCCCTCGACGTCGATGTGGTTGCCGTTGCGAAATTGGTTAGTGGAGATCATCTCGAGCGCGCGCGCCAGTGTAGTGGCGCGCGCTCAGCACCCCGGCGCAAGGTCCGGCGTCAAAGGCCACAACCACCGCTCAGTCGATCCGCATCAAGTGCTTGGGCACCGAAGTCAGGATCTCGCAGCCGTCTTCGGTCACGAGCACCAGATCCTCGATGCGCACGCCGAAGGCGCCGGGCACGTAGACCCCAGGCTCCACCGTCACGACATTTCCCGCTCGCAGATCGTCTTCGGAGCGCTGAGAGAGGCGCGGACCCTCGTGGACTTCGAGCCCTACCCCGTGGCCGAGGCCGTGGCCGAAGCGCGCCCCGTAACCACCGCCGTCGATCGCTGCTCGCGCCAGCGCGTCGACCTCGCGACCGTTTGCCCCATCCCTGACCGCTCGCACGCCCACGAGCTGTGCTCCAAGCACGAGCTCGTAGACCTCTTCCGCGCGCAATCCGGGGTCGCCGGTCGCGACGGTCCGCGTGCAATCGGAGCAGTAGCCGTCAAGCTCTGCCCCCCAATCGATCACCACGAGCTCGCCGCGACCGATCGGGTGCTCGCGCGGGCGCGCGTGCGGGAGCGCCGCGTGCGCTCCCGCCGCCACGATCGTCTCGAAGCTGGAGCGCTCCGCCCCGCGCGCACGCATGTCGAGCTCCAGCGCGCTGGCGACCTCGCGCTCGGTCAACCCGGCGACGCCCCCGCCGATCAAGCGTTCGAATGCCTCGTCGGCGAGCGCCGTCGCGGCTCTGATGCGCTCGATCTCATCGGGTTCCTTGACCGCGCGCAGGCACTCCACGAGGTGCTCGACCCCTACCAGCTCGATTCGAGCCGCGAGCAGCTCACGCAGACGGGCGTGCTCTGCGACCGACACGTGCGCCGCCTCGAAGCCGAGCCGGAGCGGACCGGGCGGGAGCGCGTCGCCGACCGCCTCGAGCAGGTCCACCCCGCCTTGTACCTCGCGGCGCGCAAAGGAGGGGTGGACCTCGGTCGCCGCCTGCTCGACGTAGCGAAAGTCGGTGATGAACGCCCGCGTACGCGCGCCGAGGAGCGCCAGACCATTGCTCCCCGTATAGCCGGTGAGGTAGCGCACGTTGGTGTGGGCGGTGACGAGCATCACGTCGATGCCCGCCCCTTCCAGCAGCCGGGTCACCCGCTCTGGGCGCCGTGTCATGGCGAGCCGGTCCTCTCCGTCCGCGGAGAGCGCCGGCTCATTGCGAAAGCTCCGTTCGCAAGCGCCGCAGTGCCTCGCGGTAGCCCGTGGCGCCCTTTCCCGCCACGCGCGCGATGCACAGCTCCGCGATCACCGACTCGCGCCGCCATGCCTCACGGTGCTCGACATCCGACAAGTGGACCTCGACAGCCGGCAGCCCCGCGAGCTCGACCGCGTCGCGGATCGCATAGGAGTAGTGCGTCCACGCTCCCGGATTGAGCACGAGCCCGTCGGCGAGGCCTTCCAGTCGATGCAGATGCTCGGCGAAGTCGCCCTCGTGATTGGTCTGGAAGAACCTCGTCTCGAGACCGAGCTCGGCGGCCCCAGCGGAGATCTCGCCTTCGAGCTGGCCGAGGGTCAGTGCACCGTAATGGGCGGGGTCCCGGCGCCCGAGCTGGTCGAGGTTGACCCCGTGCATGACTTCGATTCGCTTTCGCTCGATCACGCGCTCATGTCCTCAGGGCCAGTCGGTTCGCTGTTTCACCGCGCGCCTCATCATGTCTTCAGGGACCACTCTCGCAGTACGCGTACCATCATGTCCCCAGGGCCAGCTCTCGCACCGCTCCGATCAGCTCGCGAGCCTCGACCGCGCACCCGGGTCGCGGATCGCCGGGGGCCTCCAGCAGCACGAAGGGCACGCCCCCGGGGCGCAGGCGCTTCTTGTCACGCGCGGTCGCGATCACGACCATGTCGGGATCTGCGTCCCGAAGCTTCGTCGGCAGCCCTGCACCGGCCAGCAGCGTCCGTACCTCCTCGCGCAGCTCGTCCTTGCCGGAGAGCCTGAGCGCGGCGAGCAGCCCGAGCGAGACGGCCTCGCCGTGGCGGTAGCTCGCGTATCCGGTCGCGGTCTCGATCGCGTGTGCGACCGTGTGACCGAGGTTGAGCACCTGTCTCGCGCCCGCGTCTCGCTCGTCGCGGGCGACGATCCGCAACTTGACCGCCGCACACGCCGCGATCACCTCCGCGGCGGTCGGATCGGCCCCGGAGCGCACCTGCTCCCACAGCCGCCCGCCGGCGATCAGTGCCGTCTTGAGCACCTCCGCGTAGCCGGCGGCGATCTCCTCCCGGGCAAGCGTTCCCAGCACTGCGGTATCGGCGATCACCGCCGCCGGCTGATGATAGGCGCCGACGTAGTTCTTGGCCTCTGGGAGATCGATGCCCGTCTTGCCGCCGTAGGCGGAGTCGACCTGCGCCACCAGGCTCGTGGGCACCTGCACGCAGCGGACTCCGCGCTGGTAGGTGGCCGCGCAGAAGCCTGCGAGGTCCCCGACGACGCCGCCGCCGAGCGCGACCAGGACATCCGCGCGCGTCATGCCCCCGCGCACGAGCTCGGTCCACACGATCTCCGCGTGGGCGATCGTCTTCGACTGCTCGCCGGGCATCACCACGACCTTGCTTTCGAGCGGCTGCAGCGCATCGCCATAGAGGGCCCCGACGCGACCGTCGGTGACCAGGAACCGGCGGCCCTCGACGGTCTGGGGCCAGAAGCCCGGATCTCCGAGCAGCCCGGGCCCGATGTAGACCGGGTAGTCACCCGACGCGCTTTCCGCCCAGAGCACCTTGGCCGCACGCGGAAGCCCAGCGAGCGCCTCGAGCACTTCTCCCAGCTCGTGCGAGCGCTCGCCTCCCAGCACCACGTCGGCCAGCTCGGCATAGATCGGCTCGCGCTGGGAAAAGAGGTGCTCGAACTCGATTCGCTCACGGGCGAGCGGCCTTGTGGCGCCGCTCGCCCGTGCCCACGCAGTGTCAACGTCGATCTCCAGCCAGATCACGAGGTGCTCCTTCAGCGCCTCGCGTACGCGCGCCGAGCAGACGGCGCCGCCGCCGAGTGAGACTACGCGGTGCTCGCTCAAGAGCTCCAGCGTCACACGCTCCTCGGCGGCCCTGAACGCCGCCTCGCCATCCTCGGCGAACACGCGCGCGATCGGCTTGCGCAAGCGCTGCTCCAGGACCTGATCGACATCGGCGCCATCCACGCCCAGGGCTTCCGCGGCGCTTCGCGCCGCCGTCGACTTCCCGGCGCCCATGAACCCGATTACCGCGAGCGCGCGGTCCTGTGGCAGGCTCAGCTCCGGCGCCATCCGATGCGCTCCTCGTAGGCGCTCAGCGCCCCCCGGACGTCGTCGATGTGGTCCCCGCCGAACTTGATCCGGTAGGCATCCGCGAGCACGAACGCGATCATCGCCTCCCCCACCACCCCGGCCGCCGGGACCGTGCAGGAGTCGGTTCGCTCACGCAGCGCCTGCGCGGGCTCGTGGGTGGCAATGTCGACCGAGCGCAGCGGCTTGGTCAATGTAGGCAGCGGCTTCATTGCCCCTCGTACCACGATCGGTGCGCCGGTGCTGATCCCGCCCTCGACGCCGCCGGCGCGATTGGTCTGGCGGTGATAGCCCCGTGACTCGTCGTAGAAGATCTCGTCGTGAGCCTGTGAGCCGGGGAGGCCGGCCACCTCGAGCCCGTCGCCGATCGAAACCGCCTTGATCGCCTGGATTGACAGGATCGCCTGCCCGAGCCGCCCGTCGAGGCGCTCGCCCCACGAGACATGCGACCCGAGTCCGGGCACGAGCCCGAACGCACGCACCTCGAACATCCCCCCGAGCGACTCGTTGGCCTTGCGCAGCCGGTCGATCTCGGCCACCATCCGCCGGCTCGCTTCAGGATCCAGGCAACGGACCGGAGACTCGTCGAGGCCGGCGAAGTCCGCCGCACCGACGTCGGGCCGGCGCGGGGCGTGCACCGACGCGATCTGGATCACGTGCGAGAAGACCTCCGCCCCCAGCGCCGCGAGAAACGCCTTGGCGATCGCCCCGCCCGCCACGCGCGCCGCGGTCTCACGCGCGCTGGCGCGTTCGAGCACGTCGCGGACGTCAGTGAGCCCGTACTTCTGGATGCCAACGAGGTCGGCGTGCCCCGGGCGGGGCAGATGGACCTCCTGCGCCGGAGCGGGAGCCTCCACGGGCCACGGGTTCATCCGCTCCTCCCAGTTGGCGTAGTCGCGGTTGAGCACCTGCAGCGCAATCGGCCCCCCGAGCGTGCGCCCGTGGCGCACGCCGCCGACCACCTGCACCTTGTCGCGCTCGATCTTCATCCGTCCCCCGCGACCGTGGCCGAGCTGGCGGCGCATGAGATCGCGATCGATCGCTTCGCGCTCGATCGCCAGGCCAGCCGGGAGACCCTCGACGATGCACGTCAAGCCTGGGCCGTGGGACTCCCCGGCAGTGGTGAGGGTGAGGGCCATCGGAAGTGAGAGGTTACGGCGTCCACCCGTGCCGCCAAGCGATCGCGCAGGCCGACGACCCGCTCGTGGGTGCCGGCACGCTGATCGAGCTCGCGATCCTCGAACCGGGCCTCAGTCGCCCTCGACCGGCGCCGCAGCCCACGCGTCGTGGCCGCCCTCCGCCGGCTCCGCGGCCTGCGCGTCGCGGCCGGCCTCGAAGCGACCCGTCCCGCCACACCACGGGCAGCCGACCTCGTGAGGCTCGCCCCCGCTTGACGAGCTCAGCCGCCCGGTGCCGCGACAGGGCGAGCACGCGCCGCGGTCGAGCTCGGCGGCGGGCTCGCGACCCGCACCTGCGCGACCCGTACCGTCCGGACCCGTACGGCCCGCACCTGGGCGACCGGTACGACCCGCGGGGCGCTTTTTGGGCCCTCGCCGAGCGGCGGGCATCAGCGCTTGACGGCCACCAGCACGCCGTCGCCCACCGGCGTCACAGTGGCGGTCAGCCCTGGGTGCGCGAGCAGCCGTTGATTGAACGCACGCGCGGTGGCGATCTGCTCTCCTGACCAGTGCCCGTCGCTGCGACCCTCCGCGACGGTGCCGGACATCAGCACGTTGTCGACCGCGAGCACGCCGCCGGGCGCCAGCAACGGCAGCAGCGCGTCGAGGTAATCGCCATATTGCGACTTGACGCCATCGATGAACGCGATCTCGAATTGGCCCTCGAGCCCTGCTATGCCCGCACGGGCGTCCTGCAGCCGGAGGTCCGCGCGATCGAGCACGCCCGCGCGCTCCAAGTAGCCACTGGCGGCGCTGTGGCGCTCGGGGTCTATCTCGAACGAGATCACGCACCCGTCCTGCGGCAACGCCCGCGCGAGGTACAGTGTCGATACCCCAATCGCGGTTCCAACCTCCAAGGCCCGACGCGCGCCGGTGGCCAGCGCGAGCACGTGCAACAGCGCGCCCGTCTGGGGTCCGACTACGGGGATCTCGTCTCGTGCGGCGTGGGTCTCCATCTCGGCCAGCACGCCATCGGGCTCGGCGCGCAGGCTCGCGAGATATCCGCTTACGGCCTCGGTTACGATCACCGCGCGGACGATACCTCAGAGCGCACAACGGGTGCTAGCGCACACCCGGTATCTTTTGCCCTCCGGTTCAGACCCCCCCCGGGGCACCCGGGACCCGTCCCGAGCGGTAACCCCTACGGGCCGAGCAGCTTCCAGCGTTTCATGCCTTCCAACACTCTTCGCGCGCCGGCATCATCCCCACCGACGCCATCCGTCCCGCCGGGGTCGGGTACGTCCTCGCGCCAGCGCTTCTGGCACTCCTTCGCAGCACCCGATGTCTTAGGTCAACCGCTTTCCCGGCGGATGGCCCTAGCCGCTGTAGCGCTGCTCGCGTTGGGATCGCTGTTGCTGCGGGTGCGTGGCCTCCATGTCCAATTCTGGATCGACGAGGGGATATCGGTAGGCGTCGCCGGCCACCATCTGAGCCAGATCCCGTCCCTGATGCGCCAGGACGGCTCGCCGCCTCTCTACTACCTGCTCCTGCACGTCTGGATGTCGCTGCGGGGGACGAGCGAGGTGGCGACGCACGAGCTCTCGCTGATCTTCGCGATGCTGACGATACCCGTGGCGTATTGGGCTGGCGCCAGCCTCTTCAACCGCCGCACCGGACTTGCATGCGCGGTCCTGGCGGCGGGGGCGCCATACCTGACGACATACGCGCAGGAGACACGGATGTATTCCCTGCTCGCCCTCCTGGCGCTGCTGGTGGCCGCGTCGTTCGTCCATGTGTTCCTGCGTCGCGACCGGCGCCATCTGCCGCTGTTCGTGCTTTCGCTGGGCGCCGCGCTGTACACGCACAACTGGGCGCTCTTTCTCGGCGTGATGACCGGGGTGGCCTTCCTGCTAGCGATCCGCGAGTCCCCGCCCGGCCCCGAGCGGCGCTCGCTTTGGCGTGACGGGGCAATCGCGTTCGGAAGCGTCACGGTTCTCTACGCGCCATGGCTCCCAACCGTGCTCTATCAAGCCCGTTACACCGGGGCCCCGTGGGCCCTTCCACCGGTGCTGTGGTCGCTGACCCAGGGCCCTTACTCGCTGGTCGGGGGACGCGGCGTCGCCGTCGCGCTTCTCTTTGGCGGGGGGGCGGGGCTGCTCGCCCTGCGAGGCACCAAGGAAGCTCCGGACGGAGCCTTGCTCGCCGCGAAGTGCCTGCTGATACTCGGGGCCGGAACCCTGGCTCTAGGCTGGGTCTTCGCCAAGATCACGCCCGCGTGGGACTTCCGCTATCTCGCGGTGATCGTGGGACCGCTGATCCTGCTGTTCGGGCTTGGTCTGGCGCGAGCCGGCCGTATGGGCCTCGTCGCCCTCGTGCTCGTCGCCTGCTTCTGGGTTCTGGACCCGGTATCGACCAACCCCTACACGAAGAGCAATGTCGCTGCCGCGGTTGCAAAGGTCCGGCCCAAGCTTCGCCCGGGGGCGCTCGTCCTCTCGACCCAGCCCGAGCAGGTGCCCGTGCTCGCCTATTACCTGCCGCGCAGCTTCCACTACGGGACTTCGCTTGGACCGGTCCACGATCCACGAATCGTCGACTGGCGGGGTGCGCTCTCCAAGCTGCGCCATTCCTCGGTGCGGTCCGTTCTGAGGCCGATGGTCAGCTCGCTCGTGCCCGGCCAGCGCGTGTTGCTCGTCGTGCCGGTCAATCTGGCGAGCAGCCCCCTGTGGATCAAGCTCATCAAGCGCTACAGCACGCAGTGGACAAAGTTCCTGGAGCACGACCGCTCACTCCGGCGTCTGAGCAGCTCAAGCGTCCATTCGGGAGCGTCGGGAGTCCCGGTGCAGATCACCGTGTTCGTCCGCCGCTAGCCAGCGACCAGCCGGCTATCCTCTCCTCGTCCGCGGGTGCGGATCGACGCCGGCGTCGCCTGAGATCGAGCCTCGGTCAATAGGCGACAACGGCGCTGGCAAGCCCAGCGGCCGCGCGCATCGCATCGACCGAAGCACTAACCCCGGTGAAGAGCTCGAAGCTGAGCGCTCCCTGGCCGACAAGCAGTGCCAGTCCGTCGACGGCGGGGATGCCGAGCTCCCGCGCCACACGCACCAGGGCAGTCTCGCGCTGGGTGCCGGTGTAGACGAAATCGACCACGCAGGCGTAGTTCGCGAGATCCCCCGCGCAGAGCGGTAGCTGCTCGAAGGTCCGCTCGCCGGCGCGCAGGCCGGTCGAGGTGCAGTGGACGAGCAGGTTCGCTGCCTGCGCAGTCTCAACCGCTGTGCCCCCGAGCTCCGCGCACAGCGCCCGTGCGCGCTCCGGCGTGCGGTTCCACACGGCGACATGGGCTGCGCCGGCGTCGAGGAGCGCCCATACCGCCGCGCGAGCGCTTCCCCCCGCGCCGAGTACGAGCGCCGTCTTGCCGGCGGCAGGGAACGGAAGTGCCCCGATCAGTGCCGGCGCATCGGTGTTCTCGGCGTGGATCTCGTCGCGGCCAGCGCGGCAATCGAAGGTGAGGGTGTTCGCCGCCCCGATCGCGCGGGCGCTCTCGCTCGCGCCGCAGGCGAGCGAGAGGGAGGACTGCTTGTGGGGGATCGTCACGTTGACGCCGCGCAAGCCCGCCCCGGGCAGCGCCCTGACGGTCTGTTCCAGCAGCGCCGGCGGGACCGGTAGGAGCTGGTAGCGCCAATCCTCGAGCCCCGCCGCGCCCAGCGCCGCGTTCTGGATCGCGGGTGAGCGGCTGTGGCCAACCGGCCAGCCCAGGACACCGAGGCGGGTGCGCCGGCTCACCTGCGGCCCGCCTGCCCGCTCACCCGCTGCCGCCTGCCCGCTCACCTGCGGCCCCCTGCCGGCTCACCTGCCGGCTCACCTGCGCCTGCCCGCTCACCCGCTGCCCGCTGCGCAACTCGAAGGCGAGCGCCCGCCGCGCTTGGCACGCGCCGCTTGATAGCGCCGTGACTCGGCCAGGAACTGCGCGTAATTGGAGCTGAATACCTGCTTGCCGTTGCCGCACGGCTTGACCACGAAGTACAAGTCACGAGTCTCGGCCGGATGCGCGGCGGCCTGGATCGAGGCCATGCCGGGGCTGTCGATCGGGGTCGGCGGGAGGCCCTTGTGGATGCGCGTGTTGTATGGCGAGGGCGAGCGCAGCTCCGACGCCGTCAGGGGACGGGTGTAGTTACGTGTCACATAACGCGTGGTGGCGTCGATCTGCAGCGGCATCCCGTCGCGCAGCCGGTTGTAGATGACCGAGGCGATCAGCGGACGGTCCTGCGGAATCCCTGCCTCGGCCTCGATCATCGATGCGACGATCAACACGTCGTAGGCGCTCAGGCGCTGGCGGCGCGCGTAGCCGAGGTCGACAGTTCTAAAACGCTGGCGAAACGTCCGGAGCTGATCGGCGGCCAGCGCGCCCACCGTGATCGGCTCGCGTAGCTGATAAGTGGAAGGAAAGAGGAAGCCCTCTAGCGAGTCGGTGCCGGGCGGCGCTCCATAGCTCCTCGGATTGAGCAGTGGTGACCGGTGCGTCTGGCCGAAATAGCGCCCCGGCACCCCCTGGGAGTGCAGCAGCGCGCTGACCTGGAGCCGGGTGCGACCCTCGGTGATCGTCAGCTCGGTCACCCTGGCAGGAGTTGGTGGCGTTGTCAGGGCGCTCAGCACGGCGCCATAGCTCATGTCGCGCTTGAAGTGATAGGTGCCCGGGCGCAGGGCGCTGCGCGTGCCGGCCAGCGTGGCGCGGAGCTCGAAGAAGAAGCTCGAGGCGATCACGCCATCGCGCTCGAGCAAATCGCCGACCTTGCTCGAGCTGACGTGCGCAGGAACCGCGACGGTAACGCTGCCGTGACCGGATGCGTGGGATGGCTGCAAGAGCTCGATTAGAAACCAGATCACGGCGACTGCGAGCACCAGCGCGAGCAGCGCGAAGATGCGAGTGGCGCGGGAGTACCTTCGCCGTTCCTGACCACCAGGAGACCCGCGCGGGGATCGCTGGGATCGGGGCCGGCGCTGGGACAGCGGGCGCCGTGGTGGTCGTGGCTGGCGCGGCGCGCGTGGCGCAGGGTCTGTCGCGGTTGCGCCGCCACGCTCGCGGCGAGAAGCCCGGATGCGCTCGATCCGCGGGACGCGGCGGACTCCGGCGGGAGCCTCTACCTCGTCCTGGGTCTGGGTCGCGCGTACGGGTGGCGGCTCGATTCCGCCTGCGGGTGGCGGCTCGATTCCGCCTGTGGGTGGGGGCTGGATCCCCCTTGCGCTTGGGAGCTCGATCTCGCTTGCGTTCTGGGCTCCGCTTGCGGCTGGCGCACTTGGCGTAGCGGACGGGCTCTCAGCCCCGATTTCGGGCTCAGGGAGCGGCGCGGTGTATTTGGAGACCGGCGCCTTCGCGCCCGTGGGAGCGGCTCGGGGCACCACCGGGTCGGGAGCTCGGGGCACCACCGGGTCGGGAGCTCGGGGCATCACAGGGTCGGGAGCTCTTCTGGGCAGCACAGGGTCGGGAGCTTCGAGCGGAGCCGGCCACTCCTCGCTTGACGAAGCTTGCGGAGGCTGCCGGCCCTGCCCGCCGCGTCCGGCCCGCTTGCGCTCGCGCTCCAGGCGCGCGGCCTCGCGTTCCTGCGCGGTGCGCTGGCGCCGGTCAGCCACGGGCAGCCGCCTGCGTCGCGAGCCAGCCTTCGAGCAGGTGTGCGGCGGCGCGCGAATCCTCGCTCGCCCGTCCCCCAGTCTGCTGCGCCAGACGCGTGGTGAACCGCTCGTCGTGGAGCAGGACCGGAACCGATAGCCCGCGCGCCAGGACTTGTGCAAACGCGCGTGCCTCTCGCGTCTGTGCCGAGTCCGCGCCGGAGAGCGAGAGGGGCAGCCCGACCACCACCCGCTCGGCACCCACCTCGGCCGCCAGCGCGCGCAGCCGCTTCAGGCCCCGGCGCGTGGCTGGCGCGAGCACCGGATCCACAGGGGTCGCGAGCACTCCCGTCGGATCGCTAACCGCGCATCCGCAGCGAGCGCTGCCGTAGTCGAGCGCAAGCACCCTCACGACCTTAACGATTCTCGCGCAGCGCCGCCTCTATCGCTGTGCGCGCCGCATCGATCGCGTCCGGGAGCTTGGCCGTGTCAGGGCCCCCGGCGCGGGCAAGCGTGTCGCGCCCACCGCCCCCACCGCCCACCGCGGCGGCGGCGAGCTTCACGATCTCGGCAGCGCGTACGCCCCGGATGACCAGCGATGGCGCCACGCTGACGATCAGATCGACGCGGTCCCCGGTCGCGCTGCCGAGCACGATCGCCGCTTCGACGAGCTTCGCCTTCAACCGGTCGGCGAGGGTCAGCAGCGCCTTGCCATCGGGCGCCTGCACGGCCGCCGCGAGCACCTCAGCCCCGGCGATCTGGATCGCGCTCGACGCGAGCGCCTCGAGGTCGACAGCGCCACCACCACCGTCGACCCCATTCTCGGCGCTTGCCTTGCGCGCAGCCTGCTCCAGTTCGCGCACCCGGGCGCGCAGATCGAGGACCGCCTGCGGCACGCGCTCGGGTGCCACGCGCAGCGTGGCCGCGGCCTGCTCGAGTGCACGGTCGCGGTCGCGGACCAGCTCCACCGCCGCCGGCCCGGTGAGCGCCTCGATCCGGCGGACGTTAGCCGCGCTCGAGGTCTCGCTGGAGAGCTTGAACAGTCCAATCTGCGCCGTGTCCAGGACATGCGTTCCCCCGCACAGCTCCCGGGAGAACGAGCCGTCGCCGATCTCCACCATCCGGACGATGTCGCCGTACTTCTCCCCGAACAGCGCCATCGCCCCGAGCCGGCGGGCTTCCGTCAGCGTCGTTGTCAGGGCTCTTACCGGCTGGCTCTCGATGATCCACGAGTTCACGGCCTCCTGCACGTCGGTGAGCTCCTCAGTGCTCAGGGCGCCGCCGTGGGTAAAGTCAAAGCGCAGCTTGTCGGGCCCGACGTAGGACCCCGCTTGGCGAACGTGATCTCCCAAGCGCCGGCGCAGCGCGGCGTGCAGCAGGTGCGTGGCGGTGTGGTTGCACTCGGTGGCGTGGCGTAGCGCGCGGTCCACGCGCGCGTACACGCGCTCGCCCGCCGCCAGCGAGCCGCGCTCGGGCACCAGGGCAAGCACCTGATCGTTGCCGAGGCGCAACACGTCCTCGACCAGCGCGCGGCAGTCTCCGTCGATGCACTCCAGATAGCCAGTGTCGGCGACTTGGCCACCCCCGGTCGCATAGAACGGCGACTCGGGCAGCTTCACGAGCACCCGCCCCCCATCGCCTGGGGCCACGCCGTGGCCGTCATCGGCCCGGCCCGCGCCGTCACCACGGCCATCGCCCCGGCCCACGCCGTCACCACCGTCATCACCCGCGACCGCGCCGATCGTGGTCTGCAGATCGGTGGTCTGGTAGCCGGCGAACTCGGTCTGAAAGCCGGCGCCGGCGGCGAACGCAAGCGCGCGCTCCCGCGCGACCTCGCCTCCCCGGACGCGCCCGCGCGAGCGCGCGCGAGCGCGTTGCTCGTCCATCAGCGCCTCGAACCCCTGGCGATCGACGCCCAGGCCGTGCTCGGCGACCAGCTCGAGCGTCAAGTCGATCGGCAAGCCATAGGTGTCGTGGAGCAGGAACGCGTCGGCGGCGGCGATCGCCTCGGCACCCGCCTCGCGTGTGCGCTCGATCAGCTCCTCCAACAGCTTGGTGCCCTGCACGAGGGTATGACCGAAGCCTTCCTCCTCTGCGTCGAGCCACTTGCGCACCGATCCGCGCTGCTCGTGCAGCTCCGGGTACTCGCCGCCCATCAACTCGGTCACGAGCTCGGCGTAGCGGGCCAGGAAGCCGGGCGCGAGCTCCAGCGCGCGGCCTTGCTGGATCGCCCTGCGCATGATCCGGCGCAGCACGAAGCCGCGAGCCTCGTTGGAGGGCACTACTCCGTCGGCGACCAGGAAGGTCATCGCGCGGCCGTGGTCGGCGAGAATCCGCAGCGCCCGGTCGGCTGGGAAGTCCTCGCCATAGCGGCTTCCGGAGAGCTGCTCGCCGAGGGAGATCAGCGGCGCGAACTGGTCGGTCTCGAACACCGAGGGCTTGTCCTGCAGGACGGCCGCGAGCCGGTTCAGGCCGAGACCGGTGTCGATGTTGCGCGCAGGCAGCGGGCTCAGCACGCCTTCCGGCTGCTGATCGAACTGCATGAAGACGAGGTTCCAGTACTCGAGAAAGCGCTCGTTCTCGCCGCCAGGCAGCTCATCTGGGCCACGGGCTTCGCCCGTGTTGCCCCCGAGCTCCGTGCCGCGGTCGAGGTACAGCTCCGAGCACGGCCCGCACGGCCCGGTGGGTCCAACCTGCCAGAAGTTCTCAGAGCGAGCGCACTCGACGATCCGCTCGCGGGGGACGCCGACCTCGAGCCACGCGTCGATCGCCTCCTGGTCGGGCCCGAGACCGAGCTCGTCGTCTCCACCGAAGACGGTGATCCAGATGTCCTGGGGTGCGAAGCCGAAGCCGTCCAGCGACAGCTCCCACGCGAAGTGCACCGCCTCGCGCTTGAAGTAGTCCCCGAACGAGAAGTTCCCGAGCATCTCGAAGAATGTGAGATGGCGCGTGGTGGTGCCGACGATCCCGATGTCGGGGGTGCGAAAGGTCTTCTGGCAGCTCGTCGCGCGCGGGTGCGGCGGTCGCTCGCGCCCGGAGAAGTAAGGCTTCAGCGGGTGCATCCCGGCGATCGTGAACAGGGCTGAGGGGTCGAGGTCGGCTGGGATCAGCGAAGCCGAGGGCAGGCGCAGGTGATCTCGCTGCTCGAAGAACTCCATGAACGTCTGCCGGATCTCATCGGAGGTCATCGTGCCGGTGAGTGTAGGCACGCTGGTTCGCTGTCGCCGGGGCCGCCCGGGCGCTTGCGCGCGTAACGATCGAGCGGGCGAGAAACGGGTCCAATATGGAGCAAGATGTCGCAATCGCCTGCGGCCACCGGCCGGGTGGCCGCAGGCTTCACTTCTGGAACGCGATCGAGGTGCGGTAGGTGGTGTAGGTGCGGTAATCGCCGCGCAGCCACACGAGCCCCATCGGGCCGCCGTCCCACCCGCTGGGCACGACGGGGCGCACGTTATCCCCACCGCCGCGTACGACCGTCGTGTGCCGCCAGCGGGATCCACCGTCGCTCGTCGTCCACCGCTCGATCTCGAACGCGCCGCGCACCTTGCGGGAGAGGAACACAATCGACGGGTTGGCATGGTCTAGCGCGAGGCCGCCCGAGTACTGGGTCTCGATCGTGCCCGGGCTGATCGAGGGGCCGCCGAAGGTCATGAAGTGAGACACCCACCGGCGCCCGGTCCAGTGCGCGTACCAGTACTCATCGGTCCTCGGCGTGGGGAACGTCGCGTACACGATCACCGGGCGCTCACGCGAATCGAGCGCCACGTCCCACACCCAAGAACTGATGCCCGTCGCCTGGCCGTTGTAGACGAGATCTCCCTGCGCCGGGGCGATCGGCGCCTTGCGCAGCGGAATGATGCGCCGCCCGCCCGCGGTCCACAGCGAGCCGGCGCGGTAGGCGGCGTAGTAGACGCTCGTCCTGCCCTCGCGTGGATGGCCGTTTGTGAACGCAAACGAGATCAGATCTCGGTTGTTGCTCGCGACCTTCACGTACGGGCGCTGTCCGGGATTGTCGATCAGGGGCCGGGCGGCGCTCCAGCGACCGTCGAGGGTACGCGTGGCGTAGGCCTGGCCGTAGTCGTGCCCGCGCCAGAAGAGGTACAGCTTGTCGCCTTCGGCCGGGAGCAGCACCGGGTTCGGGTAGGTGTAGCCCATCCTGCCCGGAAGCGATGAGTGGATCTGCTGCACCGGGCCCCAAGCGCTGATGTCCTCGGGGCGCAGCGTGGTGCGGAAGTCCAGCTTGGAGCCGTTGTGCGCGGAGTAGAACACCGTCAGGCGCTTGTCTGGCTCGACGAGGATCGTCGGTGAGCTGTGGTCGTCGTGGAACAGCGTCGCGATCGTGTGCGTCTGCTGGACGCCGTACTCCGGGTCGTAGGCCCCGATCTCGACGTGGCCGGCCCAGTCGATCCAGCCGACGAACGTCTCGTTGTACTGACCGGTCACCTGGACCGCGCGGGGATCGGCGAACCAGCACCACGACCCCGGGCCGAAGGACCCGATCGCGGCGCGCGCGGGACCGACAAACCCGGTCGTGGCGCGCGCGGGACCGACAAACCCGGTCGTGGCGCGCGTGAAACCGACAAACCCGGTCGTGGCGCGCGCCGGCGCCGCGATCATTAGCGCGAGGACGAACGAGATCCACAGCGCCCTTGGCCGCATCGCAGCGCGAGTCTAGAGAGTCCAGCTCGGCTGCGAGCCGTGTGCGATCAGCACGCGCGCACGCCCGCCCGTGAAGGAAAGCGATTGCACCATCCCGTGGCCAGGCGGATACAGGAAGCCGCCGCGGTCTACCAGCACGGTCCCGCCGTCACGGGAGATGCCCGCCCCCGCGACGCTGTGGCCGCCCAGGAGGAGCTCGCGGGCAAGCTGGCTCGCGATCGTGATCGTCCACGCCTGGCTCGTGTCCTGGCCCTCGTACTCGGCCAGCAGCCGCGTACCGTCGGCGGAGAAGGCGAGGGGAACGAGGCCGTCCATCAGCGCGGACGGCGCGAGATCGGTGAGTGCCCTGCGAGCGCTGCCGTCCGCTCTCATCGAGAAGATCTCGTAGGCCGGGGCGGCGCTCCTGCGCAGCCGCTCGTGGTCGAAGGCAATCCCGCCGGGGCCCCAAACCGGATTCAGGCTCCTGCCGTCGCGTGTGATCTGCGCCCGGTCTGTGCCGCTGGCGGTGGCGATGTGGATGTTCACCGGGGCCGAGAGCGCGGTCGAGGCGGCTGCGCCGTAGACGATGCGGTCAGAGACGCCGGGGGCAAAGCCGGCGCCCTCGATCGGCCCGTGGGCGATGACCCTGTAGGTGTCCGTGCGCGCGTCGATCACAGCCAGTCCCGACCCGGCGTCGCTGGCGGGGTCGGTGCTCGAGAGCACTACGGCGAGGTAGCGCGAGTCCGGCGACCAAGCCCGTGCACGTGCGGTGGTGCGCGCGGCGCTGAAGAACCGGTGCGCAGATCCCGATGATCCTGATGGTGTCGAAGCCCGGTAGAGGGTTAGAGCGCTTTCACCGGCGACCGAGGACGCGGCGACCATCGAGCCGTCGGGGGCGATCAACGGCGCGCTTCCCGGCCCCAGGCGGCGCGCGCTCGCGCCGCCGTCGCCAGCGACCCAGACCTCGGGCTCCGAGCTCGGGCCGGCCGCCACGTAGGCGATCTGTGGGTTGGCCGAGGACCCGGAGGACGCGACGACTGCGATTGCGATTGCGAGCACCGCGACTGCGATGCCCACCGCTCCCCACTGAACGGTGATCACCGCTCCCCACTGGCGCCTCATAGGCAGGCAAGGCTACTTGCCGTGGCCGGCGCCGGCGCTGGCCCCGTACCCGCATTCCCACGCCGATCTCGACGAAGCATGACCCGGAGTTGCGGGTTCTCCCGAGCTGGAGCGCGCGATGGCTTGCTCACTCCCCGGCTTGCTGTGCACGTCGTTGATCGCGTCAGGTGCAGATGCGAGCGGTGTTGGCGGCGCATCGCTTACGCCCAGAGCGGCGGCGCTGCGCATGGAGGCCAAGCTGTCGGTGACGCCCGGAAAGCTGTTCAAGCACCGTCCCGGCTTCCACAGTTGCGCGACCGGATGGGCACACAACATTGCGGTTCCAGGTGATTCGCCGGTGAGACCGTGGGGGCGTGTGCCTAGAATCGGCGTTTCCGGGCGCTGGGCCGCATGCTGGCTAGCCGGCGGTGTCGAGCGCCGGGAACGCGGGCGGCGGTTCGAGCTCGAGCGCGCGGAGGATCCGCTGCTGCGTGTTGGTGGTCTCGCTGGTCTTCTGGACCACGCCGGCCGTGCCCCAGAAGGTCCCCTGGTGTAGGCGCTGGAGCTCGCGGCGGAGGTTGC
>JALYUQ010000060.1 GCA_030853685.1 Actinomycetota bacterium | reverse complement strand
TCGCGACGACAACCGCGGCAAGCCATCCGACCGGGCGATCAGTCAACATCAACACCAACAACAACCGACGCGAGCTGGGGCCACTTCAGGCCGTCGCGCTGGGGCCAGTGCAAGTCGTCGTTCCGATGGCATCCGTTGCGAAGCGTGGCTCCGCCTGGAGCGTGATGTTCAGAGGGCGACCGGGGAAGGAAAACACCCACATCCAGCGTGGGCGGACCGGGAAGGTTGTTCCTCGTGGCTCCACGACAGGGGAGGAGCCCTGGCGCGAATTGATTAAAGCGCGGATCCATGACGCACAGCCCGGTTACTGCGTCGGGGAGCTTCATGCTCCCAAGAAGGGCGACCTTATCCTTTCGCTCGACGCGCTTACGCCCGCCGGCGTCGTCCTAGAGGTCGATCGTTTTGGAGCGGCCGCCAAGGTAGAGTCAGCTCTTACGGAGGTTGCCTTTGAACGCCAGGCCATCAAGGAAGGCTTCATGCTGTGGCGCATGCCGGAGGACACCGCCGCTCATCTTGGCGTTTATGCCAGGTATGACTTCCATGTTCTCGATCCTTCTACTCAAGTTGCCAGACGCTTTGAGCTCAAGTCTCTCTGGGGGACGAATACCGAATACGCTCGCCTGATCTCATCAAAAACGACCACAAACCCCACGAGCAGCCCCAGGTTCGACGCGCAGGACTTCTTTGCCGTCAATCTTTGGCTCCGTACTGGCAGGGTGACTGATATCGCTTTCGCACGATCGCGCAAGCGAGACGATAGTCACCGCTACGGCCTGCCGCACACGCCGGCACACCCTGATCACGTTAACCAGAATCCACTCTGTCAACCTGGTGACGGTATCTGGTTCTCTTTGATAAGGGACGTGTGGGATCTTCCTTAACGAACCGGCTTAGCGCGTTGCTAAGCGCGTCCCGCGCCGCGTTCAAGTGATCTGCTGCCCTCCGAAAAGCAGCCTCCGATTCCGCAAGGCTTGCCGAAACGGCGGTGCAGCCTTCAAGCACCTCCACCGGCACGAGGATCGTCTCGAACTCGTCGGGACCAATAACTGGATACATCGATGATGACGCTCGTCGGACTGCTTGAAGTCGATAAACGTCGGACAGCAGATATACGAAGAGAGCGTCGCGGATGTGACGCAACTGGGGCTGGAGCTCAAGGACGAAGAACCCAGTTGAAGCAACCGCCCCATCGTGCTCACGCTCGATTCGTGCGACAGCGCCGCGCTCAGGGCGAACCGACGAAACCACAATGTCCCCCGCCCGCAGAAGCTGACGTGCGCGGGACGGAGCGTCCTCCACGGCGACACTCGCCGGCGTGACTAGCCCCGTCCTGTGGTCAACAGCGGAGATATCGACGTAGCGGAAGAAGCCGCTCGCGGCTGGCCGCCATGGTCTTACAGCCATCCTCGCGACATCGCTCAGTGGAAGTGCCCCAGCATCACGCAGCTTCCTCTCGATGTCGAGTGTGCTAGGGAGGTAGTACCCAGGATCCTCGCGATCCGAGTCGTCATCCGTCCACGTAACGTAAGCACGGTCTCCAATCAGGACAGCCATGGAGACTCCGTCCCGTATCGCGCTCGAAATTGGTCCCAAGCTTGGAGGACCGCCGGAGCGTCTGCGCCGTCCGACACGATTCGTCCTCGGTGGTCGTATCCCACTGATGACGAGATCGCGCGGAAGACCGGATAGGCGGTCTGTGAGGGCCCTCGCTTTTCGAAGAACACGAGCGCAGAGTTGACTGAGTTACCCGTCGGTCGGAAGGTTTCCGGGGGGAGTGCGACCGTGGCGTAGATCCTTCCTTCACGCCGGAGATAGCGCCGGATATAGGCAGCCGATGCATTTGACAGGATTCCCAGCGGCAGCACGATCCCAGCGCGACCACCATCTCGCAGGAGTTGCACAACACGCTCGATGAACAATATCTCCGGAGCAACAGCTTTCTTTCCGGCACTGGCTTTAGCAAGTCCGGCCAGCACCATCGGGTCGGAAATTTTCCCCTTACTCCCAAACGGGGGGTTAGTGACGATGATGTCGAAAATGCCCGCAGCAACGCGTCCGCCTGTTACCTCTCTCAAAATGCCAAGCGGCAAGAGCGCATCAGCCCGCACAACGTCAGGTTCATCGATTCCTGACAGATAAAGGTTCATGCGAGCGAGGCGCGCAAGCGACGCGTCAATCTCTACGGCACGGATCTTCACGTCAGGAACCACCTGGGAGGCCTCCAAGAGTAGCCCTGCACTTCCACTTGCTGGATCCCCTACAAGCGAACCCTTCGTAGGTGAAGTTAGCCCAACCAAGAGGGCCTTGACGGGGTCTGGCGTAAAGAACTGGCCTAGCTCGCCGCGTAGCGTAGGGCCGAGCACGGTTTGAAACGCTGCTCCCTTCGGGTCTTGAGCGCGCAGACGCTCAGGCCCTAGCTGGGCCATCGCAAATTCGAGTGCCTCGTCGGAAAGCTGGATCTTGTCGGATGGCTCGAAAAGGCCTGCCGCTTCCCTCTGCACTGCATCCCGGAAGAGTTCCCGGGCACTGTAGGTCGTGGCGGCCGAGGCAACTTCTACACCGGCTCGCTCGGCATGGAGTCGCGCAAACAAGACCTTGACGACTTCGTCCATCACGCGCGAGCGCTGCTTGATCCCTTCGTTGGCGTAGATGTTGTTGTGGATCGACTTCAGGCGCTCCTCGAGGCTGCGAGTTCCGACGGTCGAGGCCCGTACATCAGGCAGAATCAGGATCTCCTGCATCAGTATCTAGACCGTAGCTCCGTCTCCGGATGCTCATCAACGAGGGCGGGGGCTTGAGACACGATTGGCACAGAATTGTCGCAATCTCGGCACATTTGCCCTTCGCTGAGGCACCCGGTCCCCGGTCCGGGTCGCGCTGGACGTACTGGGGATGCGGGCCGCAGACGGCTGTCGTCCGAACCCGAACCCGGGTCAGCCGAGGATCGTCCTTCAACAGCCGGTGGATCTCATCTTTGAACGGCTCGAGCTACGTGGGCCGCTCGAGGCAGCGGCTTCGGCGGCGCGTCCGGCACGCGAGGTCACCGGGTTCAACACCGTCGCGGTGATCTGCTCCTGGGAGAGGTGGGGTCACTGGTCAGCGGGCAAACGGTGATCGAGTCGGTGGCATCGAAACGATCGTCTTGC
>JALYUQ010000053.1 GCA_030853685.1 Actinomycetota bacterium | reverse complement strand
TCGCCCGGCAGGTCAGGCGACCGCGTGCTCGATCGCGCCCAGGCGCTCGATCTCGATCCGCACCACGTCCCCGGACTGAAGGAACTGGGGTGGGTCGAGCCCCATCCCGACGCCGTTCGGCGTCCCGGTCAAGATCAGATCGCCTGGCATCAGCGTGCAGGTCTGGGCGATGAAGTCGACGAGCTGTTGACAGCCGAAGATGAGATCCGAAGTCCGGGTGTCCTGACGTAGCTCCCCGTTGACCCAGGTGCGCAGCCGCAGATCGCCCGGATCGGGGACCTCGTCGGGGGTCGTGATCCATGGCCCGAACGGGCAGAACGTGTCAGCGCCCTTGGCCCGGGTCCACTGCGGCTCGCGACGCTGCAGGTCACGAGCGCTCACGTCGTCGGCCACGCAGTAGCCGCCGATCGCTCCTCCGGCACCGATCACGATCGCGAGCTCACCCTCGTAGTCGAGCCTGCGGACCACCTCGGGGCAGCGGATCGGCCCGCCGGGCGGCGCCGCCGCGCCGGGCACCTTGGTGAACACGATCGGCTGCTCGGGGCGCTCGCCCCCGGTCTCTGCGACGTGCGCCGCATAGTTGAGGCCGATCCCGTAGATCGCACCCGGCTCCGGCACGGGCGCGAGCAGTTCGACCTCGTCGAGCGCCCAGCTCTCCTCACTCCGTAGCTGCCCGCCCTTCGCCAGCACGTCCTCAACGCTCGTGGGATCGTTGAACGAGAACACGCGGTCGCCCACGACCTCGCCGGCAACGAGACGGTGGCCCACCACGCCCCGGCTTCCGGGCAGTTCAATCGCGTCGCCGGGCACCACGAACGTCGCGAGCTTCATACCGCACGAGCCTACAAGACACGCCGCCGCCGGCGATCCCGCCTGCGAGCTTGCGCACCTGCGCGCCCGCCCCGCAGGGCGGGCGCACAGATGAAATCGGCTGGCGCCCAACGCCACCGCCGCGCGAACGGTCACCCCAAAGGGCCCGTCACGCCAGCCGATACTCGCCGCGCGCAACGAGCACCGCCGATCCCCCCACGACAATCCGCTCGATGTGCCCGGGCGAGCCGTCTACACGCGCACGCAGCAGCGACGGCCGGCCGGTCTCCGCGCCCTGGCGGAGCTCGATCTCCTGACCGAATGCGATCCGTCCATGACGCGCGAGGTGAAGCGCGAGCGGCCCCGCGGCCGACCCGGTCGCCGGATCCTCGTCGACCCCGAGCGCAGGCGCGAACATCCGTGTCTTGAAGGCGCTGCCCGCTCCCGCGAAGCAGTTCACACCAAGCGTGCCCAAGCCGGTCAGCGCCCCCAGATCGGGGCGCAGGGCTGCGACGGCGGCGGCGCTCGGAAGCTCGACGTAGATGTGGAGCGGGCCGTTGCGGTAGGCCTCGATCGGCAGCCCGGAGCGCTCTAGGCCCAAGGCTGCCAGGAGTCGATCGCCATTCGCAAAGGGCTCAGGCTCGGGAATCGGCTGCTCCATCTCGCCGGCCACGATTCTCCCGTCCTCACGGGTCAGCTCGACGGGGATCACGCCCACGCCGGTCTGCAGCCGAACAACGCTCGAGCCGGTGCTCTCGCCGACGACGAACGCCGCACCGAGCACCGGATGGCCCGCGAACGGCAGCTCGATGGCAGGGGTGAAGATGCGGATGCGGGCGTCCGCGCCGGCACCCGGAAGGCGGGCGGCGGCTCGGGCGCCTGGTACGCCCGCACTGTCCGCGCGCTCACCCGGCGCGAGCACGAACACGGTCTCCGAGAGACTCATCTCTCGCGCCGCGCGCTGCATGAGCTGGCCGCCCAAGGCGGATCCGTCGGTGAAGACCGCGAGCTGGTTGCCCTGCAGCGGTACGTCCGTGAAGACGTCGAGCACTACGTACTCGCGGATGAGCATCAGAGCCCCACAGCCACGGGCGCTCTCAGGCCGGATCGGTCAAGGGCCGCTGCACGTGCCGGCGCCCCGGCGGAGCTTCAAGCCCGGCGATTATCTCCCGCAGCGCGGCGACCTCGGCGTCCAGAGCGGCGCGCCCGGAGCGCGTGGCGCTCAGCCAGGTACGAGACCGACGGCCTTGGAGCACCTTCTCGATCCGGACGTAGCCGGCCTCCTCCAGGCGGCCGAGGTTGCGCGACAGGTTGCCGTCCGTGAGTTCGAGCGTGTTGCGCAGAAAAACGAAGTCGGCGCGGCCGCCCTCGCAGAGCACGGAGAGGATGCCCAGGCGCGTACGTTGATGAACCGCGTCGTCGAGGCGCCCGCTGGGATGACTCATGACCGTTCCTGCGCAACCCGCAAGCCGGCGCCCACCGCAACCAGGGTGGCGCCGAACGTCAGCTCGACGATCCAGGGTGCCAGGCCCGCCAGCGCCAACGCCGCGGCGAGCGCCGCCCCCGGGACGATCGCCAACGACGGCACCGGGTCACGCGCCAGCCAGCCCAGCGCGAGGTAGCCGGCCAGTGTCATCACGATCGGCGTCGTCAGACTTGCGGTCTCGCCGCCATTCATCAGCCCGATCGCGATCTCCGCCGCCAAGCAGGTCACGAACATGACCACGCCGACGGTCCAGGCGCGGCGTGCGCGGCCGGTCACGCCGCGCTGGCGAGCGCGGCGGCGGTAGTAGTGGCGCATGAGGAGCATCCCGCCGGCGCCGCCAACCACCCACAGCGGCAGCAGCGCAGCGGGGCTCGTAACGGCGATCAAGGGGGCGCTGAGCATGGTCAACGCCCCGAAGCAGACCAGCGCGAACCACGGAGCCCCGAGGCGGCGCCTGCGCCGGCGCAACCGCGCTAGATCCTCGAGCGTCTGGGCGGCCTGCCGTGGGGATGCGTCGAGCGGATCGGTCAGCACCAATATGACTCTACGCCGCAAAGCTTCCGTTCGAGGGTGCGCTGGGACTGCGGTTATCCGGTCAGCCCGCGTTGCTCGGCCAGACCTGCGCAGTGAGCCCCCTGCTCGTCATCGGCCTGGCTGCCCGGGCAGCGGGGGTGGCCGCCGCGCGATGAGGGGGACACCCAGCGCGGTCCTCGCAAGGCTGGCGATCTCAGTCGAGGATCAGGCCCAGCCGCCGCTCGAGCACGCCGGCGAGCTGCTCGCGCACCGGCCCGGGCTCGAAGCGCTCCACGAGCGCCGACAGGAAGCCCTCGATTACGAGCCGCTTGGCCGCGTCCTCACGCAGGCCTCGCGAGCACAGGTAGAACATCTGCTCGGGGTCCACCTGGGCGATCGCGGCGGCGTGCGTGCAGCGCACGTCGTTGGCCTGGATCTCGAGCCCCGGAATCGCGTCGGCGTGGGCGCGCTTTGAGAGCAGCAGGTTGCGTGACTCCTGGAAGGCGTCGGTCTTCTGGGCGCCCGGGTCGACGATGATGTTGCCCTTCCAGACCGCCGTCGAGCGGCCCTGCAGAACGCCGCGGAAGGCCAGGTCCGAGGTCGTGTTGGGCGCCGCGTGCTCCTGGGTGGTGTCGAAGTCGATGTGCTGGCGGGCGTGGCTCGCGTACGCTCCGGTCACCCGCGCGTCGGCGCCGGGTCCGCCCAGCCGCGTCTCCATCCGCACCCGTCCGCGCGCGGAGCCGAAGCCGAGCGCCACCCAATCGAGCGCGCCGTCGCGGCCGACCTCGGCTCGCTGGGCACCGAAGATCCAGCTCCGCTCTGAGAGCCCCTGGCCGCAGACGTAGCGCAGCCGCGCGTTGTCGCCGATGACCAATTCGACGACGGTATTGAACACACCCTCGATGTCGTCGGCGCTTGACAGGTATTGCTCCCAGACCTCAGCCTGCGCGCCCCGCTCGAGCACGATCAGCGTGCGCCGGTCGAGCTCGGTCGCGGTGGCTGCATGGATCGCGCTCAAGAGGATCGGGTGCGCCAGCGCGACCCCGGCCGGCACGTAGACGAACGCCCCACCCCGAAAGCCCGCTCCGTTGCGGGCCAGAAACAGGTCGTGATCCTCGCCGCTGACCACCGTCCCGAGATGGCGCTCGACGAGCTTCGGGTGCTCGCGAGCCGCCTGCTCGAGCGTCATCACGAGGACTCCTTCCGGGAGCTCCCCCGTCCTCGCGGCAGCGCCGGCGTCGATCTGGCGCAGCTCGACAGCGCCGTCGAGCTCGAACATCGGCGTGGGTGCGGGTTGCGCGGACGTTGATGTCGTTATCGGCGTCTGTGCGGACGCCGTCTGTGCGGCCGCCGTCTGTGCGGCCGGCTGGGCGCCGTTTGCCGGCGCAGGAGCGAATGCCTCGAGGTCGAGTCCTGAGATGTCCGTGAACTCCCACCCCGCCCTACCCTTGAACCGCGGCAGCTTGAGGGTCTCAGTCAGACCGGCGGCGCGCACACGGCGCGCCGCCAGAAAGCCGGGTTCGGCGCTTTGCGCCTGCGCCGTGCTAGCCAATCGAGCCTTCCATCTGCAGCTCGATCAGGCGGTTCATCTCGACCGCGTACTCCATCGGAAGCTCCTTGGTGATCGGCTCGATGAAGCCGTTGACGATCAACTTCGAGGCCTCCTCCTCGGGAATCCCGTGGCACTCTAGGTAGAAGAGCTGGTCCTCGCCGACCTTCGAGACAGTCGCCTCGTGGCCGACGTCGACATCGTCCTCGCCGATCCTGATCGTCGGATAGGTGTCAGAGCGCGAGCCCTCGTCGAGCAGCAACGCGTCGCAGACGACCTTGGACCTTGCGCCGTGCGCGCCCTTGGCAACCTCGAGCAGGCCCCGGTAGGAGCCCCGCCCGCCGTCCTTGGAGATCGACTTGGCGAAGATGTTCGAGGTCGTGTTCGGCGCGGCGTGGATGATCTTGGCGCCCGCGTCCTGGTGCTGACCGGCGCCCGCGAAGGCGATCGACAGAACCTCCCCGTGGGCGCGCTCGCCCATCAGGTAGATGCTCGGGTACTTCATCGTCAGCTTCGATCCGAGGTTGCAGTCCACCCACTCCACAGTCGCATCCTCGTACGCGACCGCGCGCTTGGTGACCAGGTTGTAGACGTTGGTCGACCAGTTCTGGACCGTCGTGTAGCGAATCCGGGCACCCGGCTTGGCGATCAGCTCCACCACGGCGGAGTGAAGCGAGTCCGAGCTGTAGGTGGGAGCCGTGCAACCCTCGACGTAGTGGACGTATGAGCCCGGCTCGGCGATGATGATCGTCCGCTCGAACTGGCCCATGTTCTCGGTGTTGATCCGGAAATAGGCCTGCAGCGGCATCTCGACGTGGACACCTTCCGGCACGTACACGAACGACCCGCCCGACCACACCGACGAGTTGAGCGCCGCGAGCTTGTTGTCGTTGGGCGGGATCACCGTCGCGAAGTACTCGCGCACGAGATCCTCGTGCTCACGTAGCGCCGTGTCCATGTCGGTGAAGATGACGCCCTGCTTCTCCAGGTCCTCGTGAACCTGGTGATAGACGACTTCGGACTCGTACTGCGCCCCGACGCCGGACAGGAACTTGCGCTCCGCCTCGGGGATTCCGAGCCGGTCGAAGGTCTTCTTGACGTCGTCGGGGACGTCGTCCCACGAGCGTCCGGGCTTCTCCGAAGCACGCACGAAGTAGTGGATGTTGTCGTAGTCGACATCGGCGAGCAGCGGCGAGCCCCAGGTGGGCTGCTTGCGCGCCAGGAAGTGGTCGAGCGCCTTGAGGCGGAAGTCACGCATCCACTGCGGCTCTGACTTGAACTCCGAGATCTTCTCGACGATCTCGCGGCTCAGGCCCTTGGGAGCCTTGTAGAGGTAGTTCTCCGCGTCGTGAAAGCCGTAGCGCTCGGTGTAGTCGGCGTTGATGCCGGCGAGCCCCGCGTTCTCGGTCTCGACGGGGGTCATTGGGGGGGTCAGGACAGGGGTTTGGGTCAATGTGTCGGGAGTAGCCACTACTCCACCTCCAGCTTGATCGTCTCGTGCTCGATGGTCACCGGAAAGGTGTCCACCGGAACGTACGCGGGCAGGGTCATGGGCTTGCCGGTCTTCAGGTCGAACAGCGAGCCATGTCGGGGGCATTCGATCGTGCATGCTTCCTGGTCCAGCTCACCGTCGCTCAGCGTGCCATCGTCGTGCGAGCAGCGATCCTCGATCGCGTACACGGTCCCGGCGCAGTTGAAGACGCCGATCTCCAGATCCTCCCACTCGACCAGGCGCATACTGCCCGGTGGGAGCTCGTTCAGGGGACAAACTTCGATGGCTTGCGGCATGCGGTCCTATGTCCTAGCGGATTGATCGGATTTCCCTGGCGGATCATAGCGGCTCGACTGTCCTGGCTGGCTTGGGCCTGCGTCATGGCTGGCTTGGCCGCGCGCGCCTGGCTGACTTGGCCGAACGTTCCCACCGGTGCCCGGCTCGTCATACGAGCCTATGCCGCTTGCGCCGGAGGACCATCCTCGGTCGTCTCGGGCTCCCAACCCACTGCGTGACCTAGTGATGCGCCCTTGATCACCTTCAACGACAGCAGCGCGCACTTGATCCGCGTCGCCGAGATGTCGATCCCGAGCAGGTCGAGCACGAAGGAGCGGTCGAGGTGCAGCAGGTCCTCCACCTTCATGCCCTTGATCTCCTCAGAGCTCATCGACGCCGCTGCCTGTGAGATCGCGCAGCCGTGGCCCGAGAACCGCACCTCCTCGATAGTTCCCTGGTCGTCCACCGCGAGCCGCACCATCAGCTCGTCACCGCAGAGCGGGTTCAGGTCCTGGAACTCCAGCTCAGCGTGCTCGAGCTCCGGGAGCGGCGGGCTCCAGTTGCGCGGCTGCTTGTAGTGATCGAGGATGTTCTCGCGATAGAGGTCGTCCACACCGGAGAGGGTAGCGAGCGCAATGCGCGCAATCAGCCGACG
>JALYUQ010000044.1 GCA_030853685.1 Actinomycetota bacterium | reverse complement strand
CATCCAGCTCGACCGCCTCACCCACACTCAACGCCGCGTCTTCGAGCTGCTCGACATCACGCCACCCTGGCCAGAACAGCAACCGGCGGCACTAGCGCTTTCGTAGTGCGGAAAACGCGGCTAGGCGGGCGACCGCGACTCGAGGCGGTGACCGCGATCGACGGATGCGGCTCCCCGCGGCGGGGCGATCGGCAGGCGCCTCGCTAACGTCTGAGCGCCGCACGCAGCGCCGTGTGGGGGGCGCGCACCGCCTTATTGACAGCCGTCGGCTCGTATCCGCAGTGGGCCATGCAGTTCGCGCAGCGCGGATCGCGCCCGCGGCCGTAGCGCTCCCAGTCGGTCTCCTCGAGCAGCTCGCGGTAGCTGCTCGCGTAACCGTCGGACATCAGGTAGCAGGGGCGCTGCCAGCCGAAGATCGAGTAGCTCGGGATGCCCCAGGCGGTGCAGGGGAAGTCGATCCTGCCCTCGAGGAAGTCGAGGAACAAGGGCGAGTGGTTGAAGCGCCAGCGGCGCCGGTGACCGTCGGCGAAGGCCGCGCGGAAGAGGCGCCGCGTTTGCTCTACGCCGGGAAAGTGCTCCTGATCGGGAGCCTTCTCGTATGCGTAGGCGGGGGAGATCATCATCTGATCGACCCCTACGTCGTCGTTGAGGAAGTCGAGCGTCTCACGCACGGTTTCGGGCGTGTCGTCGGAGAAGAAGGTCGTGTTGGTCGTCACCCGGAATCCGCGCCGCTTGGCCTCGTCGATTGCGCTGAGCGCGGTGTCGAACACGCCCTCCCGGCAGACGGACTTGTCGTGGCGCTCGCGCAGGCCGTCGATGTGGATCCCCCACGCGAAGTACGGCGACGGCGTGAAGCGATCCAGCTTCTTTTCCAGCAGCAGCGCGTTCGTGCACAGATAGACGAACTTCTTGCGCGCCACGAGCTCGGTGACGATCTGGTGGATGTCGGGATGCACCAGCGGCTCGCCGCCGGCGATCGACACCACCGGCGCGCCGCACTCCTCCACGGCGCCCACAGCGTCGGCGACCGACATGCGCCGGCGCAGGACGTGGTCGGGGTGCTGGATCTTGCCGCAGCCGGCGCACGCGAGGTTGCACTGGAAGAGCGGCTCGAGCTCGAGCACGAGCGCATACTTCTCGCGCCCGCGCAGCCGCTGAAGCGCGACGTAGCTTCCGACCTTGACGCTCTGCCTGATCGGTACCGTCATCGTGCTGTCTATTGTCCCATAGCGACAGCGTGGGTCATTAGTCTCTTCATCAGTCTCCGTCTCCACGCGTGTGGGTCATTCAGTCTCCACGCGTGTGGGTCATTCAGTCTCTTCATCAGTCTCTGACTTCCCGCGGCAACGCAAAGGCAACCGTCTCCGTGGCGACCGATTGCTCGTCGAGCTCGAGCGGCCCGAGTACGCGCAGCGCGGCGACTACGCGCTGGACGAGCCGCTCGGGGCACGAGGCCCCGGCGGTCAGGCCGACCCGGCGCACATGCGCCAGCCAGTCCGGTTGCAGCTCGGTCTCGTCGTCGATCAGGCGCGCCCTGCAGCCATGACGCTCGGCCACCTCGACCAGGCGGTTGGAGTTCGAGGAGTTGCGCGACCCGATCACGAGCACCAGATCGCAATCTGACGCGAGCGCCTTGACCGCGTCCTGGCGGTTCTGGGTCGCGTAGCAGATGTCGTCTGAGCGCGGGCCCTCGATCTCAGGGAAGCGCTCGCGCAGCCGGTCGACCACCCCCTTGGTCTCGTCAACCGCGAGCGTCGTCTGGGTCAGGTAGGCGACGCGGTGCGGGTCGCGAACCTGCAGCCCCTGCACTTGGTCCTCGCCCGCGATCACCCGCACCGCGCCCGGCGCTTCCCCGGTGGTGCCCTCGATCTCCTCGTGGCCCTGGTGGCCGACCAGCACGATCGTGTAGTCGGCTTTCGCAAAGCGCCGCGCTTCGGCGTGGACCTTGCTGACGAGCGGGCAGGTGGCGTCGACGGCGTTTAGCTTGCGCCGGCGAGCCTGCTCGCGAACGCGGGGCGAGACCCCATGCGCCGAGAACACGACGGTGGCGCCGTCGGGGACCTCGTCGAACTCCTCCACGCAGATGGCTCCGCGGCGCTCGAGGTCGGCGACGACGTGGCGGTTGTGGACGATCTGCCGGCGCATGTAGACCGGCGGTCCGTAGCGCTCGAGCACGCGCTCGACCACCTCGATCGCCCGTTCGACGCCGGCGCACGAGGCGCGGGGGGTGCCGAGCACGAGCTCGCGCGGCGCGATTGCGTCGGCCCACTCGGCGAGGACGCCCGCGGCGGCGCGCAATGCGCGCGCGGCCGCAAGTAGCCCCCCGGCGGTCGCGATCGGATTGAACAGCTCACGCCGGGGCGTGTCGAGCACCGCGCGCACGACCACGAGCGGCCGCCCGGCGCCTGCGCCGGCCAGCCACGCCGACTCCATGTCGACCGCCAGCGCCCCGGTGCTCGCCAGCGCTGCGCGGGCCGACCCGGTCGCCGGGCTGCGCACCGACACGATCGGTCCGACGTGTGCGCTCACGCCGCGGCGGCGCAGCATGCCCGCGATCATCCCCGCCCCCGGACAGGTGATTGTGGTGGTCCCGCCGGGCGTGCGCAGCTCGCTGGCCACGACGAGGTCGCCGGGTTCCAGCGCGGATGTGGTGGCCCCCCCAAAGCCGGCGACCGCCACGCCGGCGGCCGGAGTGCCGGCG
>JALYUQ010000041.1 GCA_030853685.1 Actinomycetota bacterium | reverse complement strand
CCGCGCCGGCGGGGGCGCCGCCGATTGCACCGAAGCTGGTGTCCGGCCTGCCGGCGGTGGTGAAGCGGGCCAGAGCCGCCACGCTCTGCCCCGGCGATGGGCAACCACTGCCGGCGAGGACGATCTTCCCATCGCCCTGCAGGGCGATGGCCAATGCCGAGCCGCACTGTGGCACCAGCGCCTGCGCCACGCCGCCAGACCCAAAGCTACTGTCCAGGCGCCCAGCGGTGCTGAAGCGCTCCAGCAGCATGCCGCCATCGGCAACGCCGTTGCTCAGCCCGCCGGCGACGAGGACATTTCCGCCGGAGCCCACGGCGACAGCGCGGCCGGCCGTCGCCGCCGAAAGTGCGGGACCGAACGCGATCCCGCCATTGCCAAAGCTGGCGTCCAAGCTCCCATCGGCGTTGAAGCGAGCGACGATTAGTTGCGCGCCGGCGCCGGTGCCGTTCTCCCCGGTCGCCACCAGGCGCCCGTCGCCCTGCGCCGCGACGCCGAAGAACTGCGTCCCCGGGACGCCGGATGAGCCGGCGCTGAGAGGCTGGCCCGCCGCCTGCGCCCCCGCAGCGCTCGTGAGCAGACCCACCAGCAGGGCTACAGAGCCACAGAGCACCAACCACAGACGGCGAATCAAGGAACCTCCCTCGGGATGCACGGCCAACTCGAGCTTACGCCACCGACCAAGCTCGTGAGCGTGTGCCAGGACGCGACTGGCCATTCTATCGCGTCTGCTTTGGCGGGCTCACGATCCTCGAGCCGACGGGGGTGGGCCATGAACGCGGGTGAGCCCCAAGCCCCGCGATCGAAGGCCAACCGTCGCCAGCCCCGAAAATCCCGGGCTAGTCCTCGTAGCCCACGAACACCAGCTCGCATTCGCGGCTTGCGCTGAGCGCGATCCGGTGCGCTGGGCCGGGCAGCGCGAAAGATGTGAAGACCGCCTGCCCCGGGGGGGCGGCGGCGGTGCCCCGCAGCGGCTCCTTGCTGCTCTCGGAACGGGCGCTGAGGGCGAGCGTGCCCCCCTCCCTGGTCACCGAGCCCACGACCAGCCGGCTGGTGGGGCGGGGCAGCTCCACCCACAGGGTCGCGCCGGGGCCGCTGAGATGGAGGCGCTCGGAGCTCGTCCAGCCCACGTTCGCGCTCGCCACGGTCTGCGCGCTCCAGGGCGCCAGGAACGGCGGACGCTTGACCAGGGGAGTGGGCGAGAGGATCAGGTCAAGCCAGTAACGCGACCAGACTGGCGCGAGGTCCGGCCGCCAGCGCTCCAGGTAGCGCGCCAGGATCACCTCGTCGGGCTGGATCGGGCGTTCGGAGAAGAGGAGCGGGTCGTAGTTGGACGCGAGCACATGCTTGTAGAGGTCGCCGAACACGACCTCGAACTCGTGAAAGCTCACCCCGCGCCCCCAGCGGCGGATCGCCTCTAGGGCCGCCTCGGGCCCCTGCTCCGCAGCCGTGTCGATCGCCCCACGGAAGTCCTCGCGCTCTGAGCGCTGGTAGCAGTCCAGGGCGAGCTCGTCCGGGAGCAGGTGGAAGAACGGCATCTGCGCCGTGTGGTGGTCGAAGTAGATCAGGCGGTTGGGGGTCTCGCAGACGACGATCGCCCCACCGGGCTTCACTACCTCCCGCGCGAGGCGCATTACGGCCAGTCGCTCTGACACCGTCAAGTGCTCGAGCACCGCGTACAGCAGGAAGACGTCGATCTCCCCTTCTCGCGCGGCGACCGCGGCCAGGATCGAGTCCAGGCCGTGGAGCTCGAGCTCGATGTTGCCATGGCTTCGCTCCCGGACGTGCTCGCGGCCTTCCTCGATCCCGTGCTCGTCGATATCCACACCGATCACGCGTCCTGCTCGCTGCGCGAAGGCGCAACTCACTGCTGCGTTCCCGCACCCGTACTCCAGCACCGTCTTGCCGGCGAGCGGGACGGTCTGCTCGATCCATGGGATCAGCACCCCGGCTGCGCGCCGGCGGCGGTTCTCCCAGCTATTGGGGTCCTCGTCGGGGCGGGTCACGAGCGCAGGCGCCGTCGAGATCGCGGTGAGCGCCGCGGACTCCGGGGGCTCGACCGCCGCCGGCCCCACCACGGCCGCGGGCGCCGCCATGCCCGCCAGGGTCGCCTCCAGCTCCATGACCCGCGCCTGCGCGACCCGGCAGCACTCCCGCAGCGCTGCGATCTGGGCTTCGCGATCGGCGAGCCCCGCCAGCGCCGACGCCGCGGCCGACCCGCCTTTGCCCAGGTGCGCCCGCGCGAGGCGGGCGTTCTCACGGCGCAGAGCCCAAGCGCCGTGCTTGAGGTCTTCGGACCAGCGGTTGAAGACCGGCGCCACGCTGCACCGGATCCTGCCGTGGTGCACGCGCTGCACTTCGCCGGGCTCGAAGTTGACGCAGAAGACGAAGTGGTTTGCGTACTCGGGCTCGTCGCGGCCTTGCGGCGAGAGCTCCACCTCCACGTCGGTCGCGCTCGCGCCCTGCGGAATGAGAAGCGAGCCCTCGGCCAGGAACTGCGGCACCATCACCGTCGAGGGAAACGCCGCGAACGCCGCGAGCGCCTCGTCGTAGCCGAACGCCGTGACGTGAAAGGGGTTCTCCTGATCGAAGAGCTTGTCGTTGGGCACCGAAGCGACGATCTGCACGCCGCGCCGCGCGTGCTCGCGCAGCAGCTCGAATGCTCGGTCGAGATCCTGCAGGTGCTCGAGGCCCTCGAAGCAGACGATCGCCTCGAAGCGGCTTCCCACGTCATCGTCCTGGACGGCGAGCGCGTCTCCGAGGAAGGCCAGCGCGTCAACCAGTGCAAAGCTCGTGCCGGGCACCTCGTACCCGATTGTCGCCGCGGCCATCTCCACGGTGGCGGCGTTGTTGTCGACCCCCACCACTTCGCGCGCGCTCGAAGCGAGAATCGCGCTCCCGTAGCCGCTGCCGCAGCAGAGGTCGAGCACGCGGCGCCCGGCACACAGGCCGGCCGCGAACTCGTAGCGGTGGCGGTGCTCGCAGGCAAGCATCGTGTCGGCCTGCGCAGCTTCCAGCGTCAGGCGCTCGACGATGTCCATCGGACTCCATTCTCCTGCATCAGAGCCTCTATCTCCCCAATCAGGCGCGCACGCTTGGGTTGGGCGAACTGCGCCTGCAGCGAGTCCTCGCGCACGCGGTATCGCAACAGCCGCTCGGGGATCACGGCGCCGACTTGCCCGGCGCGCTGGAGCTCGCGGTACAGATGCCAGTCCTCGAAGCTCGTCAGCTCCTCGCTGTAGCGAAAGCCGGCATCGAAGATCCGCCGGCGCAGCACCGCCGCGGCGTCGCCGGCGACGTTCTGCTCGGAGTTCAGCGCCGCGTGGTTGCCCAGCGGCTCGTAACCGATGTCCACGCCGCCACGGGGGCACCCGCTGTCATCGATGTAGCGAGACCATGAGGTCACGTAGGCGAGCTCGTGGCGGTGCTCGAGGATCGTCACGCATCGCGCTACGAGCTCGGGCTCGGCGATGTTGTCGGCATCCAGCGGGAAGATGTAGCGCCCCCGGCTCTGGGCGATGCCGAAGTTCCGCGCCGCGCCCAGCCCCTGGTTCATCTGCGTTACCACCGTCACGGGCAGGCGCGACGCGAGCTCGGCGACGATCCAGTCCTCGTCCTCGAACGAGCCATCGTTGACCAGCACGATCTCGATCCGGGGGTATGTCTGGGCCCGCAGCGAGTCGATCGTCTGGGCCAGGAAGCGAGAAGCGCGGTAGTAGGGCACGATCGCCGAGACGAGGGGGGCCCCGGCGCCAGCGCTGCGAGGGTTGCCCCTCCGGGGGTTGGCGCCCGCCAGCTCACGGTAGGCACCCACGATCTCGTGGTCGTCGCTGAGCGCTCGTCCGTGGGCGAGCGGCGTCCCGGCGCGCACCATATCCTGGACCTCCTGCTTGCGGTCCAGGAGCGCCTCCAGCGCGTCTGCGAGCGCGCTCGCGCCGGTGCCGCGCGCCAGCCATCCGCTGGCACCGGGGGCCACCAGCTCGGCCAAGCCGCCGACCGGGGTCGCCAGGATGGGGCGATTGAGGTGCAGCGGCTCGAGCGCGGCGTAGGGCCAGCACTCCCACAGCGAGGAGATCACCACCACGTCGTGGGCTCGGATCGCCTCCGCGAGCATTCCGCGATCGGAGGGGCCCCTCAGCTCGATCCGACCGTCGCCGGCGATCGCCAGCTCCAGCAGCGCGCGCATCGAGTGCCCGAGCGGCGCTGTGTTGGTGTCCGGGCCGACAAGGGTCAACCGGAAGTCGTCGCGGTGACAGCCGGTCGCCGCTGCGATCAGGTTCTGTACGCCCTTGCGGCGCTCCAGCCGCCCCGCGTAGAGGAGCCGGAGCGGGGCTTGGCAAGCGGCGTCGGAGTCGGCGCCGGGAGCGGTGGCCGGGCCGAGGTATGGATAGCGCACGCGCGTGGCCGGCGCCAGCGCACCTGCTCCGTAGAACCTACGGTAGGTGCCCAGCACGTCGCCTCCCTGCCAGATCAGGCGATCGGCCTTGGCCAGGCAGTAGCGCTCCATCGCATGCAGCGCCTGCGAGCGGGCATCGCGCTTGTAGAAGCCGTCGAGCACCTCGCAGATCTCGGCGGTGGTGTGGATGCGCACGCACACGCGTGTCTGGGCGAGAAAAGGGTCGAGCGCCTCGGCTGCCTGGACCGTGACGAACGCCTCGCCCAGGAAGTCCGGGAACTCGATCAGGTCAGGTCCGCCGTCCGGATAGAGCTCGCGCAGGCGCTCGTAGACGCGAGCCCCGTAGCAGTGCATCACGTGCGTCCACGCGCCCGCCTCCTCGGCGGTCGGCTCGGGCACGAACGCGATCCGCACGCCCTTGCCGGGCAGCCGTGGGTCGCGCTGGGCGCACAGGCGTTCATAGGCTTCCTCGAACAGCGAGGTTGTGAGGATCGTGACCTCGGCGACGCTCGAGAGCAGCCGCGCAGCAGCGCTCACGAACTGAGCGATCCCCCCGCCCCCCAGCGGATAGACCTCACGGGATGCGAACGCTATGCGCAAATCGGAA
>JALYUQ010000034.1 GCA_030853685.1 Actinomycetota bacterium | reverse complement strand
TCGCGACGCAGTCGCGGCATGGCATCCGACCGGGCGATCAGGCAACATCAACACCAACAACAACCGACGCGAAGTGGGGCCACTTCAAGCGTCCGCGGTGGGGCCAGTGCAAACGGCCGCTCCGAGTCGCCGAGCTACGCGCCCAGAGCACCTGGCGGACCATCGGCGACCAGCTCGGCCCGATCAAGCAAGGGCGCTTCCGCTCACCCGACGGCGAGTTCACCCAACGCACCGAGCTCAGCGCCGAGCAGCGCCAGCTCCTAAAGACACTCGGCGTGCCCGAACCCCCACGGTTCGGGCAGATCACACCCGCCGCCGCGCCCCGCCAAACGGCGTAGGCACACGCCGCACAAGCGCACAAACCCCTCGGATCCCAATGCCAGAGCGGGACTCCGGCCCATCGACGTGCCTACCAACTTCGGAACTCGGGCCACGTTCGTCGGATGAATCGCCGCAAGCTGTTGGCCAGACTTGCCCGAGGGGCGGTGGCGAACGTGGCGTTCACCGACCTGCAGAACCTCGTCGAGGGCTTGGGCTTCGACCTCCGGCGAGTCAGCGGGAGTCATCACATCTATGCGCATCCGGACGTGAGCGAGCTGCTCAATCTCCAGGACGTCCGCGGCGATGCCAAGCCCTACCAGGTGCGCCAGGTGCTCCGCATCGTCGAACGCTACGGTTTACGGTTGGAGGAAGATCGATGACCGACTACCACATCAACGTGTTCTACAGTGACGACGACCGCGGCTACATTGCGGACGTGCCGGACCTCGAAGCATGCTCGGCATTTGGGACAAGCCCCGAGGCCGCCCTGGCAGAGGTCGAGCGTGCGAAGAAAGCGTGGCTGGCCGCCGCCCGGGAAGCCGGCCGTCCGATTCCGGAACCTCGTTACCGTCCGGCGATCTACGTGCGGTAGGGGTCAGCTCGAGTCGCGCGAGCCCGGGCGTCCCTCCGGGCCGTACCTACTCTGGCGCGGGGGCGGTGCAGCGCGATCGAGTGCATCGAAGATGTTCCTGAACCAGGCGAGAGCTGCTTGCCCATCTTTCATCGTGACGTCATTGAAGGATCGGCTGTGGCGGATCGCGTTACGGAGTTCGGCGAGCTGTCCGAAGCGCGAGATCAGGCTCTTTTTCGTGTCAAAGATCGCCTCGAACTGTGGCCAGACCGTCTTTGCGACGATGGTGTCTTGGAGTTCGCGCAGGTCGAAGTATTCGAGCAATCCTGTGAGCGTCCGAAGTTGTGTGAGGTCGTTCCCGGGGTGCTTGCGGGTCGCTGCGACGAGCCGCTCGGCGACCCTTTGGGCGATGTGCGGTGGTAGGCGCGTCGCGTCACCGCACAGCCGATCGAGGATGAGGTGCCGCAACCGGAGCTCGATCCGGGCGTCGAGTCGTGCGCGATACGGATCGATTCCGTTGCTCCTAGCGCCGACATTTCCAGTTCGCTCAGTGAGCGCGAGGCCGAGTTCCTCCAGCCGCCACGTAAGCAAGCTGTCGAAGTCGTTCGTGCTGAGGGGGCTGTGCTCGCCGACGGAAAGTCGGTGGCTGATCAGCACGCGATCTAGCTCGTCGCCCAAAGCTGAGCGGATTTCTTCGAGGTAGACCGACGGTGCCTTCTTCCCGATGCGGGTGTTGGTCTCCCGGTCGATCAAGCAGTGGTTCAGTACGGAGTCGACTTCGCGCCCACGCCCGAGGCCTTTGAGGTAGCCACGGGGGAAGATGCGGTGGTCGTCGATCCTCCCGGATTCGATCAGTTCTTGCGAGAGCGGGGCCGCAGTATGGAAGTCGCGCGGGTGCTCGGCGAGAGTCAGCGCGATCGTGGCTCGGTACAAATTCTGCTGCCGGATGGTTACTGTTCGCCAACGCTCCGCGTCCCAGCGGTAGTCGCTGACCGCTGGCGGCTCGTCGCCGCCGGCAAGCCAGCCTCTCAGGATCAGGGTGTCGCGCTCGGCGAGCGATGCGGACGAGCTCTCGTACTCTCCGGTGAAACACGCACACCAGAACCAGCGCTTCAGCTTGGCTCGCATCGTCCCTTGCGCCGGGCCAACGGTGCTCGCGATCTCTCGCCATGCGGCCGCGAGCGGGATCAGCATCGGCCGATAGGGCAGCCACCTACTGACTAGTACGCCGCACTCGTCCCGGAGCAGGCACACCGCCGATGCCATGTCGCTCACGGCATCGTCCCATTGGCGAGCAATGTCGTCTGGCGACAGCGACAGCACGACGCTGCGTTTGCACGAGACGCCGAGTCGCAGCGCGATGACCTGGAGCAGGTAGTACGGCTCGAGCCCGAAGTCCTCAAGGACCGGATGCCGCTCGAGCGCCGAGGACCAATAATCGTTGAGGCTGAGCCCTCCAGCGAACGCGCGTGCGCTGATCAGCTCAAACGGCGTGAGCGGCTTCCCGGTGCGGTTGAGCGTTTCGAAGATCGTGCAGACCGCCTCGAGCTCGGTCGCCATCGGGAGCACCGTGACCGGAAAGGAGTATTGGACGAGCGGCTCGATGAATGCACGCTCGACGTCGCGGAGTAGGCCTCGGACCAGTGATGCGTCCTCGTCCTCACGCAGATCCACCACGTCATCGCGCCAGCGACTCGCGCCTCCGTCGCGGACGGCGGCCAACGGCATCATCAAGGCGTCCGCC
>JALYUQ010000304.1 GCA_030853685.1 Actinomycetota bacterium | reverse complement strand
CCCAGCCTGCTCGAGGCCGGTATCCCGACCACGATGCACAGCGCGGCGGCGAGCAGCAGCGCGTGGTGTACCGCCGAGGCACTGGGACCGCCGGATAGCGCGATGCCCGCGAGACCGGCTCCCACGGCTGCGCCACCCAGCCGGCCGACTGACAGCACCGCCGAGGTGCGTCCGTGGAAGGCGAGTGGGTTCGCGTTCAGCGCGGCGCGCGAGGTGGGCACGAACAGCAGTCCGAGACCAAGACCGACGGGGATCAGTGGCACGATCGTCACGACGCTGTCCAGCGATACGCCGGGGATCCCGAGCACCAACAGGCCAACCCCGGCGGCCACGAACCCGAGCACCGCCGGTAGCCGCTCGCCGCTGCTATCGGCGAGGCGACCGGCGAGCGGCGCGCCCGCGCCGACCAGCAGGGCCACGATCACGAGCGCGCTCGATGCTCCAAGCGCCGAGTAGCCGGCGGCGCGCTGGAGATACTGCTCGGCGAGATAGAACGAGCCGATCATCACCGCGAACGTGAGCGCGGCGATCAGCGTCGCGGCGAGCACCACCGGGTTCAAAGACGGATGCTTCTCCTCGTTCGTGTCGTCGTGGACGATCGTGGGCAGTTGGCGCACGATCGCCCACAGCGCGAGCGCCGTCAGCGGCACGAGCGCCCACCAGTCGGCTCGCCAGCCGAACGCCACCGTCAGCAGACCTCCGAGCACCGGTCCGAGCAGGTTCGAGATGCCCGCGCTCGCGCCCCAGATCCCGAGCGCGCTACCGCGGCGCTCAGCGGGAAAGCCGCTGATCGCGCCCGCGAGCGCGGCCGGGCTAACCAGACCCGCCCCGGCGCCCTGGATCACGCGCGTGAGGATCAGCATCGCCATGCTCGAGGAGAGCGCTCCGGCAGCCGCGCCGACCGCGAACACGCCCAGCCCGATCAACGCCAAGCGACGGGCCCCAAAGCGGTCGACGAGCGCCCCGCCGGGAAGCAGCAAGAGCGCGTAGGCGCCGAAGTAGGCTGTCAGGAGCACGGCGGTTGACGCGCTGCTCACGTGCAAGCCGCGGGCGACGGATGGCAGCGCGACCGTGATCAGCGTCCCATCGAGCTGCAGCAACGCCGCGGCGCCCGTGCACGCGGCCAAGCGCGTCCACGCGCTGCGTGGAAGGGGGTCGTGCTTCGGGCGGTCCCCGCCCATCGTACGCCGGCGCTTGGGGCGATCCCCGGCATCGGTGGGGCTGCGCTCGAGGCGATCCCCGGCATCGGTACGGCTGCTGCCGGTGGAGGACATGGCGATCGCAGTATGGCGTGCCGCGCCGGGGAATCAGGCGGAACTAGAATCAGAGCGCAGTGTCCTACCGCCGTCTGCGCCGGATATCGATCGCTGGGACCGTCGTTCTGCTGGCGTTGCTGACGGCGCTCTCGGCGCTGGCGACGTGGGGGCCAGGACGGCCGAGCGCCCCGGCGGTGGTGCCGGCGCCGCTTGCGATGGGGACCGCGATGGAGCGCCCGCGGCACGTTCCGTCGCTGGCGCTGATCGACGACCGTGGAAGGCCGGCGCCGCTGAGCGCCTGGCGTGGCAAGTGGGTCGTGCTGGCTCCGTCGCTGACGCTTTGCCACGAGGTGTGCCCGATGACCACCGGAGCGCTCATGACGCTCACGACCGAGCTCCGGCATGCAGGCCTCGCGAATCGCGTCATCATCGCCGAAGCGACAGTCGACCCGTGGCGCGACAGTCCCGCGCGCTTGCGCGCCTATCGCCGCTTGACGGGCGTCAACTTCGAGCTGCTGACCGGGACAAAGCCAGAGATCCACCGCTTGTGGAAGTTCTTCGGCGTGGGCTACCAGCGCGTGCCGCAGGGCAACCCGCCGGACGTCGACTGGCTTACCCACAAGCCGGAGAGCTTCGATGTGCAGCACTCCGACGCGCTGTTCTTCCTGGACCCCGCCGGCCAGGAGCGTATCGTCGACGAGGGTCAGCCGGACGTGAGCGGCAAACTGCTACCAGCCCTGCGAGGGCTGCTCAACGACCACGGGCGCCAGAACCTCGCGCACCCGTCGCTGCCCTGGACCGCCGGGCAGGCGCTCGACGACCTCTACTGGCTGATGGGCCGGGAGATCCCGGCCAGCGCGCTGCCGCCACTGAAGGCGCCGAGCGCCGCCGCCGCCCAGCGGGCGCTGGCGGGCTCACCGGGCTCACTCGCGCGGCTGCACCGGCAGGCAGGCGATCTTCTGGGCTCGAGCGCCTCGCTCACCGCCGGTCTCGACGCGTTACGCGGCTACCCGGTGGTGCTCAACGTCTGGCAATCGTCGTGCCTCCCATGCCGCGAGGAGTTTTCGCTGTTCGCCTCCGCCTCGGCGCGCTTCGGGCGCCAGGTCGCGTTCCTGGGCGCCGACACGAGCGACTCCGCCAGCGTTGCGCGCCCGTTCCTCGCCAAGCATCCGGTCAGCTATCCGAGCTATCAGACCTCTCCGGCACAGCTCGCGCCGCTGGCCGCGATCGAGGGCTTCCCGGACACGATCTTCATCGATCGCGCCGGTAAGGTCGGCTACGTGCACATCGGCCAGTACGACACGCTGGCGCCGCTGGAGAACGATATCGACCATTACGCTCTCGGCCGTCGCTGAAACCCTACCGATGCCCATGCCGCCGATCCCCCTCGCCTCCATATCTGCCCTGCACCTGGGGGAGTTCTTGCCGCCGCTGGTGGCCTGCGTGGTCTACCTGATCGGCTACAGCATCCGGGCGCGGACCGTCGAGCGCGAGCGCAAGGCAGTCTCCGTGGGCCGGCGCGTGGCCTTCGCCTGTGGCGTGGCGATGGTGACAGCCGTGCAGCTACCGCCCTTCGACGGCCTCGCTGACAGCGTTCTGATGGCGCACATGGTCCAGCACATCCTGATCGGCGACATCGCCTCGCTCTTGATCGTGGTCGGGCTGACTGGGCCGATGTTGCAGCCGCTGCTGCACATCCGCGCCACGCGTCTGGTGCGCCGGCTCTCCAACCCGATCACCGCGCTCGTGCTGTGGGCGCTCGACCTCTACATCTGGCACCTGCCGATCTTCTACCAGCTCGCGATCCGTCACGACCTCGTCCACGCGCTGGAGCATGCGTGCCTCTTGTGGTTCGGGACGCTCCTGTGGCTGGCACTACTGGGCCCGCTGCCGAAGCCGGCGTGGTTCAGCAACTGGGCGTGCCTGGGGTACGTGGTGCTCGTGCGCTTCATCGGTGCCGTGCTGGCCAACGTGTTGATCTGGGCCCAGACGGTCTTCTACCCCGTCTACAATGGCAGCGATGAGCGCCGGGGGCTGAGCGCGCTCTCAGACCAGAACCTCGCCGGGGGGATCATGATGGTCGAGCAGATCATCCTCACTGTGCTCGTGCTCGCGTGGCTGTTCATGCGCTTTGCTCGCCAGGACGAGGAGCGCCAGTCGCTTGTCGACTTCGCCTCCGAGCACGGGCTGGAGCTCAGCGACGCGCGCGCCGCGCGTGCGGCCGCCGCGGGCACCGGCGCCCGGCTGCGCGAGCGATTGCTAGCCGGCGTTCCGGAGGACCCAGCCGGAGCCCTGGCGGGTGACGGCGCCCACCCCGGCGCGCGCAACGGTGACGGCGCCCTCCCCGGCGCGCGCAACGGTGATGGCGCCCACCCCGGCGCGCGCAACGGTGATGGCGCCCCCTCGGGCGCCGGCACACCAACCCAGAGCCGGCGATCGCCCAGCCACTCCTCAGCCGACCGCTAGCATCGGCCGGATGCAGGTCGCGATCTTGGGTGCGGGTCCGGTCGGCTTGGAGGCCGCGCTGGCGGCCATCGAGCATGGGCACCGGATCACGATCTACGAGCGCGCGGAGACCGTGGGCGGGCACGTGCGCCGCTGGGGCCACGTGCGCCTGTTCACGCCGTGGCAAATGAACGTCTCGCCACGGATGGCGGCGGCGCTGGGTGCTCGTGCGCCCACGGGCGCCGCGCTGCCGACTGGCGATCAGCTCGCGTCAGAGCTGCTGGAGCCGGTCGCCGCGCTGCCGTCACTCGCCGGCGCCGTGCGGACGGCGACGACGGTGGTGGCGGTCGGCCGCGAGGGCTTGCTCAAGCACGAGGCGATCGGCGCGCCGGAGCGCGCACGGCGCCGGTTTCGCCTCCTCGTTCGCGACGCTCATCTCAAAGAACGGATTGACTACGCCGACGCGGTGATCGACGCTACCGGGACCTATGGCAATCCCAATCGGCTGGGCGATGGGGGAATCGACGCTCCGGGCGAGCGGGCGCTGGAAGAGCGGATCACGCGCACGCTGGAGCCCTTTGCGCCATACGCGAGTCGCACGGTACTATTGACGGGTGCCGGCCACAGTGCACAGAGCGCGGCCGTCGCGCTCGCGGAGCTGGCGCGAGATGCTCCGGCGACACACGTGGTCTGGGCGCTGCGGCGCCCAGAGCCGGTCTTTGTCCTGCCCGTGGATCCGCTGCCTGCGCGCGATGCCCTCCATCGTGCGGCCGAGGATCTCATGCGCGGGGCGTGCGACGCGGTCGAGGTCCATCGCGGCGTGGTCACAGACGCGCTGGCTCCGGTGCAGGACGGCCGATTGCGCGTCACGCTTCGCAACGGGCAGGCGCAGGAGATCGAGGTCGACCGGGTGCTCGCGCTCAACGGCTGCGCCCCCGACGCCTCGCTCTACCGCCAGCTTCAGGTGCATGAGTGCTATGCCTCGCTCGGCCCGATCAAGCTCGCCGCCCAACTGCTGGCGCAAGGCGGCGACGGCGACTGCCTTGCGCTTGGAGCACCGGGGTCTGAGACGCTGCGCAACCCCGAGCCGGGCTTCTTCATCCTGGGCGCCAAGTCTTATGGGCGCAACTCCCAATTCCTGCTCCGGATCGGATGGGAGCAGGTCGACGCCGTATTCGAGGAGCTTTTGTGAGCGACTACACCGTCAGGCGGATTGGCGATATGGACACCTTCTACAAAGGGTTGCTTCTTCGCGCGCGCGCAGAGCTCGGGGTGCAGTCCTTCGGGCTGGCGGTGATCGACCTCGAGCGCGGGGCCGACGACCATCCCGAGCACGACCACGCGCAGGCCGGGCAGGAGGAGGTCTTTGTCGTGCTGCGCGGGACGGGCACGATGGAGGTCGACGGCGACACCGTGGATCTCGATCCGGAGACGATCGTGCGTGTCGGGCCCGGGGCCAAGCGGCGGATCGCACCCGGCACCGGCGGCATCCGGCTGCTGGCGATCGGCGGGGTTCCAAATCAGGCGTATCAGGCGCCGGCCTATACGGACGTCGGCGCGCCCGATCCGCTCGCTCCCTGACGGGCGATCCGTGCCCGTGCTCGCGGTCCCACCGGCCTCCAACTTTCGCGATCGCACCCCGATCGTCGCCCGGCTGGTCGGAAAGTGATCCGAAATTCGGCCTGGGTCGTAGAATCAAGGCAACCAACCGACCGAAAGCCGCTATGGGACTCGAGAATCCACTTCACATCGCCATCTTGCTGATCATCGTGCTGCTCGTCTTCGGTGCCAAGCGGCTGCCCGAGATGGGCCGCTCACTCGGCTCCGGCCTGCGTGGCTTCAAGGACGCCATCAACGGCGACAGCAACTCGCTGAGCCACCTGACGGCGCCGGAGAAGGAGGCCGAGCCGGTGGCGCAGGCTCCTGCCCAGCCCGCTGCCGTCCAGCCCGAGCGCGCTCCCGCGCCGCAGGCCGAGTACACGGACGCCGAGTACATGGACGAACAGCCGCCTTTGCCCGCACCCGAGGAGCCACCCCTGCGTGCACCCGAGCGTCGGTCGGCGTCGCAGCCTCAGCGCGTAGCGGAACCGCGCACCGAGCCTAGGTCAGCGCCCGAGCAGTCTCCCCTGCGCGCACCCGAGCCGCGCACCGAGCGCCGGCCAGCGCCGGCGCCACAGGCTCAGCGCGCAGAGACGCGCAATGGCCGCGCGCCCCAGTCGCAGGCCGGGAGCACGCCGACCAAGCCGGCCGGCTGAGTCGTCAGGGCCACCCCCGCGGACCCCGTCCCTCTAGCGTCGATGCGACGAATACCGACCGCTGCGCTGCGGCCGATCGGTTACGAGGACCGCGTAAGCCTCGTCGGGCACCTCGACGAGCTGCGTACGCGGTTGATCTTCTCCCTGCTCGTGCTCGTGGTGGCATTCGGAGTCTGCTTCTGGCAGAACCACCGGCTGCTGAACCTGATCAACGACCCGCTCGCGCACCAGACCCAGCAGCAGGTACGTGACTTCCACGGCCCGATCGGCGCCACTTACAAGGTGCAGCTCGGGGCAAAGGATCTCGCCATCCAGCTACGGACGGTCGCGGGGGTGCTCGGCTCGGAGGGCCTGCAGACGCCGGCTACGCGGACGTCGCTGCAGCGCGTGCAGGCGAGCCTCCAACGCGACATCTCGGCCCTTTCGGCCGCGCCGACGGGCGACAAGCCGATCACGCTCGGGATCGGCGAGCCGTTTACGACCACGCTCACCATCACCCTGATCTTCGCGCTGATCCTTTCCCTGCCGGTGCTGCTGAACCAGGCCTACGGGTTCCTGATGCCGGCGTTCGAGCCCGAGATGCGCCGGCACATGCTGCCCCTGACGCTCGCGATTCCCGTGCTGTTCATCGCCGGGGTGGCGTTCGGATACTTCGTCGTCTTGCCAGCCTCTGTGCACTTCTTCCAGAACTTCAACAGCGCCCAGTTCAACGTGCTCGTGCAGGCCAGTCAGTACTACAAGTTCGCGGCGATGATCATCCTCGCGATGGGGCTCCTGTTCCAGGTGCCCGTCGGAATCCTAGCCGTCACCCGCGCGGGCCTGATCACGCCGCGCCAGCTACGCCACAATCGCCGTTATGCGATCGCGGCGTGCGCCGCGATCGCCGCCGTGCTACCCGGCGACGCGATAACGATGGCGCTCGAGACGGCGCCGCTCTACGTCCTCTTCGAAGCGAGCGTGCTGGTCGCCACAGTCGTTGACCGCCGGGTCCGTAAGCGGGAGGCTCGTGCGCAAGCCGCCAGCGCCGAGCCCGGGCTCGGCGAGGGAGCCTGAGACGGTGGGCCGCGATGAAAACGAACGTAGGACGGTGGGCCGCGATGAAGATCGCAGTTAGGATGCAGGGTCCGCGATGAGGATCGCAATCGTGGGTGCGGGGATATCGGGCTTGGTGGTGGCGCACCTGCTGGCACCCGAGCACGAGATCACCGTGTTCGAGGCCAACGACTACGCCGGCGGGCACACGAACACCGTCCGGGTCGACACCGCCGATGAGACCCAGCACGTCGACACCGGGTTCATCGTCTTCAACGACCGTAACTACCCGAACTTCGAACGCCTCCTGCGCCGGCTGCGCGTTGCGTGGCAGCCGTCGACGATGACCTTCAGCGTCAGCGACGGCGCCGGCGACTTCGAGTACAGCGGCGGCTCCGCGAATGGCTTGTACGCTAAGCGTGCGCACCTCGTCACCCCTTGGTTTCAGCGCATGGTCGCGGACCTGGTCCGCTTCAACCGCGCCGCGCGCGAGCTGTGCCGCGAGCAGGGAGAAGGTCCCTCGCTCGGCCATTGGCTCGAGCAGCAGGCGTTCTCACGCGCGTTCGTGGAGCGGCTGATCGTCCCGCAGGCCTCGGCCGTGTGGTCGGCCGACCCGCGACAGATGTGGAGCTTCCCGGCGCGCTTCATGGCCGAGTTCTTCGATCATCACGGGATGCTCGGGTTCCGCGGTCGCCCGCACTGGCGCACCATCGCGGGCGGATCGGCGCGCTACGTCGAGGCACTGACGCGCCCACTCGGCGACCGGCTGCGGCTGCGCGCGCCCGTCGAGGCGATAACGCGCCATTCAGACCACGCGGTCGTCAAAGGGCGCGGTTGTGAAGCTGAGCGCTTTGACGAGGTGGTCCTGGCGACCCACTCAGATCAGGCGCTGGCCTTGCTGCGCGACGGGACGCAAGCCGAGCGCGACATTCTCGGCGCGATCGCTTATCAATTCAACGAGGCGGTTCTGCACACCGACCGGCGGATGCTGCCGCGACGCCCCCGCGCGTGGGCGAGCTGGAACTACCACCTGCTCGCAGAGCCCCGCGACTGCACAACTGTCACTTACCACATGAACCGCCTGCAGTCGCTGCGCTCAGCACACGAGTTCTGCGTGACGCTGAATCGCACCGATGAGATCAACCCCGAGAAGGTGATCCGCAAGATCCCCTACGCGCATCCCGTCTATAACGCGGCCGCTGTCAGGGCGCAGGCCCGCTTCGATGAGATCAGCGCGCGCAACCACACGCACTTCTGTGGCGCGTACTGGGGTTGGGGGTTTCACGAGGATGGCGTCGTGAGCGGGCTGCGGGTCGCCGAGCGCCTGGGGGGACGGCTGTGAGCGCGCTTGCGGGTCGCCGAGCGCCCGGGGGGCTGGATATGAGCGCGAGTTGCATCTACGAAGGCGTCATCCGCCATCGCCGTTTTGGCCCGGACCACGAGTTTCGTCACCGGCTCGCGCTCGCCTACGTCGACCTCGACGAGCTGCCCGGGCTGCTCGGCGGGCGGCTGATCGCCAGTTCGCCCGGGCTGCTGCGCTTTCGCCGCCGCGATTACCTCGGCGACCGGAGCGTGGCGCTCGAGCGCGCGGTGCGCGACACTGTGCAGGCGCACACCGGCTCGCGCCCGTCGGGTCCGATCCGGCTGCTGACCCAGCTACGCTCGTTCGGGCACTGCTTCAACCCCGTCAGCTTCTACTACTGCATGGTGCCGGGAGGCGAGGGGATCGAGGCGATCGTCACCGAGGTGACCAACACGCCGTGGGGGGAGCGCCATGCCTATGTCATGCACGACGGAACCGCGGCTGGGGGTGCGGGCCCGGGGGTACTCAGCGGTGGGTTCGACAAGGCACTGCACGTCTCGCCGTTCATGGGCATGGATCACCGCTATACCGCCCGTGCGGCGACGCCCGGGGAGACGCTCTCGGTCCACATCGAGAGCACGAGTGCCGGCGCGCGGGTGTTCGACGCGACGCTCAAGCTCGCGCGCCGGGAGCTGACCCGTGCCTCGGCTGCCCGGATGACCGCTCGCTATCCCTTCGCAAACCTGCGCGTGCTTGCGTTGATCTACGGGCATGCCGCCGGTATGTGGCTGCGCAGGTTTCCGGTTTACCCAAATCCCGGCCAGCCTGGCCACCCCAGCGGCAATCCGTCTAGTCCTGGCCAAGCCACTCGTCCGGGCCAAGCCGCCCATCTCGGCCACCCGCGTGAGGATCGGGCATGATCCTCACGCTGTCCCGCTGGCTCGTATCCATCGTGCTGGGCCGGATGAAGGTCGGGCGCCTGGTCGTCGTGCAGGGCGACCGGCGCTGGGTCTATGGCTCGTGTGCGCCGGCGGCGACGATCAACATTCTGGACCGGCGGACCTGGCTGTCGTTCTTGCGCGCTAGTCGCGGGCTGGCCGACGCGTACGCGAACGGATGGTGGGACTCGCCGGACTTGGTGACGGTGATTCGCCTGGCGGCGCGCAACGCCGCCGGCCTCGACCGGGGGCGTCGCTGGCTTGCTCCCGTGCGCCTGCCATTCCAGCAGGGGCGGGCGCTCGTGCGGCGCAGTACCCGCAACCGGCGCCGTCGCGACATCGCCGCTCATTACGACCTCGGCAATGAGCTGTTCTCACGGATGCTCGACCCGACGATGAGCTACTCGTGCGCCGTGTTCGAGCGCGAGGGCATGACGCTCGAGCAGGCGTCGATCGCGAAGCTCGAGCGTGTTTGCGAAAAGCTCGATCTCGGTCCCGGTGACCGGTTGCTCGAGATCGGGACCGGCTGGGGCGGCTTCGCGCTCTATGCGGCGCGCACGCGCGGCTGTCAGGTGACTACCACGACGATCTCCCGTGACCAGTATGACCATGCCGTGGAGCGCATCCGTCAAGCGGGGCTCGAGGACCGGGTGACCGTTCTCGAGCAGGACTACCGGGACCTGCGCGGCTGCTACGACAAACTGGTTTCGATCGAGATGATCGAGGCGGTCGGCTGGCGTCACTTCGGAGCGTTCTTCGCAAAGTGCTCTGAGCTGCTGGAGGCCCACGGCGTGATGCTGCTCCAGGCGATCACGATCGACGACCGCGCCTACGAGGTCGAGAAGGCGTCCCAGTCGTTCATGAACACGCTCATCTTCCCCGGGGGCTGTCTGCCTTCGCTCGCAGTGATCTCGCACCGGCTCGCACGATCGACCGATATGCAGATGGTGGATCTGGAGGACATCACACCGCACTACGTCCAGACGATCAGGCTCTGGCGCCAGAACTTCAACGCCAACCTGCGCTCGCTCCAGGAGCTCGGCTACGACGAGCGCTTTCGCCGGATCTGGACGCTCTACCTCGCCTACTGCGAGGCCGGGTTCGCCGAGCGGCGCATCTCGGACCTCCAGCTCCTGCTCGCAAAGCCCCGGTCGCGGATCGCCGCGCGCACAGCGATCCGCCGCGTCGCGATCGCGCGGATCGACGCCGAGCATGGGGACCCGGGTACGGGCATTGCGCGCATCAACGGGCGTTACTGGGGCTAGGGGAGCTACGTCGTAAACGCCACGATCGCCCGCTCGATCGTGCTCGACATCGCCGGCCAGGCGCAAGCCGGGGCTGCGCCCACGATCACCGAGGTCGCCTCGGATCCCCTCACCACGCAGGCGAGCTCGATGAAGTGAGCGCCAGTGCTCGTCGTATAGGCGTCGCGGACGCAGCTGCCGTGCCCGGTGCGAAAGCGCAGGCCCTTCGCCGCGTCTAGCGCTTTCACCGTGCGGTTGCCGTCCGCCTTGTTGTGGTGCACCCTGAAGGACGCCCAATTTCCGAGCGTCTCGCCCCCCTGCCGGGGGGTTAGGTTCAAATAGCCGAGAAGGTGTCCACGGCTGTCCTGCAGGACAGCCGTGGCACTTCCGGTATCTCCGGGAAAGCGCCGCCAGCCGGGCGGGTATGGGATTGCGGCACCGGTGGCGATGCGGGCCACCGGCCAGCGGGCCGGTGGCGCTTGGGGGCGCAGCCAGGCAAACGCAGAAGAAGGGGTGGCGCCGCCGCAGCCGGTACTCGTCAGCGCAAGCGCCATCAGCCCGATCAGGCCCGCGCCGCAGCGGACCTGCCTGACGTGCCGCGGCAAGGTGCTGGCGAACCCCCGTGACGCGAGACTACCGCTGCTAGAGCTGGCCGTCTCCATCGTCGGGGCCACCGTTGTTGTCGCTGTCGCGGTCGCCGGCCGTGGCGCCCTGGGGGATGCCCGAGAGGCCCGCTCCTCCCGAGGGATGCGAGTGAGAGGGGGAGGTCGTGGTGGTCTTCGGTGTGGGGGTGCTCGAGGCGGTGGCGGGGCGCGGCGTGGGCGAGCCCTTGGCCGGCGCGGGAGCGCTCGACCCAGGGGCGGGCGCCGGCGTAGTGGAGCCCTTGGTGGGCACCGAGGCTGGGGCCGTGGATGAGCTCGAAGAGCCCGATCCGCAGCCCGCCATCACCAGCGCCAGCGCAACCAACGCCCCACCCAGCGGCCGCCGGATCGATCTACGTGTCGCCTGGCTGCACCTTTGATCCTCCGTTGAAATCGGTGACATCTCGCGTATGGTAGCCCGAGCGTGGGGAAGATCGAGCGAACGCGCCGGGCGGTCCGGTGCCGGTGCGATCATGCGGGCTATGCGCCTTGAAGGCATTTCGGCCTATGAGGTGCGCTCCCAGGAATAGATCCAAGCGAGGATGGGAGCACACACCCCCCTGGACGGCGAGGGGCTCGGGCACTGCACCCCGCGGACCGAGGCCGACAGCACACACCTCGCGAAAGTCCTGGGGGTTTGTGCTCCCATCTCCGTTTTGCCGTCGCGCGCGGGCCAATACCTCTCGTTCCGCGCTTCTCGGATCGCGCGGAACGAGAGCAATACCCTCACCGCCTGAAGCATTCCCTTCGCAGCGCTGAAGCATTCCGGTTGAGGACCGTGCCGAACGGCTTCTGTGTCCGTGCTCGCCTGCTTCATCCGCGAGCCCTGTCGCGCGTTCGCGGGATAGCGCAACTCTTTGCTGGCCGGTGGGTTATCCTGCATGAGAATTCTCAACGCCGAGTCTTGGTCCGCACTGGGCGAAGACCGGGGGACCCGTTGCGGCTGAGGCCGCCGGGGCGAATCGCCGCCGAAGTGCGGCGTAGCGCGATCGGTCGCGCGAGCCCGTCAGCTAACCCCGGAGGCAAGAACCGAAAGGAACACCCATTGTCCTGTGCGCGCTTTGATGCGAGACCCGAAGGGGCTTCGCTTGTCCGAGATCTCGGTTCGATTGAGCTGTGGGAGCGCTCTCTGGCCAGATCGGTCCAACGCCGGCGGCTCACCGAGCTGGCGCGTCGCGGGCGGTGCCGGCGGAAGAGCACATCGCTGGCGGTGAGCGCGGCGCTCGTCGCAGCCCCGGCGCTCCCGCGTGGAGTTGCTGCTGCCGTCTCAGCCTCCGGTCCCAACGTCGCCGGAACCACGCGTTCCGGGACTGACGGCCTGGTGCAGGTCACCGGCCAGCGGGTGGTGCTCCAGATTGGCGAGAAGGGGGGGCTCGTGGCCGCGGCGCAACGGCGCCTGAACGAGGTCCTCCCACTGACTCACCTGGCGGTGGACGGAATCTTCGGGCCGCGGACGCGTGGCGCGGTGCTCGACTTTCAGCGCCGCCACAATTTCGCCGCGACGGGCGCGATCGACGTCAAGATGTGGGCGGTCATGTTCAAGGCTCCCGTGCTGGTGATGGGTGAGGCGAGCGCCGTCGGCTCCGCTGGCGGCCCCGCCGCGAGTGGAGGCTCAGCATCGCTCGCCACCCGCGCTCCGGTGACTGACGAGCGCTATCCCGCCGGCGCCCGGCTCACGAGTCACGGGACCGCCGCCGCTGGCTGGGCGATGGCCCAGGCGACTCGAGCGTCTGCGCCGGGGGCACCCGGCAGCCACGTGGCCACGGGAGCGGCCGCCGGCGGGAGTCAGGAAATGGGCGCCGGGGGCTCGAGCGCCGGCGCCGTAGGGCCCGCCGGTGGGGACGGATCCTCGACAGGCGCGAGTGCAACTGGTGGCAATGGCGGGTCAGCCGGATCCGCGGCTCCGGGCGGTTCGTCCGGCACGACTCCGCCGAGTTCGTCCGGCACGACTCCGCCGAGTTCGTTCGGCACGACTCCGCCGAGCTCGTCGGGCACCGTGCCGGGGGGATCCGCCGGCGGCCGGGGCATCGCCGTAGTAGCCCCCACCTCGCCTTCCTCGCAGCCGTCGACCTATGTGCTCGCCAATGGGGTCGCGCTTCCCCTGCCGCGCGGCTACCTGGTCAACGGCTCCGTCGATCAAGGTGTCGATTACTCCGCTCCCGGCGGCACGGCACTCTATGCGATGGGCGACGGCGTGATCATCGGTGAGGGCATTAGCGGCTTCGGCCCCAATGCCCCCATTCTCCAGATCACGTCGGGGCCGCTGAAGGGTCTGGAGGTCTACTACGGTCACGCCGGCTCCGACAACGTGCATGTGGGACAGCGCGTCAAGGCGGGCCAGCAGATCAGTGAGGTCGGCTACGGCATCGTCGGAATCTCGACTGGTCCCCATCTGGAGATCGGGTTCTATCCGCCAGGGCCGACGGGCGCCGGCTCGAGGATGCTCGGGGTGATCAATGGTCTGCTCGGGCAGCATCCGACCGGCCGGGTCTGGGGCACCACTTCTCCGCCCCCCGCGATCAGCGGCAACGGCCGCAGGCAATCGGCGGCCTCGGGCCACGTCGCGTCCGCGGCGATGATCCGCAGGATGCGTGCCCCGACGCAGGTAGCATCGCCCGGTGGCGGCGTTGCGCAGCCTGGCGCGTCGCGCCCGGCCCGGACGGCTGTGGCGGCGGCGCAGCCGGCCTCGATCACGCCGACACCGGTCCCGGCCGCAGTACCGGCACCGCCCGCGCCGGCGACGAGCGCCGTTCAAGCAGCGCCAGCGACGGACAGGGCGCAGGCAGCGCCGGAAACCGCCTCCGCACCGGGGGCCAGCACGGCGCGGGCAGCGGCGACGCCGGCACGGACACAGGGGGCGCCCGCACCGGCAGCACCTATCAGCTCGCCGTCACCGGCTACGGCCCCGACGGCGGCGGCAGCACCGATCCGCTCGCCGTCACCGGCCGCGGCCCCGGCGGCGGCATCGGCAGCACCGATCAACTCGCCGGCACCGGCCACGGCCCCGACGGCGGCGACCGAATCGCCCGCACCGACCAGCGCGCCGGCACCGACCAGCGCGCCGGCGTCGGCCATTGCCCCGGCGGCGGCGACCTCCACGACGTCGACCTCAAAGGCGATTTCGACCCCGTCGTCCCAGTCCGCGTTGGCTGCGGCAGGCGATAGCACCGCCACGGCACAGGGGGTCAGCCCGCAAGAACCCCCGGTGGCTCCCGTCCCGGCGTCCTCAGCCGGCAACTGACGCCAGGTGCCTGAGAGCGTCGAGCGACCGGAGTGCGTGCGCGAGCCAGAGCGTCACGGCTACCTGTACGGCGATGCCCATGAGCTCGCAGACGACACCGCCCCGGGGTCGGGAAGCCACCTTCGAACCGTAGCTCGCGGGGGGCCGGGACCCAGGGCCGGGACCCAGGGCCGGGGTCACCCGCTGGTCACCCGCCGCCCGCGCCGCGCGGACCGGACCGCGCGGTGCCGGAC
>JALYUQ010000156.1 GCA_030853685.1 Actinomycetota bacterium | reverse complement strand
CTCCTGGGCGCTGTCAGCCTGCGGCCAGCAGCAGTGGCCGCGTGGCGAGCTTGACCTTGATCTGATGCGTCTGCCCGCCACGCTTCACGGTCAGGGTGACCGTGTCACCAGGTGGATACTGGGCGATCTTGGCGATGAACTGCTCGCTCGAGGCGATCGCCCCGCCGTCGATCGCCGTGATCAGGTCGCCGGGCTCCAGGCCGGCGCTGGCTGCGGGTGAGCCAGGGGCGATCGGAGGGGGGATGCCCGGCGCGGCGGGTCCAGCGGCGATGCGGGCACCGCCGGTAGTGGTGGTAGCAAGGGAGATGCCAACGTAGGAGTGCTTGACGGGGTGCCCGGCGATGATGCCGTTGGCAATCTGCGCGTCGGTGTTCGACGGCGTCGCGAAGCCGACGCCGGCGCTCGAGCCCGACTGGGTCTGGATCTGGTCGTTGAGCCCGAGCACGTGGGCGCTGGCGTCGAGCAGCGGACCGCCCGAGTTGCCGGGGTTGATCGCGGCGTCGGTCTGGATCGCACTCGCGATCGTGTAACCGTTGGGCGCCGGGATGGTGCGTGCGACCGCACTCACGATGCCCGCGGTGGTGGTTTCCGGCTGGCTGAACGGGCTGCCGATCGCGACGACGGGGTCTCCCACCTGAGCCGAGGAGGAGTCGGCAAATGCGATCGGGTGAAGCTCGGAGGACGGGACGTCCACATGGATCACGCCGACGTCGGCCGAGGGGTCGGTCCCGAGCACGCGCGCCGACGCCGTGCGTCCGTCCTGAAAGTTGACCTGTACTGCGGTTGCGTTGGCGACGACGTGCTCGTCGGTGAGGATGTCGCCCTTGGTGTCATAGACGACGCCGGCGCCCTCGCCCTCCTGCTTCTGGGCCCCACCACCACCGAAGAGTCCCAGGCTCGGGGAGTGAGTCGTGGAGGCGACCTTGATGTCCACCACGCCCGGGCTCGCGGCGCGGTAGATCTGGTTGATGGTCATGCCGCGCCCGGATTGCAGCGAGGTGGGGATCGCCGGCGCACCGGATTGCCGGACGACCGTCGTCGTCGTGGCATGAGTGGTAGTGCTCCCACTCGACACGGCCACTGCGATCACCCCGCCGGCGATCGCGCCGGCGAGGATCGGAAGTAGGCGAAGTGGATGCAGCGCTTTCATGGTCGTCTCCTAAGAAATCAATGGAAGGCTCTTGCTTCTCTGACGTGACTGCATCACGCGCCGGTGAGAACAGCCTCAGAAAGAGGTTAGAGGTACGTAAGAGCCGGCCGTTCAGCGTGCCGGCGCGCGGGGCCGGCCGGGGCTTCCGGGCGCCGGGGTTCGGCGACCGCGAGCGTTCGGGCGGCCGGAACCGTTCGGCCGGCCGGGAGCGCTCGCCGAGGTCTCCCCGATACCCAGGCAAGACCCCGGCGCAATTGAAGTAGCCGGCCCGCAGGCCGGCTCAACCGGGCACGGTGACCGGAAACCGGTAGCGCACCCCGGTGAGCTCCTCTGATGCGCTCCACAGCCGCCGCCAAGCGTCCTCATCGTACGCCTTGGGGGCAGCGGTCACGATCCGCGGATACCCGCGGATCTCTCTGGGTCCGCCAGGACCGATGAACGAGCCACCTGGCAGATCAGGCTCGGTGGCGGCGTACAGAGAGGGCAGCGCGCCCATCGCAGCGCTCTGCGCGACCGTCTTGTTGGCGAGCACCATCAGCGCCCGCTCGTACCACGCGCTCGGACCCGCGAACTGGAGGTTTGTCGCCGCATAGCCTGGATGTGCCGCGACGCTGCGCAGAGCGGTCGCCCCCGCGCTCGCGCGCCGCCCCAGCTCAAAGCAGAACATCAAGTTGGCGAGCTTCGACTGTCCGTATGCGCGCCAGTTGTTGTAGCCGTGCTCACTCTGGAGGTCGTTGAAGTTGATCGTGCCCATCCGGTGGGCGGCGCTGGAGAGCGTCACCACCCGCGGCTGGGGCGCCCCGAACAGCGAGCCGAGCAGCAAGCCTGTGAGCGCGAAGTGCCCGAGGTGGTTGGTGGCGAGCTGGCTCTCGAAGCCCTCCTTGGTGGATCGTCGCGGCGGTGCCATCACGCCCGCGTTGTTGACCAGCAGGTCGATCTGGGGGCGTTCGCCGGCCACGCGCGCCGCAAACGCCCTCACCGAGGCGAGATCGGCGAGATCGAGCCGGCGCACCAGGAGCTTCGCGGCCGGGAGCACCGCGCTGATCTGGGCGGCGGCATGGGTACCCTTGTCGACGCTACGGCAGGCGATGACGACCTCGGCCCCGGCGCGCGCGAGCTCACGGGCGGTGACGAGCCCGAGGCCGCTGTTGGCGCCCGTGACGATCGCGACGCGACCGGTCTGGTCGGGTATGTCCTCTGTCGTCCAGTTCGACGCCATCAGAGCTCTGCCCCGGGCGCACGGAATTGGAGGCTCAGCGTCATGAGAAAGCCGCTACTCCGCACCGAGTGTCCGAAACGAGATCCGGGCCCGGACCAGGCGGTCGATCAGCGGCTGGCCCATCGCAACCGCCGGAGTGAGCTGGCCGGCGCGATTGAGGCGTCCGCCGTTGCCAGCATTCGCGTCCGGGAGGCAGTCGCGGGCGTCCGGTAGGCAGTCGCGGGCGTCCGAGAGGCAGTCGCGGGCGTCCGGGAGGCAGTCAGAGAGCTCGTCGTGGGCCAGGCACAGTGCCGACTCGCAGAGCATCTTCGCGGTCTCTGTGTAGCCGGGGTCCCCGCCGCTGACCTCGGTCACCACACGGGTGCCGCCACCCTCGCCCACGAACCGCACCCGGAACCAACCCTTCTCGCGCTGCCGACTGGAGGGGCCGGACCCGGCCTTGGGACTTCCCAGCCTCAGCAGCGCGTTCCGCGTCGGTGCGAGCTGCGCGAGTGCGAGCGCCGCGCCAGCCCCCGCGGTCATCGCAGCCAGGGTCGACAGCCGCTCGAGCACCAGGTATTGGCTGTAGGTAAACGCAGGCCCGTAGCGCTCGAGCGCCCTTGCCGAGCGCAGCACGGTTTGGGGGTCGATCGTCGGCAGCGAGACAACCCAGCCACCCAGCCCTCCGGCTGATTGGTCGCGATGCGGGCCACGGACCGCGCCCTGCACACGGCGTCTGGGACCCGCTCCCTGACAGCCGTTGCGTCCCTGCGGGCGAGCTTCGCGACTGCGCCGCTCACGCGCCGCCCGCGCGCTTTGTCGCCTGCGCGCCATGATGTTGATCGCTGTCTCATAGGTGCCGCCCGAGATGCTTCCCCCCACTCTGACGAAGCCCTCGAGGGTGAGTGGGACGCCTTCGGGAAGCCGCGAGACGGTGTAGAGCGCCCCAAGGTCGTAGGGGATCGAGTCAAAGCCGCACGAGTGCACGATTCGCGCGCCGGTCCGACACGCCTGTTCGTGGTGACGTAGCCACATCAAATCCACGAACTCAGGTTCGCCAGTGAGGTCCACGTAGTCGGTCCCGGCGGCTGCACACGCGGCGACGGGTGCCTCGCCATAGAGGACGTACGGACCAACCGTCGTGATGAGGACCTTGGTTGACTCGGCGACCAAGTCAATGGACCGGCTGTCGCTCACGTCGGCTTCCAGCAGCACGACGTCCGCGCACCGCTCGTCGATCTCCGCCAAGCGACCGCGAACAGCCTCCAGCTTCCCGCGATTGCGACCCGCCAGCGCCCAGCGCGTGACGGGCGGGGCCGTGCCGACGGGGCTGTTGCCGGCAGGTCTGTTTGCGGGCCGGCCTGAGGTGGTCGGCAGGCCTGGTGCCGGCGGGGCGTTGCGCGCGAGGTACTCGGCCGCCAGCCCGCCGGTGAACCCGGTGGCACCCAGCAGGACGATGTCATATGGACGATCGCTCACTCAGCGGCTGCTCACTCAGCGGCTGCGATTCCGCGCGCGAGCGTGATCGCATCCTGCGGTCCGACCCCGGCTTTCGCCGCCACCCAGCACGCGACCGGCGCCGCGACGCGCTCGGAGGAGTGCGCCGCCACGCCGGCCAGCTCCAGGAGGGCCTCGAACTCGTCCGGCGTGGGCGCGGGGGTCCCGAGCTCGCCGGCGAAGGCGTCGATCCAGTCCTTTGCGTTCATGTCGCCGCGATCATGGCAGGAAGTCGCTGCTCGGAC
>JALYUQ010000152.1 GCA_030853685.1 Actinomycetota bacterium | reverse complement strand
CGTGCGGGCCGCGTCGAGCGCGGTCCGCACGCGGGCGAGCAGCGGGCGGGTGGCAGCGAGGCCCACCGCGGCGCAGATCACGCCGCCCGCATAGCCCGGCCAGACCAGGTAGTGGCCGCGGCTCAGCGAGCCCGCGAAGAGCAGTGCTCCGAGCGCGAGCGCCACCGCGCCGAGGACGAGGGCGCCCGGTCCCTGCCCGAGCCGCTCGCGGGCCAGCCGCCCCTCGGCGAGGGCCAGTAGGATCGCGAGCACGACCATCGCAAGCAGAAATGGCGTGCCTTGGAGGAAGGCGAAGTGGCTGCCCTTGAAGTCGATCTGAACGTCGCCGGCAGCGAGCGCCCCGACGACCAGCGCGGGCAGGAAGGGGCGAATGCCGACCGCCGCGGCGACGCCGATCCCCTGGAAGATGTCGAAGACGAGATGCACTGTGCGCTACCGTGGGCAGGCGTGACGATAGTGCAGAGGCCACGATGAGCTCTACCTCCGAGCGCCCGCGGTCGACGGCACGGGACATCGAGCGCTACGCGGCGCTGTTCGCGCGGCGGACGAAGGTCATGAAGTCCTCGGCGATGCGCGACCTGATGGCGCTGACCGAGCGCGAGGACGTGATCTCACTCGCGGGGGGATGGCCCGACACCTCGACCTTCCCACCGGACTCCTATGCATCGTTGATGCAAACCGTCGCACTGCATTCCTGTGCACGAGCGCTGCAGTACGCCCCGACCGAGGGACTTGCGCTCCTCAAGGCGTGCATCGCGCAGGTGATGGGTGCCGAGGGCATGGAGGTCGACCCCGACGAGCTGCTCGTGACCACCGGCGGACAGCAGGTGATCGACCTGGTCTGCAAGACCTTGCTCGACCCGGGCGATGTCGTCGTGACCGAGGCGCCGACCTACCCGGGAGCAGTACCGACCTTCTGCGCGTACGAGGCCGAGGTCGTTCAAGTGAGCATGGACCGCGACGGGATGCTCGTGACCGAGCTCGAAGCGACGCTCGACCAGCTTTCGGCCGCCGGCCACCGGCCGAAGTTCATCTACACGGTCCCGAACTTCCACAACCCGGCCGGCGTGACGTTGTCGCGCCAGCGCCGGCACGAGCTGATCCGGATCGCGCGCGAACGGGAGTTGCTCGTGCTGGAGGACAATCCCTACGGCTTGCTGCGCTACGAGGGCACGCCGCTACCTACGCTGCGCTCGCTCGACGATCGATTCGTGATCTATGCGAGCACCTTCTCCAAGATCCTCTCCCCCGGCGTGCGGCTCGGCTGGAGCGCCGCGCCCGCTCCGATCCTGCAGAAGATGAACATCGGCAAGCAGGCCTCAGATCTGTGCTCGTCCTCGATCTCCCAGTACTTCGTCGGCGCGTACTTCGACTCGGGGCCATGGCAAGACTACGTGCGATCGTTGATCGAGATCTACCGGCGCAGGCGCGACGTGATGCTCGACGCACTCGCCGAGCACTTCCCGCGTGAGGCCGAGTGGACCCATCCTGCAGGCGGGCTCTTCATCTGGGCGACGATGCCCGCGTACATCGACACCACCGACCTCCTGGCACGAGCGCTTCAGGAGCACGTCGCCTTCGTGCCGGGACGTGCGGCGTACGTCGACGGGCGAGGTGGATCGGCGATGCGCTTGAACTTCTCCGGCGTCGGCGAGGACAGTATCCGTGAGGGAATCCGACGCATCGGCGAGATCGTGCGCGAGCAGGTAGCCCTCTACGACACGCTGACTGGCATCCGTCCGCGCACCGCCGTCACAGCCAACGCCGGCAAGCGGGCAGGAGAGCGGAGCCGGCCCGAGTCCGCGCCATCGGCTCCCGGTGACGCAGACGAAGTGGCCAAGGTGCTGCGGCTGCCGGCCAAGCGCAAGCGCGCGGGATGATCGGGCGGGCAGGCGAGGGCGGTCTTCGATGAGCCGCGTGGCGGTGCTCAAGGGGGGGCACTCCCTGGAACGCCAGGTGTCGCTGAAATCGGGAGCCAGAGTGCAAGAGGCGCTGGGCCGGCTCGGGCACGAAGTGATCGCGATCGACGTCGGCGCAGAGCTGGTGGCGCGCTTGACCGCCACCCGGCCCGAGATCGCGTTCGTAGCCTTGCACGGGCGCGACGGAGAAGACGGCACGGTGCAGGAACTGCTGGAGGCGATGGGGATCGCGTATACGGGCTCTCGCGTCTCAGCCTGCATCCGCGCCGCGGACAAGGTCCTCGCCAAGCACGCGATGCGCGACCGGGGCATTCCGACGCCTGACTTCTTCGCCTTCAACGAGACCGCGTTCAAGGAGCTGGGCGCGGGGCAGGCGCTCCCAGCGATCGAGGAGCGCCTGCGGTTTCCGATCGTCGTCAAGCCAGCCGGGCAGGGCTCCGCGCTCGGGATCAAGTTCGCGCGCACCCCGGCCGATGTCCCGGCGGCGCTGGTCGCGGCGTTCTCCTATGACCGTAAGGTCCTGCTCGAGCGCCACGTGAGCGGCCGCGACCTGGCGGTCTCGATCCTCGACGAGGATGGAGCGCCTCGTGCCCTGCCGATCGTCGAGGCGGTCCCCGAGCAGGAGCACTTCTACGACTTCGAGTCTCGCTACGAGATCGGGCGCACGAGGTTCATCTGCCCCGCCGATCTCGACGGCGCGGTTACCGAGAGCGCGAACGAGATCGCGCTCTCGGTCTATGCGCTACTCGGGTGCTCGGGCTTCGCCCGGGTAGATCTGATGCTCGAGCTCGAAACCCGCAAGCTCTACGTGCTCGAGCTCAACGCCATCCCCGGACTGACCGACATCAGTTTGCTGCCTCAGGCGGCCGACGCCGCCGGGATCGGCTTCGACGAGCTTGTCGCGCGAATCCTCGGAGCCAGCGGACCGGCGTAAGGCTCACCCGTCTCAGCCTCCCACGACGCAGGTCCCCCGCGCGCAGTCCTCCTTGTCAGCTACCTGCGGCGAAGTCCTCGGGCGTTACCTCGTCGAGAAAGTCCTTGAACTTCTCCACCACCTCTTCGGTGTCCTCGACCTCGTGCTCGAACTCGATCGCGGACTCTGCGATCACCTCGTCAGCGGCGAAGATCGGCGCACCGGCGCGGACCGCGAGCGCCAGCGCGTCGCTAGGGCGCGAGTCGACCTCCAGCTCGCGGCCGTTCACCCGCAGGCTGATCGAGGCGTAGAACGTGTTCTCGCGCAGCTCTGTGACCGCCACGCGTGTGCATGCGACCTCGAGCTCGCCGAGCACATCGGAGAGCAGGTCGTGGGTCATCGGGCGCGGCGTCGAGGCACCTTGGAGCTTCATCAGGATCGCCGCCGCCTCCGGGTGGCCGATCCAGATCGGCAGGAACTTGTTGCTTTCGACGGCCTTGAGCAACACGATCGGCTGCTTGCCGACCATGTCGAAGCTCACGCCGTAAATCACCATTTCCTGCACGCGTCGCTCCTAGCTTCAGGGGATAGGCGATTATAGAGCGCCCGGCACCTACCCCACCTCCGCTACCTCCATCCCGGACTCGGCCCCTCTCCTCGGACTGGACGCAGACACGTGGAGCACCGGCAGCCCGAGCGCGCGCACCTTGCTGGGCAGGTCGATGCGCATCCAGCGCGACATTCTCGAGGGCAGTGTCGACAGGATGACCTCGTCGAACTCCCGCTGGTTGATCGCGTCCGCCACCGCGGCGAGCGGATTCGCATCGCCGACCTGGCCGGTGACAGGTGCTCCGGCTGCCTCTCCGAGCAGTGGGAGCGCGATCCGCAGGCGTGCGCGCGCGGCCTCCAAGCCGGCCACCTCGGGATCGACTACGCGATGAAGACCCTGGGGCGTAGCGGGGACTACGAGATGGAACACCGCGGGGCCCTTATCGAGGGCGCGTGCACGTTGGCGGACCGCTTCCAGGAGCGGCCCATCGGCGGCGGTTCGATTGGCGACGAGCAAGACATTTACGGTGGTCATGAGAGACCCTCCTTGTAGCGATCGCCACGAAGCCTACCGCGCCAGTCCAGCTAGCCGCTGCCCGAAGTGTTGCATCTCGCGCCCACTCGGTTCTCAAACGCGACAGTTCGAACGACTAGCCCCCTCAGCGCAAGCCCCGCCGGGGCGCCCAGCCCCGGCTACGCCGAGGCCGTCCCGACGCTTACCGCTGCTTGCGCGGGCTCCCTCTTGGGCGCCGCGGCGCGCACGCCGTCGCCTCCCAAAGCGATCGCCGCCTTCGCCGTCACCAGGTGGTAGAGGATCAGTAGCTGGACGAGCGCGAGGGACTCGGAGCGGTAGAGCTGGGTACCAACCGTAAACTCCCCCAGCCGGCGCTGGCGCAGGTGGACCGCAAAGTGCATGCCGGCCCAGATCGCCTCCTCTATCGCCGCCGCGCGATCGGGGTCCATCCGTCCCGGGATGCGCAGCAGGCGCTCACCGTCGTGCTCCACCAGCGTGAGACCGTTCTCCGCGCCGTCCTCCTGCACGAACGGCGCCAGGTCGGGGTGGGGAAGGCCGTCGCGGAGCGTCAGCTCCGCGTCGAGGTGCGCCGGGTCCCCGCCATCGCCACTTGGCGGCATGAACGAGACGAGCATGTCGGCATACAGGCGCTGCGGCCTGATGAAGGACGCCGAGTCCGGCTCGCGGCGATCGAGCTCGGCGAGCACCTCGTCGGTGGTGTATCCACGCCGCGTGCAGTCGCGCTGCACCTTCCACTCGCGGCGCATCTTCTCAGGGGGGTTCAGGTAGACGCGCACGTCGTACATGTCGCGCATCTCAGGCAGGTAATAGCCGAGCAGGCCCTCGATCACGGTGAAGCGCCCGGGCTCGAAATACACCGGCGGTCCAAACGTGCCGTCCTGGTGGCGATACACCGGCTTCAGGATCGCTTCTCCCCGGTGCAGGTTCGCCAGGTGCTGGGCGATGATGTCGAGGTAGTTGCAGTCGGGGTGCAGCGGCGTGATGCCGAGCTCGGCCCGCTGCTTACGATCGAAGCGATGGTAATCGTCGGTGCAGATGTGGGACACGTAGTCCTCCCCCAGGGCACGGACGAGCCCACGGGTGATGGTCGTCTTGCCCGCAGCGGAGTCCCCGACGACGCCGAGAATCACCGGGCGGGAGCTCGCATCGCACTCGCGGCCCCGCGATGGCGCCGTCACGGCTGCACCGCCTCAGAGGCCCGCGGTGTCACGACTCCTTCCCTTTCGCCCTCCCCTTTGCCTTCGGCTTCTCCTTCTCCCCGGCGGCCTTCTCCTTCTCGCCGCCCTCGTCCTTCTCGCCAGCGTCCTCCTCTGCGTCCTCGTCCTTCTCTCCGGCGTCCCCGCCCCCATGCCTCTCGGCGACTTCCTCGGCGTCGGCGCGGGGGCTCTCTCCTCCCAGCGCGACCGCCGCCTTGGCGCTCACGAGGTGGTATAGGGTCAAGAGCTGCACGAGCGCCAGCGACTCGGAGCGGTTGATCTCGTTGCCGATCGTGAACTGGCCGAGCCGGTCCGAGCGCAAATGTGAAGCGAAGTGCAGCTTCTCCCAGATCGCCTCCTCGATCTCGGCGGCCTGCTCGTGCTCGATCTTGCCCGCGATGTGCACCAGCGCCTCGGAGTCCCCCTCCTCGATCGTGATCCCGCGGTCGCCGTCGCCGATGACGCCAGTGAGGTCGGGATGGGGAAGGGTGTCGCGCAGCGTGAGCTGCGCGTCGAGCGAGTGCGGATCGCCGTCGTCTCCCTCCCGGAAGGACACGATCACGTCCGCGTAGCGATCCTGGGGACGGATGAACTGGGCCGAGTCGGGCTCGCGGTGGTCGAGATCGGTGAGCACCTCGTCGGTTGTGTATCCGCGCCGCGAGGTGTCGCGCCGGATCTTCCACTTGCGGCGCAGCTCCTCGGGCGGCGCAAGGTAGATGCGGACGTCGTAGGAGTCGCGCAGCTCCTCTGTGCTGTAGCCGAGCAGGCCCTCGATTACCGTGAAGGGCTTCGGATCAACATAGACCGGCGGCCCGAAGCTTCCGTTGTGGTGGACGTAGACGGGCTTCAGGATTGGCTCGCCGTTGCGCAGATGCTGCAAGTGCTGGGACATGATGTCTATGTAGTTGCAGTCCGGGTTCAGCGGCGTGATCTTGTGCTCGGCGCGCTGCTTGCGGTCGTAGCGGTGGTAGTCATCGGTCGAGATGGCTGTCACCTGGTCCTCGCCGAGGATGCGCACGAGGCCCCGCGTCATGGTCGTCTTTCCGGACGCCGAGTCGCCGACGACGCCGAGGATGATGGGGCGCGGCATGGGTTTCTCCTAGCCTAGTTGTTCGACGGTGCGCACCAGGGCGCTGCATCGGGGATTCTCTAGCTTAAGGCACTAGCCCCAACTTCGCTGCTCGCCCCCGCGCCGTCGCCGTCACCGCCGGCCTGCGCCCCCGCGTCGCCAAGCTCGGACTCGTCCTCCTGAGTGTCGCTGAAGACCGAGCTCTGGCGGATGTCGTCGGCCTCCAGCGTGACGAGATCCTTCTTGGTCAGCTTCCGGTTTGCTTCGAATAGCCGATTGGCCTGGCGCATCCGCGCGCGCTCGATCGCGTTGCGGATGCTGCGCCCGTTGGAGAAACGGGGACGTTCGATCCGGCGCTCGATGTAGTCGTGCAGCGCCTGCACGGCGTCCTCGCTCAGCTCGTAGCCCTGCTGGTCGACCATCAGCCGCGCGATCTGCAACAGCTCGTCGACCGTGTAGTCGGGAAAGTGGATGTGGTGGGCGATCCGCGATCCCATGCCCGGGTTGGCCTGGAAGAACTCCTCCATGCGATCCTTGTAGCCGGCCATCACCACGACGAGGTTCTGGCGCTCGGACTCCATCACCTGCAGCAGAACCTCGATCGCCTCGGGGCCGTAGTCGCGCTCGTTGTCCAGCCGGTGCAGGTAGTAGGCCTCGTCGATGAAGAGGATGCCGCCGGTCGCGCGCTTGACGACATCCTTGGTCTTCGGCGCCGTGTGTCCCACGTACTGCCCCACGAGGTCGTCACGGGTCACCGCGACCAGTTGACCCTTGTCGATGTAGCCGAGGCGGTGCAGGATGCTGGCCATCCGCAGGGCCACCGTCGTCTTCCCGGTCCCCGGGGCGCCGGTGAAGCTCATGTGAAGCGTGGGACGCTCGGAGCGCAGGCCCATCTCCTCACGGAGCCGGTCGATAACCAGCAGCGCGGCGATCTCGCGAATCCGCCGCTTGACCGGCTCCAGCGCGACGAGCTCGCGGTCGAGCTCCTCGAGCACCTCGTACACGCGCGAGTCACGCACCACGCTCTGGACGTCAGCCACCTCCTCGGACACTGCTTCGGAGAAATTGACCGAATCGACCGCTGAGCCTGTCTTCGCACCCTTCTCCGGGGCCACGACCTTGCCGCTGAACTCCTCAGAGACCGATCCGCGCTCTGCACCCATCCGCGTGCGACCGAGGAGCCGCTCCCGTTCGGCTTCGTCGGGCTCGAGCGGCCTGCCGGTGGTGTCGCGGCCCCGGGGAGTCATATCAGGACTCGCCAACCCCCTCGTCCTTCGCCGGGGCGGCGCCGTCGCCCGCCGATGCGCCGTTCGCGGCGGCCCTTGGTGAATCGCGTCCCGGCGTGGCGTCCTGCACCCCCGCGGGGTCGCGACTGGTCGCGAGGTCTCCCTTGTTGCCGTAGCGGCGACTGATCGGATCGTTCGCAGCGTACGGGTGCAGCGTGTAGCGAATCTGGCGATTCGCCTTCTCCTGGCGCTCGAGCCGGAACCCTGGCTCCTCGGCGGGGCGGTTGACGATGAACGACAGCCTCGACGTCTGGCGCCCGAGCGAGCTGTCATAACAGACCACCTTGATGTAATGGTTGGGGTAGGCATCACGGCACGCCTCGACATCGCGCATGGCCTCGTCTGCCTCGTCGGGGGTGAGGTCGAACGCCGGCTGCTTCCACATCTCCCAGAAGGGGTTGCGGGGGTGAGGATCGTCGGTGTACTCGATCATGATCGCCCATTCGTGCTCCAGCCCGTAACGTATCTGCGCCTCGATCTCCTCGTCAGTCAGGTCCTCGAGGTACGAGAATGTTCCTTGTGTGATTCTCATGGCTTGTCTCTCCCGCCTAGCGGCTCTCCGTGGGAGTTGCCACGGAATCTGGTGTGTCGGTTGACTCGAAGTTGAACGTGATGTCCTTCCAGACCTCTAGCGCGGCGCTGAGCTCCGGGCAACCCTTGCTCGCAGACTTCAGGATCTCGGGGCCCTCCTCGAAGTAGTCCCTGCCCTCGTTGCGGGCCTTGATCATCGCCTCGACGGCGACGCGGTTGGCGGTGGCGCCCGCGGCGATCCCCATCGGATGGCCGATCGTGCCGCCACCGAACTGGAGCACCACGTCCTCGCCCAGGTAATGGAGGAGCTGGTGCATCTGGCCGGCGTGAATACCGCCGGAGGCGACGGGCATCACCGTGGCCAGCGAGGCCCAATCCTGGTCGAAGTAGATACCGGTCTCGGGGTTGACCTTGTTGAAGCGCTCGCGGCAGACGTCGTAGTAGCCCTTGATCATGCCGGGGTCGCCCTCGAGCTTGCCGACGACCGTTCCGGCGTGGATGTGGTCGACGCCGATCATCCGGCACCACTTGGCGATCACACGGAAGCTGACGCCGTGGTACTTCTGGCGCGTGTAGGTCCCGTGGCCCGCGCGATGCAGGTGCAGGATCATGCCGTTCGCACGCGCCCACTTGGACATCGACTGCATCGCCACGTAGCCGACGGTCAGGTCCTGCATGATGATCACGCTGCCGATCTCCCTGGCGAACTCGGCGCGCTCGTACATCTCCTCCATCGTCGGGGCGGTGACGTTCATGTAGTGGCCCTTGACCTCACCGGTGACCGCGGAGGCCCGGTTCACGGCCTCGATCGCGTGCACGAAGCGGTCGCGCCAGCGCATGAACGGCTGCGAGTTGATGTTCTCGTCGTCCTTTGTGAAGTCGAGGCCGCCGCGCAGCGCCTCGTAGACGACGCGCCCGTAGTTCTTGGCCGAGAGGCCGAGCTTCGGCTTCGTCGTGGCTCCGAGCAGCGGGCGGCCGAACTTGTCCAGGTACTCCCGCTCCATGATGATGCCGTGCGGGGGGCCCTGGAATGTCCTCAGATAGTGGGGCGGGATGCGCATGTCCTCCAGGCGCAGCGCCTTGAGCGCCTTGAAGCCGAACACGTTGCCGATGATCGAGCTCGTCAGGTTGGCGATCGAGCCCTCCTCGAAGAGGTCCATGTCGTAGGCGATCTTCGCGATGTACTGGCCCGGGGTGCCCGGTACCTCCTCGCACGAGTACGCCTTGGCCTGATAGTGCTCGTGCGGGGTCAGGCGGTCAGTCCAGACTACCGTCCACGTCGCAGTCGAAGACTCTCCCGCGACCGCAGCTGAGGCCTCGATCGGATCCACGCCCTCCTGCGGGGTGATGCGAAACGCGCACAGGACGTCAGTGTCCTTGGGCTCGTACTCCGCGTTCCAATAACCCATCTCCGCATAGGGGGTGACCCCTGCGGCCCAGCGATCCTTCTTGTCCTCGGTGGTAGCCATTCTTACGTGCGCCTTTCTATTGAACTCTGCACTGAAAGTATAAAACCATCTTCACACATAGAAGTCAAGGAATGATTTGCTGGCTAATCATAAAAGATAGGCTATACTAGTTGGCCGGCCCGCGGCCCGGCCGCGTCTGGCCAGGCGGCGGTCGGCCAAGTAGCTCACGCCGGCTCGAGACGACCCGGGCGGGATCCGGCGTGATCGGTGATTGCTTGCTAGGGTCCGCCGCGATGGAGGGCACGGTCCACGACGACGCGCTGGCAGACGCGCTGGCAGCTCCGAGCGCGCACACGCGCTGGCTGGCCAGCCTCGAGCCCGTCGCGCTCGAGGCCACGCGCGCAGCGGCCGTGGCGTGCCAGCCGTGGGTCGGGCGCGGCAGCCCCGACGGGGCCGACGAGGCGGCGACCGAGGCGATGCGGACCGCGCTCGGCCAGGCGCGCGGCCCGGGGACGGTGGTGGTCGGCGAAGGTGAGAAGGACGACGCCCCGATGCTCTTCGACGGTGAGCGGCTGGGAGCCAACGAGGGCCCAGCGTTCGACATCGCCGTTGACCCGCTGGAGTGCACCAAGCTGTGCGCGAGGGGGCTGACGGGCTCGCTCACCACGATCGCCTTCGCGGCGCGCGGCACGATGGCATCGATCGCGGGCGCCTTCTACATGGACAAGCTGATCGGGCCGCCGGCCACGAGGGGCGCGCTCGACCTCGCGGCACCGGTGGAGCTCAACCTGCAGCACGCGGGCGAGGCGCTGGGAAAGGCGGTGGGCGAGCTCCGCATCGTGGTCCTCGACAAGCCACGCCACAAGGAGCTGATCGAGCGCCTGCACCGGGCCGGCGCCGAGGTCAGCACCCCGCCCGACGGGGACGTCGCCGCGGCTGTCGCGGTACTGCTGCCCGACGGAGGCGCGGATCTGCAGATGGGCATCGGCGGCACGCCCGAAGGAATCATGACGGCGTGCGCCGTCCGCGCGCTCGGCGGGTTCATGCAGGGACAGCTTGCGCCGCAGGGGCCAGAGGAGGCGGAGGCGATCGCCGCCGCGGGTCTCGACTCCGAGCACGTCTACAAGCTCGAGCAGCTCGCCGCAGGCGACGGCCTGTTCGTGGCAACCGGTGTCACGGGCGGAGACCTGCTGCGCCGCCCGTGGTTCGAAGCGGACCACCTCTATACCGAGTCACTCATCATCGCCGCGGGCTCGGCGCGCCGCGTGCTGGAGGTCCGGCGCGCCCCGGGTGCTCAAAGCGCCCGGAACGGGGCGACTACACAGGAGAGCCGAAAATGACTGAACACAAGCAAGCGCTCGAGTCCACAGCACGCGAAATGGTCGCGCAGGGCAGCGGCATACTCGCCGCCGACGAGAGCAACGGGACGATGACCAAGCGCCTGGAAGCGGTCGGCGTGGAGTCCAGCAAAGAGGCTCGCCGGCGCTTCCGTGAGCTGCTTTTTACCGCGTCCGGCGCCCAGGAGCACATCAGCGGCGTGATCCTGTACGACGAGACGATCCGCCAAGCCGGCGCGGACGGAACGCCGTTCCCGGCGCTGCTCGCTGAGCACGCCATGATCCCGGGCATCAAGGTTGACACGGGCGCCAAGCCCCTGGCCGGTGCCCAGGGCGAGACCGTCACCGAGGGTCTCGACGGGCTACGCGAGCGGCTCGCCGAGTACCGCGAGCTCGGAGCGCGCTTTGCTAAATGGAGAGGCGTGATCAACATCGGCGAGGGCAAGCCGAGCCACTACGCCATCGCCGTAAACGCCCACGCGCTCGCCCGCTACGGCGCGCTCTGCCAGGAGGCCGGGATCGTTCCGATCATCGAGCCCGAGGTGCTGATGGACGGCGATCACACGGTTGAGCGCTCCGAGGAGGTCACCGGAGAGACGCTGCGCGCCGTGTTCGAGGAGCTGGCGGATCAGCGCGTGCTGCTGGAGGGCATGGTCCTCAAGCCGAACATGGTCATGTCGGGCTATGAGTGCTCCCAGCAGGCCGGGGTGCAGGAGGTGGCAAAGCGAACGCTGGCGCTGCTGGCGCGGGTCGTCCCCGCCGCCGTGCCGGGAATCGCCTTCCTCTCCGGCGGCCAGAGCGACGAGCTCGCGAGTGCGCACCTGAACGCCATGAACGCACTGGGGGGCGTGCCGTGGGCGCTCAGCTTCTCCTACGGCCGTGCTCTGCAGGCTGCGCCGCTGAAGGTCTGGAAAGGACAGGAGTCAAACGCCGGCGCCGTTCAATCTGCCTTTGCCCATCGCGCTCGCTGCAACGGGGAAGCAACCTTGGGTCGCTACAGCGAGGAATCAGAGCGGGCGCTCGCCGCGTGATCGATGTCGCCATGACGCCTGCCGAGCTGCGCTCGGCCGACGTCGCGGTGGTCATCGATGTACTTCGGGCCAGTTCGACGGTGACCCAAGCCCTGGCTGCGGGCTACGAGCGAGTCCTGTGCGCGGACAGCATCGGGCGAGCCGCCGGCCTGCGGGCCGGTGGCCGGGTCCTCGCGGGTGAGCGCCAGTGCGTGACTCCGCCCGGATTCGACCAGGGAAATTCTCCTTCGGAAGCAGCGCAGCGCCACGGAGACGAGCTCGTACTGGCGACCACCAACGGTGCGCCGGCGATCGTCGCGGCGCTGGCGCTGGCGCCCACCGTGCTTTTGGGGTGCCTGCTCAATCTCGATGCCTTGCTCGAAGCCCTGCGCGGCGGCGGCGGCGCTACGGACGACGATGTGCAGATCGTCTGCTCGGGAACCGACGGCGCGGCGGCGCTGGAGGACGCATACGTCGCCGGCCGCCTCTGCGCGTCGCTGAAGGGCCGGCGCACGGACGCCGCCCTGATCGCAGAAGCGGTGGCGCGTGGATATCCGACGGCGCTGGGAGCCCTCAGCGCGAGCGCTGACGCGCAAGTGCTGAAAGCAGCCGGATTACAGGACGACATCACCTGGTGCGCGCAAGAGTCGCGGCTCGATCTCGTGCCACGCGCGTTCAGTGCCGGTGAGGGCGTCGCCGCTGTCGTGTGGCAGAGAACAGCGGATCAGGACACAGTGCTCAGCCGCTCGTCCTAGCACTCGCCGTCTGCGGCGCTCGCGCTGCGTGCTTTGCCCACTCACGCGCGAAGGAGATGAAGGACTGCACCGGCGGGCGCAGCGGGCCCACCGCCGAGCACAGCACGAACCACGGCCTGGTCGGCGGGCCATCCTCGAGCGGAATCTCGGCCAGGTGGCCTGACTCGAGCTCCGCTTCGACAGCGGCGCGAGACGTGAGCGACACGCCGAGACCCGCCGCCGCGGCCTGCTTGATCGCGCCGTTGGAGCCCAGCATCAGCGTCTGCGGGTGCATCCCACGTTCGTTCAGGAACCGCTCGTTGAGCACTCGCGTGCCGGAGCCGGGCTCGCGCAGCAGCCAGGTGCGCTCGGACAGCTCGGATACATCCAGCGCAGGACCGTCTGCAACCGGGTCGCCGGGCGCGGTGATGCAAATGATGTCGTTCTCGATCAGCGGCTGCGCGAGCAGCCGGTCCTCGGCGGGGGGCCTGCCGGCGAGGGCGACGTCGACCAGGTGGCCGAGCACGCGCGCGAGCACGACTTCGCGGTTACCAACCTCGAGCGTGAGCTCGATCTCCGGGTACTGCTCGGAGAACCCCTTCATGAGCGGGGGGACGAAGGACTCTGCCGCCGTCGTCACGGCCGCGATCTGAAGCCTCCGCTCGGCCACCGCGGCCGCCTCGAGCGCGGCCTGCCGCCCGTGTCCCAGCAGCCCGATCACATCGGCCGCGTACGGTTCGTACGCCAGGCCCGCTTCGGTCAGGCGGATTCCTCTACCCGCGCGCACGAAGAGCTCACAGCCCAGCTCTCTTCCAAGCGCGCCTATCGCCGAGGACACCGATGGTTGCGTCACCACCAGCTCTTCGGCCGCGGCCGTGACCGAGCCGCGGCGGACAACCGCCAGAAACGCCGTGAGCTGGGTAACCGTTATAGGCATCTCCCATGGAGTAAAGCCGATCACATTGATAATTGCAAATGGACAAGTGACCTCGTCCTTGCGGTCGGAGGCGGAGCCTGTGGCTTGTGGGCGCCACTACTCCCGTTCTGTGGCGTTCTGTGGCAGTCTGACCGCCCTGATGCCGCGTGGGGGGGCGTCAGTACGAGCCCGGCCTCGCGCCTGTGCGAAGCGCCTTGGCGGCACTCCATCCGTGCACCGTGCTGACCAACAGCCCCCTCGTGGCCTATTACCTGAGAGGGCTATACCGGACCGGGGTTCGGCGCAACCCCGGTCCCGACGAGATCCTGAATCGAGGACCGTCCAGCGCCGCGGACCCTTCGTGCCAGGTCGCGGTTGATCCGCGCGGGCCATGCGGGTCCCTCGTATATAAACCCCGTGTAGACCTGCACAAGCGTCGCGCCGCCGAGGATGCGCTCCCAGACGTCCTGCGCACTCTCGATACCCCCGACGGAGATCAGGACGAGGCTGTTCCCGACGTTGCGGTGGATACGCCGTAGCACTTGGAGCGCCCTGGGTCGCAGCGGCGCCCCTGACAGGCCGCCCCCCTGAAAGGGGACGGCTTGCGCGCCGGTGCTCGTGAGCACCGCACGGTCCACTGTCGTATTCACAGCCACAATGCCGTCTAGCTCCAGTTCGACGGCGAGCGCCGTGACGGCATCGAGCTGATCATCGTCCAGGTCGGGACCGATCTTGATCAGAAGTGGCACCGCAGAGCCAGCGGCCGCAAGCTCGCTGCGGACATCGGCGATCAGCGGGCGCAGCAGGGGCACCGCCTGCATCTCGCGAAGGCCGGGCGTGTTGGGCGAGCTGACGTTGATCACGAGATAATCCGCGAGCTGAGCAAGTGGCCGGACCGCGGCGCGGTAATCGTGGCCGGCGGCCTCCACAGGGGCCAGCAGCGACTTACCGGCGTTTACGCCGACAATCGTGGCGCCCATTGCCCGGCGTAGGTGGGCGGCCGCGCTCTCAGCGCCGGGGTTGGGGAAACCCAACCTGTTGAGAAGCGCGCGGTCCTTCACCAATCTGAGCACCCGGGGGCGGGGGTTGCCGCCTTGCTGGCTCGCCGTGATGGTCCCGACCTCGACGAAGCCGAAACCGAGCGCCCCCAAGTCCTCGAACCAGGTCGCGTCTTTGTCGAGCCCTGCGGCTACGCCGACCGGGCTGGGGAACGTAAGGCCGAGCGCACGGACCTCCAGGCTCCTGTCCGGCGACCCGGTCAGGCGGCGCACGGCGGCGCGCCCGAGCGAAGTCGATCGGGCGATCCGCAACGAGCGCTTGGCGAGCGCGTGCGCGTGCTCAGCATCGATGTGCTGTAGGACGAGCCTGAAAAAGAGGTGATAGATCAAGTGGGGACCCGGCCGGAGGGAGCCAGGGGTCCAGGATACGGTCGGGAGCGTTGCCGTGACTGAGCAATCGAGCCTGCGACAACGTCAGCGCCAGCCCGCCCACATCCACTTCAACTACTCAGACGCCTCCGCCGGAGCACGTATCACCTGCACCACGCCAGACCCGGTGCTTCGACAGGCTTTGCACACCTGGTTCGCAGCCCAGCTACACGACCACGGCGCCGACGCGATGCCGTAGACCCCGCGCTCCCGTCTCTTCGCCGTCAGGAGGGCGCTCCACAGCGCCGCCGTCTGGAACAGGGTGTGATCGGATTGGAACCAGGATGTGAAGATCTTGAGACCGGCTTTGGGCGCCGTCGTCCTGCGCGTATTGTGCGCGCCCAGCCATGCTCTAGGCGTGGCTTCATCGTGCTCGCGCTATGGGAGGCTTTATGCGGAGGAAGTTCGGTTGGTTGTTGGCAGCAGGGGGCGTGCTGAGCGCGATCTCGGCGATTCCGCCGTCAGCCGGGGCCGCCGGACTGATCGCCAACACCCAGATTCAGCATGTCGTCGTCATCTATCAAGAGAACGCGTCGTTTGACCACCTCTTTGGGACCTATCCTAAAGCGGGCAACACCGACGGCACTCCGTTCAGAGCCGCCCCGGGCACTCCGTCGGTCAACGGCCTGACCCCGACGCTGCTCACCCACAACCCCAATTCAGCCAACCCGTTTCGCCTGAGCCGGGCCCAGGCCTTGACCTGCGATCAGGACCATGAGTACTCAGCCGAGCAGCAGGCCTTCGACAACGGCTTGATGGACAAGTTCGTCCAGTTCACGAACACCCCCACCTGCACCACCCCCGGCGCGTACGCCAACCCGAACCTCGTCATGGGCTACTACGACGGGAACTCGGTCACCGGCCTGTGGAATCTCGCTCAGCACAACGCGATGAGCGACGCCTTCTACGACACGACCTTCGGCCCCTCCACGCCCGGCGCGCTGAACCTGGTCGCCGGCCAGACGCACGGGACCCAGCCGGCAGCCGCCGCGTACTCCCCCGGCGGCGAGCCCTACGTGGAGAACGGGACCGCGATCAACGACGGCGACCCCAGCGGCGACGATTGCTCAGCGAGCAGCGGAACGTATTCGCTGACGGGGACAGGAGCCGCCGGAACGGTCCCCTACACGCTGCCGACGGGCGCGGGCACCGCGCAGGGCAACCCGCTTCCGAGCTCGGGCAAGGCTGACCAGACCATCGGAGACACGCTCAGCGCCAAAGGCCTGAGCTGGGGCTGGTTCGAAGGCGGGTTCGCGCCGACAGCGGTCAGCAGTGCAGGCGTCGCCACCTGCGGATCCTTCCACTACAACGAGGCCGGCAACAAGGTGGCCGACTACAGCGCCCACCACGAGCCGTTCCAATACTTCCCGCAGTGGCTAAACGAGCACCACGTCGCACCGTCATCGCCGCAGCAGATCGGCTACGACGACCCCAGCAGCACGCCCGTCGGGACGCGCGTAAACCACCAGTACGACCTCTCCGCGTTCTGGACGGCGGTGCAGAACAACGATATGCCAGCCGTCAGCTACCTGAAGGCACCGCGCTACCAGGACGGTCATCCCGGCAATTCGGACGTACTCGACGAGCAGAAGTTCCTGGCCGACACCATCGACCAGCTCGAGCAGTCGCCCGAGTGGGCGCACACCGCGGTGTTCGTGACCTACGACGACTCCGACGGGTGGTATGACCACTCCTACACCGCCCCGATCAATTCCTCCCACGACACCAACCCTTCAGGGACCACCGCCGGCGTCAGCGTCGACAACCTCAACGGAAACGGCAACTGCGGCAACAACGCTCCCACCCTGGCCAGCTACCCGGATCGCTGCGGCTACGGTGCTCGGCTACCGATGCTCCTCATCTCGCCCTGGGCCAAGACCAACTACGTCGACCACACCGTCAACGACTTCACCTCGATCCTGCGCTTCATCGAGCACAACTGGAGCCTCAGTTCGCTAGGCGACGGATCGTTTGACGCCGCCGGCACGGGCGACCTAATGTCGATGTTCGACTTCAACGCCAGTCACCCCCGTAACCGGCCGGTCTATCTCGATGACCAGACAGGCCAGGTCATCCCAGGACCCGGCCCGACCGGCCCGACCGGCCCGACCGGCCCGACCGGCCCGACCGGCTCCAAGGGACCGAAGGGACGCCCGGGCCACGCCGGACGCGACGCGGGGACGATCCTATGCCGCATAACCACCAAGCACCACAAGATCCACGTCACCTGCCACGAGACAGGCGGCAAGGTTCGCAAGCACGTCCGCGTTTCCGTAACGCGCGGGGACATCATCTACGCCTCGGGGGCCGCCAAGGTCAAGGGCCATGTCCTGAGCGCGACGCTGCAAATACGATACCACCGCCACGCCACCCCCGGCGTCTACCAAGTCTCGGTCAAGTCGCCCGGCCAGCGCACCCGCTCGGTCGTGACCGCACTCACCTAATCGGGGTGACACGAGCAAACGCAGCCGGAGGGACAATCAGGCTTCGGCCGCGTCACCACGACTTGCGCAGCACGGGTTCCGACCACATGATTCCCTGTCGGCCCGGTTGGTGTCAGCAGACCAGGCGGGCCTTCGAGCTATGCGGCGGCGGGCTCGCCGGCGCCATACGCACAAGGCAAGCCGACCGCCACGGCACCGGCTCGCATTCTCGGGGGACTGCGCGCGCAACCCCCTGGCTGCGCCGAACGATCCACCTTGGAACCAGCCGCCGAAACCACTCCCAACTTCCACTAACCGAACGACCGCGTTTTTGCTTCGCTGCTAGAGAGACCCCGAGATCGCCTGGCTACTTCGCCCCTCGTGACAGCTTCCTTACCAGCGAGACGGCCTACTCCCAACCCGCCGTCGAAATGGCCACCGCTTGGATCCGAGTCCGAGCCCGCAAAGTAGCGGCGAATCAGGCGGAGATCAGCTCCACCGAGTCTGGGGCCAGGTCGAGGCGAAGCGTGATGCCCAGCCTGTTAGCCAGGCGGGCGAGAGTCGCAACGGACGGCTCATGATCGCCGGCCTCCAACCGCGCGACCTGCGGCTGCTTCATCCCGAGCTTCCGCGCGAGAGCAGTCTGCGTCAGCCCGTGATCCACCCGGTAGCGGATCACCAGGATCGCAAGCTGGTTGGCGAGCGCAGTCCGCGCGAGCTCTGCCGCGACCCCCAGGTCGAGCGCATCCGCGGTGGCGAGCTCCGCTGCGGTCTTCAGCTCCGCGACCCGCGTCATCCGGCGTTCTCCAACTCGGCCAGCCTGGCTTCGGCTCGCCGACATGCGGCGGCGAATCGTCTTTTGTCAACCTCGGCTTCGGGGGCAATCGCGGCGATGACGAACTCGTCGCCGATCTGGCGGTAAAGCGCCCGCCACGGGCTCCGCCCGCCGCGAGGACGCAGTTCACGCAGCCGCTCAGCACCCTGTACCGCGCTGCTGTGCGGGTAGGGCAGGGCCGGGCCGATCGCGGCCAGCTTCGCTTCTGCGTTGATGAGCGCCGCTTTCTCTCTTGGCACCAGTGCTTCCCGTTCTGCTACGGCCTCGGCCAAGTAGCGGTAGGTCCACATCCACCGAGAATGATAACACGCTTGCTATAGCCCGCCAGCCAGCGGCGTCTACTAACACGCGCGTTAGCGGCGGTGTTGCCCACCGTTTTGGCGCCGCTACTCAGGAGACCCCCACTGTGCGGGCTGGGACACGTACCCAAGCAGAGGGCCGACAACGCCGACGAGCTGCGCGCCTTCCGGGAGATCGCCACCCTTCGCCACACCGAACTCGCGGCGCCGGAGGACCGACCGACAGACCTGGGCGGCGGGCGCACTCGCAGACCTGTGCTCGCCTGCCTGCTCTCGCCGGGACCGGCGGCTAGCCGCCGGTCCCGATGTCGAGCGAGGAGCGGTGCCGGCCGGGCACCTGCCCGGGGGCGAGGATCCTCAGGTCACCCGGGTACACGCGCTTCCAGCCCGTGGCCGAGTACCAGTCCAGCCGATTGAGCTGGGCCGGATTGGCGAAGTCCTCCACGGCGTGGGGGCCGGTGAAGTGCTTGCCGTGGCTCCAGGCCACCCACTGGCGGTAGACTGCCTGCTCGCCGCGCGGGATCCGGGTGTAGCGCGCCAGCGCGCCGTGGACCCTGGCCGTGCTCGCCGTCGTCGACCCGGGCGCCCCGAGGGTGAGCGGGATCTGGTTGGGCCTGCCCTGATACGGAGTGAAGTCAGGCCGGTTGGTGAAGGCGCTGTACATCGGCACGGCGCCACGGTCCTCCTGGTTCATCGGCTTGATGCCGAGGATCTGCTCGGCCGTGCGCACGACGTTGATCTGCGAGTAGTAGTTGTCGTTGACCGCACCGTGGCGGGCGTAGGGGCTGATCGTCCACAGCACGCTGCGATGGCCGTCGACATGGTCGACCCCGTTCTGTGGGTCGTCCTCGAGGACGAAGATCGCCGTGCTCTTCCAGAACTTGCTGTGGGAGATATCAGACACGATCCGGCCCAGGGCGAGATCGTTGTCGGCCACCTGCGCGACCGGGTAGGGGTCACCGGAGCCGACGCCCGAGGTGTGATCGACGGGCAGCCACATCAGGTTGAGGTTGGGCAGGTTGCCGTTGCGCACCGAGCGCTGGAAGGACCGCTCCCAGATGTCGGTCCGGTACTGATCGGGCACGTTGAGGTCGAACCGTGGGTAGGCGGGATCGAGGATCGCGTTGAGGCTCGGGATGTCCGAGTAGGTCTTATACTTGTTGATCGGGACCGGCAGCGGCCCGTTGGCCTTGCCCTCGAGGATCCGCGAGTCCTTATACCAGTCGTTCCAGGTCGGGGCGCCCGTGCTGGGCACGTTGAAGAAGTTGGCGTACTCCCCGAACGCGGCCACGCTGCGACCCGCACGCTGCGCGGCATTCCAGATGAACCCGTTGCGCTGGTAGGCCAGGGCGTCGCCGCCCTGGGCCGGGTAGGAGCGGTAGAAGGCGCCGAACTCCTTCTCGACGTAATCGTTGGCGTTGGCCTGGACGATCCAGTTGTGCCCGTCGGCCGACAGTGTGCCCTCGTTGTAGAAGTTGTCGAAGGCTCCGAACTGCGATGCCAGGGCATGTGAGTTGGGGGTCACCGTGCGGCCGAACTGGGCCAGGGACGGATCGCCGTTGGTGCCGGGCTGGTCACCCAGAACCTGATCGTAGGTGCGATTCTCCTTGACGATCACGAACACGTGCTTGATGCGGGATTGGCCGCCGAGATGGGCCGGGATCACGCTGGGGACAGTGTCTCCGGTGCCGTCATTGACCGCCTTGAACTGATCCCAGCCGTTGTTCGTGGACACGGTCTGGGTCGCGTTGCGCAGCTGATCGCCGGTTGGCAGGGTGAAGGTGGTCACCGAGCCGGTGTCGTTATAGGTGTTGTGACCGCTGGCCGGCTGGGTCTGCGGGCCCTTGCTGATCGTCGACGGGGCACCGCGGGCGCCGATACCCTTGTCGTTGGTGACCACTACGCCGCCGGCCCCGAGGGCGGGATCAGCCTGGACGCCGACCGGATACCAGTCGGTGGGGATCAGGCCCTTGAACTGCAACGGCTCGGTCGGGCTGTGGAATACGTACTCGGCGATCGCGTTGTCGCGGCCGATGCTGACCAGCAGCTTGTTGGTGCCCACGAACGAGATCGCGTTGGGGTAGCTGCCGACCCGGGCCCCAGGGACCGGGTTGATGTGGTCGGTCTGCGCGACCTGGTTGGTCTTGGTATCGATGATCGAGATCGAGTCCCCGTTGGAGTTGGCCACGAACAGCGAGCTGCCACCCAGATGCAGAGCGGTCGGCTGAAGGCCGACCGGGATCGAGTCGGTCACCGCCTGGGTGCCGAGATCGACCACCGAGACCGTGCCCGTGATCGCTCCGCCGGTCGATCGGTCGGCGACGATCGGTGTGTTGTCTGACAGGTTGGTGAAGTCGCCGGTGGCGGGGGTCCGGCCGCCCTCGTTGGAGACGTAGGCCTGATTGCCGTTGATGACGATCTGGCGCGGGGCGTTGCCGACCGGGATCTCCTTGGTCAGCTGATTGGTGGCGGTGTCGATGATCCCCAGCGAGTTGTTGCCGTTCAGGGCCACATACAGCTTGGAGCCGTCGGAGGAGAGGGCCATGCCGGAGGGCAGAGCGTCGCCGTTAGGGCCCGAGAGCTTGATCATCGTCGGCTCGGGAGCGACGGTCCCGTCCGGGTTGACCGAGAACTTCAGCAGGTCGGCGGACTGCGGGAACCACAGCGTCTTACCGTCGGCCGAGTACAGCGGGCCATCGGCGGCCACGGTGCCGTCACCGAGCGACGGGTCGCTGGAGCTGCCGGTTCCGACCTGCTGGACGATCTTGCCGCTCGTCACGTCGGTGATGGTCAGAAAGCCGTTGAAGTCGTTCCAGGACAGCGCCGCCAACTTGGCCCCGTCGGGGCTGAGCGTGCTGGACAGCAGGCGGCCGTTGGAGACCAGCGTGCGCGTCCCCAGCGGCGAGATGTACTGATTGGACGGCAGCAGGATGCGGCCGTTGACCGTGTCACCGACCTTGTTGGTTCCGAACGGATTGAAGCCGCCGACCGCCGCCGAGGCCACCGCCGCAGCGGCCCCGCAGACGACGAACGCGAACAGCGCAAGCTTGCGCACGAGATTCCACCTCCGGTTGAGCGCGCCAAGACATCAGCTCAAAGCGGCCAGGCCCTGCGCGCATATCGCTTGGACCGGCAGCGGACCCTGCGCCGCGCCGCCGTCTCCTTCGCGGGGCATCATATGACCGTCCGGCGGGGCCGTTGTTATCAGCCGGTGTCCGTCCGCGGCGGCGTTGCCAGGGGGTGAACTTGACGGTGATCACGTCACCGTCGGCGACCACCTAGACCTAGTCGCGACCCTCGAGGCTGGCGATCGGGTCGACGGCGAGGGGTTCATGGCGTTGATGCGCGGCGAGCATCCGATTGACGGGACGGTGCTCCGGCGGATGACCGCGAGCTCGAAGGTCGCGGCGATGGATCTGACGTTCTCGGCTCCGAAGAGCGTGTCGGTGCTGTTCGCCGTCGCCGGCGGCGACGCGCCTGATGCGTTGGTTGAGGCGCATGAGCGGGCGATCGCCTCAGCAGTCGGGTATCTGGAGCGGGAGGCGTGCCGCACCCGCCGCGGGCACGGCGGCAGTGAGACGGTGCGGGGTGAGGGGTTCGTTTCTGCGGGGTATCGCCATCGCCTGTCGCGTGCCGGCGATCCGCACCTCCACACGCACGTCGTGGTCGCGAACCTCACACGCGCAGACGGGAAGTTCACCGCCTTGGACGCGCACACGCTCTATCAGCACAAGTCAGCCGCCGGAGCGGTCTACCGCACCGCGTTGCGCGCGGAAGTCCGGGAGCGGCTGCCATGGGTGGCGTGGGAACGGACGGGGCGGGGCCTGTTCGAGATCGACGGGGTACCGGCTGATGTGTTGCGGCATTTCTCGCAGCGGCGGGTCGAGATCGAGGAGCGTGCCGCGGAGCTTGTCGGTGCCGATCGGGTGGGGGCGTTGTCGCGGGAGCGGATGCAGGGGATCGCGCTCGCGACCCGCCGCACGAAGGACGCTGTTGCGGTGGATGGGGAGCGATGGCGTGAGGACGCGCGGGCGCGGTCCGCCGAGCACGGCTTCGGCCCTTGGGAACTGGAGGCGCTCCGACGCCGCCCGCACGTGGAGTCCGCGCGTCCGTCGATCCAGCCGCTGACCGCTCGCCTGTCCGGCCCGGACGGGTTGACCGGAACGCACAACTCGTTCGTGCGCCGGCACGCCCTGGCGGAGATTGCCGGCGAGTTCACCGACGGCATTTCACCCGGCCGCCTCGAGCTCGCGACCGATCAGTATCTGACGCAGCCAGCCGTGCACGCCCTGGGAGCGGACGCGTCCGGGGAGGCACGGTTCACGACCGGGGAGCTGCTCGCGCGTGAGCGTCGGCGACGACGCGACACGCGAACCGCCGTCGTGCCCGTCCGTCATGTCGATGCGGCCGTGGCCAGCTCACAGCCTGCGTTGAACTCCGATCAGGCCGCCACCGTCCGCACGATCGCGAAAAGCGGGAACGGCGTTGACACCGTGCAGGCGCTCGCGGGGACCGGGAAGACGACAATGCTCCGCGTCCTCGCCGACACCTACCGCGAGGCGGGCTACCACGTGGTCGGCACCGCACCGACCGCGCGCGCGGCGAGGGAGTTGCGCGATGTCGCCGGGGTTCCGGCGGGAACGATCAACGCGGTCTCCCGCGAGCTCGACCGCAGGGGCGAGTTCGCCCCTAACACCGTGCTGCTCCTGGACGAGGCCGGGATGGCGAGCACGCGGATCAGCGCCGACATCATCGCTCGCGCCGAGCAGACCGGCGTGAAGGTGATCGCGGTCGGAGACCCCGGCCAGCTCACCAGCGTCCAGGCCGGCGGCTGGTTCGCCGCCCTGACCCGCGACCACGCCGGCCCCGGGCTGCGTGAGGTGATCCGCCAGCAGGACCCGGCTGAGCGCGACGCGCTCGCCGCCCTGCACGACGGCAACGCTCAGGCGTATCTCGAGCACAAGGCGCAGGACATCACGATCCACGCGACCGACACCGACGCCGTCGACGCCGTCATCGACCACTCGGCCGACATCAGAACTGAACATGCGGTGGGTGGGATCGCGATGATCGCCCGTGACGACGCGACCCGTGAGCAGCTTAGCCACGCCGGCCGCCGACGCCTCCAAGCCGACGCCGTGCTGCCCACTCGCGGGGTCGTGATCGGTGATCGGGCGTGGGCGGTCGATGACCGGATCATCGCCCGCCGCAACGACCGCCAGCTCAACGTCGACAACGGCACCCTCGCCACCATCACCCGCTTCGACCACGACCGCCGCGTGATCCTGATCGCCACCGACGGGGGCGAGGTGCGTGAGCTGACCCCCACCTATCTCGCGCGGCACGTCGAGCATGCCTACGCGATCACCGGCCACTCCAGCCAAGGTGCAACCGTGAACACCGCTATCGTCGTCGGCCGCCCCGAGGAATTCACCCGCGAGTGGGCGTACACGGCGCTGTCTCGCGCCCGCGGAGAGACGACCCTCCATCTCATCGCCGACCACGGCCCGTCCGAGCAGGACCGCCGCGAATACGCACCCGCTCAGACGGCACGCGAGTCCGGAGACGCGCTCCATGCGCTTGCCCGCGCGATGCGGCGGACCGAAGCCGAACCGCTCGCCACCGAACAACAGCAACCCGCCGCATCCGACAGCGCTGCCAGGTCCCGACGCCCGGACCAGCCCCACCCGCCCGCGCCGGACCGCTCGCCCGGCTGGGCCGACCGCGAATCTCACCCCGCCCGCCACGTCCACGCGGTCACCCCGGGGCCCTCGCTCGAACGCTGACACGGAGCGACCCTCCTCCCCCTGCAACGCGCATGCCAACGGAGGCGCTGACCTACGGAACGATCGTCAGCACATCGACGCGGCTTGGCCGCACGATCCCGAAATG
>JALYUQ010000147.1 GCA_030853685.1 Actinomycetota bacterium | reverse complement strand
TCGCCGGTCAGCGCGCGGCCGTGCGCGAAGCGGTCGCGTTTTGCGCGCTGCGGCGGAATCTGCGCCGAACGATCCGGATCGCCCTCTTCGTCGGTGTCGTGCTGACGGTGATCAACCAGGGCGCCGTAATCACTTCGGGTCACGCCACGACCGCCACCTGGGTACGATGCGCGTTGAACTTCGTGGTGCCATTCCTGGTCTCGAACGCGGGTCTGCTCAGCGGGCGGCAATAGAAGCTCGTAGCCGAACCTTCTTTTGCCGCTCGCGAATCGTTCTGGGGCGCCGCGGGTCATAGCTCGCGTGGATCTGATCGCACGAGGCAGCGCAGCGCGCCGTTCTTGGTTTTGCCCTCGCGCTGTTTGCGGGCGAGGTACTCCTTGGTGGCGGGGTCGTGGTGGGCGCGGGTGACCGCGATGATGTGCAGCGCGTGGTTGAGTTGCCGGTCCGCGCCGCGGTTGAGCCGATACTGGGTGCGCTGGCCTGAGGAGCAAGGGATCGGCGCGCTGCCGGACTGCAGCGCGAAGCTCGCGTCAGACTTGAACCGCTCGGCGCCGGCGGTGCGACCGATCAGCAGCGCCGCGGTCAGCTCGCCGCAGCCGATCTCGGCGAGCAGCTCCGGGCGATGAGCGTCGATCAGTGCCCGCAGCTCGCGCTTGAGCCCGTCGATTTGACCGATCAGGGTGCGGACCTGAGCGACCTGTTCGCGCGCGACCCTGACCCGGGCGCCCGGGCCGAGCTGCCGAAGCCGCCGATCGACCTTGTCCAGGACGCGCTGGTACGCGCGCGGGGCGAGCTGGCGCACCGTACGCCCCGCGCCCGCGGCGAGAATCCAAGTCGCCGGCCGCATCGAGCCGCACGCTGCTCTGACCCCGGTAGGCAAGCCGGATCTGCCCTGGGTCGGCGCCCGGCGCGACGTCGAACACGCACTCCAGCTGGTGTTGCGAGCCGGTGAAGGTCGCGTCGATCCCGGTCCACACCCCCCGGTAGATGGCGCCGGAGAACGTCGGAATGTTCGACGACGGTCGTTTACCGATCAGATAGCTCACCCGCCCCGGAAGCCGGCCGCCAGCGGTCAGCCGCACCCGCCGGCTCTCGCCCACGAACCCGACCGACACCGTACGCACCGACACCCGCCGCTGTCGGTCAAACCGAGCACGTACCCGGCGCCGTGGGCGATCAACCGCACCCGCCGGTTAGCCTGACCGCGGTTAGGCGCAAAAGACAACGGCTACGACGTCCTCGCCGACGACCGCGTCGGAACCTGGGAGGTGCTCCAGCACCTCATCGCGTTCTTGCAGCGCGACGGCCTGCCGGTCGCCGGCGCAAACGAGCACCATGCGATCACGGCCCCGCAACCCGATCAGGACCGCCAGCCAGGCGACGTGCGCGTCGCGGCAAGCATCCCGAGCACCCGGGGAGCGTTCGGCCGCACGACAACAGCCCGCCACAGAGCCAGGATGACGTACCGCAGCAGAATCCTCGTGCGAGACGCCTGTAAGGGCGATCTGGAGCGGAGCGCTTTGTGGCGGGTCAGCGCGGTGACCGGCGTGATGGAGGTTGCACCTACGAGGGCTGGAGACCGGGGCGATAGGTCACTGCTAGCAGGACGGGCGTTTCCGCCGGTTGCCGGGAGACGGCCAAGTCCAATACCGTTGGTATTGAATACTGCTAGTATCGAGTGATGGTCGCTACTCGAACTCGCCCCACCCGCGCCCAGACGCGGGACCGCATCCTGCACGCCGCCGGCAAGGTCTTCGCCTCGCGCGGGTACGACGGCGCATCCCTGGACCAGGTCGCCGCGGAGGCGGGACTGACCAAGGGCGCCGTGTACTCAAGCTTCTCCGGTAAGGACGAGCTGTTCTTCGCTCTGGTCGCCGACCGGCTCGATCAGCGCCTCGCGGTCGTCGCCGACGCCGCAGACGGGACACGCGACCTGCGGCAGCTCCTCGACGACGCCGAGGACGACCTGGCGGCGCTGTTCACGACGCAGCGTGATTGGCACCTGCTGTTCATCGAGTGCTGGGCGCGTGCGGTGCGTGACCCCGAGCGGCGCGCAGAGTGGGCGCGCCAGCGGCGCGCGGCGCGGGCGGTGATCGCTGACTTCTTCGAGCGCCACGCGGCCGCGGCGGGCGACCCGCTCGCCGCTCCTGCCGCAGACCTCGCGCTCGCGGCCATGGCACTGTCTAACGGCTTGGCAATGGAGTACATCGCCGATCCCGAGTACGCCGACCCCGGCCTCTTCGCGCGGATGCTCGCACAGCTGGTGACGGCATGAGGATCCACGCGCTTCCGACCGGCCAAGTCGTGCTCAAGCAGGCCTTCCTGCATGCTCGCCCCGGGATCCGGCGGCGCCTTGACCTGTTCCTACCCGGCCTGTGGTCTGATCCGATCCCGATCCGCGCCTGGCTCATCGAGCACGGTGAAGAGCGCATCCTGATCGACATGGGAGAGACCGCGCAGGTCAAGGACGCGCCGTTCGCGCGCCACACCGTCACGCCCGAGGACGAGTTGCCCCTCGCCCTGCACGCCGTCGGCCTGGCGTGCGAGGACGTCACCACCGCCGTCGTGACCCATCTGCACCCCGACCACTTCCACGGCGCCGTCCACCTCACAACGTCCGTACTGGTCAATCAGGCGGAATGGGCCGACGCGATGTCATTCCGCGGCCGGGTGATCCAACGGCTCACCGGCGTCCCGCTGCCTGGCGGGATCGACTTCCGGCCGGTCGCGCTGGACGACGGGCCATTCGGAGCATTCGCCGCACACCGGCGACTGACCACCGACGGCCGGATCCTCCTGGTCTCAACCCCCGGGCACACCCGCGGCCACACGTCCGTCATCGCCGTCGACGACAACGGCCGACACGTCCTACTCGCCGCCGATGCGACAGACACGCTCGAGCAATTACACGCGCGGCGACCGGACGCGATCACGCCCGACCCGAACGTGCAAGTGCAAACGATCGACCGCATCCTCACCCACGCCACAGATCACCCCACGATCTACCTGCCCACACACGACCCCGACGCCATCGCCCGCCTCGACATGGCCGCGACGCTCTAGCTACGACGACGGCGTCATGACGCGCGGCCGCAAGTCCAGATAGCCGCTTGCGGATCCTTGGGTAGGGACGGTGCTGGCCCGCCGACTGACGCTCGATAGCCGAGACTTCGCCACGACGAAACCGGAGAGGGTTGTTTAGCGCAGACTGTGCGTATGAGTTCTCCGTACAACCGGTTCGCAGGCCAGAGCTTGGACCCCCTGCGGGCCTTGAGCGACGGCGTGTTCGCGGTCGCGATGACGCTGCTGGTGCTGGACCTGCGCGTTCCGCTCGGCGTCGCACACTCAAATCACGAGTTGTGGCACGCGCTGTCTGGGCTGGGTCCGAGGCTGGCCGCTTACGTGCTCAGCTTCACGATGCTCGGCATTTTCTGGCTGGCGCAAAACGACTGCAAATACAGAGTGGGCGATCCAGGACTCGAACCTGGGACCTCTTCCTTATCAGAGAAGCGCTCTAACCGACTGAGCTAATCGCCCTGCTTAGTGCGATTCTACCGGTCGGCACGGGCCCTGAGCAACCGTCCGGCCGAGCCTTGATCGGCGACTGCGGCGCACGGCCATCGTCACGCAGCAGCTCGGGCGCGAAGCCGTCGGGCAAGGTCAAGCGCGTCCTCGAGCGATGCGAGCTCGAGCGCAAGGCGGTAACCATGGGCGCCGGCGGCCCGGACGTCGACCTCGGTGCCAAGTGCCTCACCGAGGGCATCTGCGATCTGCTCGATCGCCGCCTGTTGGTCTGGATGCAGCGATCCGGGTGCTTGCTTGCGCAGCCCGAGCTCGGGCTGCTCGGCAGCGGCCCCGGCCGCCCGCGCGCGGGCCTCCAGCTCACGCACCGACCAGCGGCCCTCGGCCGCCGCGCGGGCGAGACTGCGACGGACAGAGTGATCCTCAGCCAGCAGCAGGGCACGACCGTGGCCTTCAGTCAGGTCGGCGCGCTTGATCAGCTCCAGCGCCTCGTCGGGAAGGTCGAGCAAGCGGATCAGGTTGGAGACCGCCACTCGACCGCGCCCGACCCGCAGACCGACCTCCTCCCGAGTTAGTCCCAGCTCCTCGACCAGTGCCGCGCAAGCGCGCGCCTCGTCCACCGGATTGAGGTTCTCACGCGCCATGTTCTCGATCAACGCAACCTCGAGCGAAGCCGCATCGTCGTGACGGCGCACGATCGCGGGAATCGTGAGAAGCTCGGCCACGCGCGCAGCCCGCCAGCGCCGCTCGCCGGCGATCAACTCGTAGCGACCTCCCGCGAGCGGCCGCACGAGCACGGGCTGCAACACTCCGCGTAGCCGGATCGACGCCGCCAGGGCCAGCAGCGTGTCCTCGTGAAACGTGGCACGCGGCTGGTGAGGGTTTGGCTCGATCAACTCGGTAGAAAGCTGGCGCAGCTCCTCAGCCTCATCGTTAGCCGCCACCGACAGGATCGCCGCGAGCCCGCGACCCATGCCCTTCTGCCGCTCAGCCACGAGCGCTCACCTCCTGTGCAAGCGCAAAGTACGCATGGGAGCCCGCGCAGTCCGGATCATGGTGTATCACCGGCTTGCCGAAGCTGGGGGCTTCGCTGATACGCACGTTGCGGGGAATCACGGTGTCAAAAACCAGCTCCGGAAAATGCTGGCGCAGCTCACGCTCGACATCCTGCGCGAGACGGGTTCGACCGTCGTGCATCGTCAGCAGTAGTCCGGCTACCGTCAGGCGCGGATTGAGCTCTCGCTGAACCAGCGAGAGCGTATTGAGCAATCCGGCGAGCCCTTCCAGCGCAAAGTACTCGGCCTGCACCGGCACGATCACACGATCTGCGGCTACGAGTGCGTTGACCGTCAGCGGCCCGAGCGACGGCGGGCAGTCGAGCAATGTGAAGGCATAACTATCGCGAACGGGCAGCAGCGCTCTGCGCAGGTTGGTCTCTGACCCGGCAGACCTCGGCAGCTCGACGGTGGCGCCTGCAAGGTCAGGGCCCGCGGGAGCCATCCAAAGCCGATCGATCGACGTCCGCACGATTACATCCTCGAGCGTCGCCGATCCAATCAGCGCGTCGTACACGCTCACGGGGAGCTCCTTGCTCATCCCGAGGCCAAGCGTCGCGTTCGACTGTGGATCGACATCGATCAACAAAACGTCTTGGCCAGCTTGCGCGATGCATGCTGCGAGGTTGATGGTGGTGGTCGTCTTGCCGACCCCGCCTTTCTGATTGGCGATTGCATAAACCGTCCCCATCGTCACGGGCAAGCTACCGCCCGGTGCGGTCAGGTGGGTTGTGGTAGCGGCGAGCCGATCGCATCCTCCCCGCGCCCGGGCCGGCCGCGCTCGTCGCACACACCGGCCGCGCTCGTCGCTGGTGCCGGCAAACCACCGAGCGGCCGTTTTTGGGCCATGCCAGGGCGGCGGGGAAACGCCGTGGGAGTCTCGTGCGTCTTCGACATCAGGTGCAGGTGCTTGTGCTCGGCCTCGGGGTAGGGCTTTACACGAATCGGCTCGTGTGCCTCCAGGCCGAGCTGCAGGCAGGCTCGCGACCCGGCAGCCTCGGCACCAAGATCGCGGCGGCCGCGCCAAACGATCAGTACGCCGCCCACCCGCAGCAGCGGCGCGGCGTACTCGGCCACAACCGCCAAGGAACCCAGCGCCCGAGCGCTGACAAGGTCAAAGGCACACAGCCCTTCCCGCCAAGACTCTGCCCGTGCGTTCACCACACGCGCGTTCGCGACACCACATGCAACGAGCGCACGCTCGATGAACGCGCACTTCCTGGCACTGCTTTCGACAAGAGCCATCTCGACTGAGGGGAGCGCGATCGCGAGCGGCAAGCCGGGGAATCCCGCCCCGGCTCCGAGATCGGCCATTTTCGACGCCAAGCGCGTCTGTCCGAGCTCGAGCGCTACCAGCGAATCGGCGATGTGATCGTCGACCGCGATCATCGGATCGCGCAGCGCTGTTGGTGCGAGCGGATCCACCCCGAGCAGCATCGCCAATGACAAGAGGCTCTCGCCCCCCCTGCTTGGCAGCCCATAGCGACCAACGAGAGCCTTGATCCGATCGCTGGGACCCTCGCCTTGGATCTGGTTGGCGGCGGCCACCATTCTAGCCCTATCTCCGGTTGCGCTCGCGCTCGATGTAGCCAGCGTAACGCTGGCGCATCGTTGCCAAGCGCTCCGCGGCATAGGCATCCAGCCCCTCGTCCAGCTCAGCTTCGAGCAACGGTAGAACCGTGTTCACAAGTGCTCGCCCCCGCGCCATCCATTGGAAGTAGGACCGGCCGCCATGATGGTAGGGCCCGTAGAGGCGAGTGTCGGGAAAGCGTTCGAGTAGCCATCGAAAGACGGCCTCGTGGCGAACGTGCATGCGCAGCGTGACCTGTGGCTGCTTGCCATCGCCGCCAAAGGACCCCTCCCCGATCAACAAACCGACGAAGACTCCCCGTTCGAAGTCCGACAACTGGCCCACTAGTAAGCCCTACCGCTGTGCTGGTTCCTGGTAAGCGTTCCCACGGCGGGTCGTCGCTGCGGCTGTTTCACCGTCAAGAATATCGTGAAACGTCGCCGCTCCAACCCTTTCGTGGAGAACCAATGGTTTGCACAGCGGCCCAATCGTCGGGCGCCGGCCTGCGACGCCTACTTCCGGCGTCCGGAGCGCTTCTTCTTCCTCTTCTTAGGCGAGCGCGGAGGTGCGGCGCTCCGAGGAGGAGGCCCGGCCGCCACTGCAACAGGAGCTTCCCCACCCTTGGCGCGCCCGCGCCACAACCCCGCGAAGCGCTCACCCAGAGAGCCATTGGGGACGCCACTATTAGGATCGGCCGCAGGACTGCTCGGAGGCCCCCCATTTCGCTTGGTCGCGGGGCGGCTCGGATCGGCGCCATTGGCTTTGGGCACAGAACCAGCCGTAGCGCCGCGAAGCGACTTCGGCGAAGCACCCCCGGCTTCGGCGCGAGCAGGTTTCGGTGGGAGACCCGCGGGTCTCCCACCGGCAGGTTTAGGTCGCGCCCCGGGCGGACCATCGGCGACAGCAGCGACCGGCGCGGCGATCGGTCCCATCCGCTTGCGCACGATGTATTGCTGCGCGATCGTCCACGCATTGGTGGTGATCCAGTAGACGAGCAATCCAGACGGATAGCGGATGATGAAGAACACGAAGACCAGCGGCATGAACAGCATGATCTTCCGCTGCGTCTTGTCCATCGTCGGGGTCTGCATCAGCAGGCTCGACGTGAGCTGGGTCCCCACGTAGAGGATGATCAGGACGACCATCGTTACGCCCACCGCATGGCTCGTCAGATCGCCGATGAAGAGGAAGCCGGCACCGTGCCCGACGCCGCACGGAGTCGTATGCGACGCCGAGACGTGGTGCAGGTGCTGGTATGCGAGCTGAATCCTTGGACAGATGTCCTGCGTCAAGCTCCCGCGCAGCATGTAGAAGAGCGAGATGAAAACCGGGAGCTGAAGCACCAACGGCAGGCACGACCCGAATGGATTTACCTTGTTCTCCTTATAGAACTTCATCACCTCCTCCTGCTGGCGCTTCTTGTCCTCCTTGTACTTGGCCTGGAGCGCCTTGAGCTCGGGCTGGTGAAGCTGGAGCGCCTGCATCGACCGGAACTGCTTCAGCGTCAAAGGAAGCAGGATCGCGCGGATCACAACCGTGAGCAGCACGATCGAAAAGCCCCACGACACTCCGGCGCTGTTGTGGAAGAACTTCAGCACCGACTCGAACACGTCGATCAACGGCTGGATGATGGAGGTGATGCCCGCGATAGCAAACATGATCAGATGCGCGACGCCGGCGCCTGGGAGTTGAACAGTCGCTGCTGCTCAACGGGATCAAATCCCCCGTCGCTCCAGGGGTTACAGCGAAGCAACCGCCAAGCGGCCAGGACGACCCCGCGCAGTATGCCGAATCTGGCGACCGCGTCTACGCCGTACTGCGAGCAAGATGGAAAATACTTGCATCGCGAGCCGAGCGCCGGCGAGATCAGCCGCTGGTAGACCCTGATCGGCAGGGTCGCAATCGACCGTAGCCCGGTCATTCGCGCTGCTCGGGGAGACTGGCGTCGGCCGGCGGTAGCCCGGAGGCCGGGCGCGGGGCCCGGGAGATGGAGGAGAAGGAGTCTGGGACTCCTGAGAGGAGTCCCAGACCAGGCGGGCCCTCCGCTCCATCCTCGCTCCCGGACCCGGGAACGCGAGCAATGAGCGTCGCCAGCGCGCCCCTGATACCAGCCAGACCCTCTCGCTCGGCCACCACGCCGGCCTCGTGCCTGGCCACCACTACCAAATCTGTTCCGGCAGGCAAGCGGTCACACTCCAGCGCAAAAGCCTCCCGTAACAGGCGCTTGACCCGGTTTCTGACCACAGCGCCGCCCACCTTGCGGGAAACTGACAAGCCAAGCCGTGCGGGCTGTTCCTCGCTGCGCGGAAACACATATAGGACGAGCTCACGACTCGCGTGAGAACGTCCTTGGCGAAAAACTCGGTCGAAGTCCGCGCTGCGCGAGAGCCTTCCTCGCGTGGAGCTAGCCCGTACGTGGGCGCTACGGTCAGTCCGGACGTGGACGTCGCCTGCGCGGCCGGTGATCGGCCTGCCCATCACACCGTGAGGCGCTTGCGGCCTTTGTTGCGCCGTCGCTTCAACGTCAAGCGCCCGGCGCGAGTCTGCATTCGCGCTCGGAAACCATGGGTTCGCGCACGTTTGCGCTTCTTTGGTTGATAAGTACGTTTCATTGCTCACAAGCCCCGCGAGAAGATTCATCTCGAGTATACGCAGCATCTACTCTTGGTCGAGGACCAGTCAAAGCTCTGCGGCTACCGAGCACCACTGCGTTGCGGTGGCCCCTTCTCCATCCCGGAGCCAGGCTCAGATTTTCCCGCGCGTTGCGTCAAAGACCCCCCGCAGGGCTCCGTCACCCCCGAAATCCCTTGCTATATTCGCCGCCCTGAGGGCTCTCGTCCTCGTCCGATCTTCGTCCGATCCTCAGCAATCTTGCCGTCGAAACTCCCGCAAGGAGTCATTTGACCCTGCCCGCGCATCTAGAGCTCATCGACGTCTGGCGCGAGATCAGCGCCGAGCTTCGGCGAGTGGTGGGAGATTCCCCATACGAAATATGGCTCGCCCCGTTGCAAGCGAAGGCTTGGGATGGAAATGTCCTACTACTGCAGGCACCGGCGCCAACCCAAGTATGGGTCGCCACCCGCTTTGGCCAGATCCTCGAGCGCTGCGCTCGCACAGTCGCGGGACCCTCGAGCAAGGTCGTCTTCGCCGCTGGCGGTGGGGTGGCTGGTAACGCATCGCCGGCGTCGTCGCACAAACAGACCATAGCGGGCCGGGTGCAGCAAGAAGTAGACCTCAACCCTCGTTACAGCTTCGCACAGTTCATCATCGGCAAGGGCAATCAGCTTGCCCATTCCGCGGCGCTGGCAGTCTCAGAGCTGCCCGGCCAGGCCTACAACCCCCTCTTCCTGCACGCCCCTCCGGGCCTCGGCAAGACACACCTCCTGCACGCGATCGGTAACTACCTCAACGCTTACGGCAGCGGCGCAAATGTCCGCTACACGACGGTCGAAGCATTCACCAACCAGTTCATCAGTGCTCTAAGCACGCACTCCCTAGACGGCTTCAAGAGCGCCTACCGCAGCGCAGACGCCCTACTGATCGACGATGTCCAGTTCTTGGAAAGCAAGGTCAAAACCGAAGAGGAGTTCTTTCACACCTTCAATGCGCTTTATGAGACAGGGCGCCAGCTCGTACTCACCTGCGATCGGCTTCCGCGCCAGTTGGTGGCGGTCGAAGAGCGCCTTCGTGAGCGCTTCGAATCCGGTCTCGTAGCCGATATCCTCCCGCCTGACTTCGCCACCCGTCTCACCATCCTCCGTAAGCGTGCAGCCGTCGACGGCATCGTAGTCGGCGATCCCGCGGTGCTCGAGCTGATCGCCGAATGCATCAGCACGAACATCCGCGCGCTCGAAGGCGCATTGATCCGGATTGTGGCTTACAGCTCCCTGGCGGGGCGACCTATCGACCTCGAGCTGGCGCGCTCGGTGATCGACTCCCGCAATCCCGATACCGACGAGCGTGCCACGAGCATTGCCGTCATCCAAGCGACCGTCGCTGCGTACTACGAGCTCACTGTCGGTGAGCTCGTATCTTCCGGGCGTGCTGTACGCATCGCTTGGCCGCGCCAGGTCGCCATTTACTTGGTGCGTGCGCATACCGACAGCTCGCTACAGGCGATCGGAGGATCGTTCGGTGGGCGCAACCATGCCACCGTTCTACACGCCTGCAAGAAGGTCTCACAACGACTCGCCGGCAGCAGTTCGCTGAAGGCGGAGATCGACGATCTGGACGAAAAGCTGCGCGTCCACCACGACGACCGGTCCACTTGACAGACTTGGCTTTCTTGCAAGGAACAACTTTTCCCGCTCGTTACGGCAGATGGCACACTTTTCCACAACTTTTGTTCGTCCTATGACTTCTACTTCCTGCTCTAGGTGTTCACCGTGAAGATCTCTCTCGCCCGCGACACTCTGTTGACGCAACTTCAAATCGTGGGCAGAGTGGCATCGACGCGGAGCGCCATCCAGGCACTATCCGGCGTGCAGCTCGCGGTGTCTGACGAAGGCTGCGAGCTTCGCGCTACCGATATGGACATCGGATTGCGGGTTCCCCTACAAGCTGATGTAGACCGCGCCGGCGTCGTTGTTCTTCCAGCTCGCTTGTTGCTCGACGTCGTGCGCTCCTTACCATCAGCGCAGGTCTCTCTGGAACTGAGAGCGGCCGAGCAGGATGTCGAGCTCGTCTCCGCTAATGCTACCTTTCATATCCGAACGTTGCGCGCTGAGGACTTTCCACCGTTTCCGGAGCCTGATCCGCAAACGGCGGTCTCGTTGCCGGCCCGCGCGTTCATCTCCACGGCGCTGAAGGTTGCAGGCTCCGCCTCGCGTGATGAGACCAGGCCGGTCTTGACGGGAATCTTGGTGTCAGCTTCAGACCGAGAACTGCGTATGGTAGCGACTGATTCCTACCGGTTGAGCGTCAAGGAGACGATCCTCGACGCGGCCTTACCTACCGGGTTTGAGGTAAAAGTCCCCGCGCGAGCCCTACAAGAGCTCGCCCGGATTGCGGCCCAGGACGAAGATGAACAGCTAAGCGTCAGCGTACGCCAAAATCAAGTGCTGTTCGTGCTCGGACGCGTAATTCTGTCATCACGCTTGATCGATGGCCAATTTCCCAATTACGCTCAGCTACTACCGGACAGCTTCGAGCACGAGCTACACATCGCCGGCGCAGAGCTCGCCGGCGTTGTACGCCGCATCAGCCTGCTGGCTCAGCGAAACGCGCCGCTGAGGTTGGCGTTCAAGTCCGGCGAGCTGACGGTCTCCGCGCAGACTCCCGATGTCGGCGAAGCCCGCGAGTCGCTCCCGCTCGCGTTTCAGGGCGACCCGTTGGAGATCGGGTTCAATCCTGAGTTCCTTCGCGACGGGCTCGATGCGATCGAAGGGGGGGATGTCGTGCTGAAGCTGATCAGCCCACTTCGTCCTGGGTTGATCGAAGCGGCAGACGGAAGCCGTTTCCAGTACTTGATCATGCCAATTCGATTGAACGTGTAAGTGGCGACCGAGCGCGTCGGACTACATGGCCTGTGAAGGCGGTGCGTGATGGTAAGGGCACCCGACGTGCACCCTTTGGTGTGGAGGCGCTACGGAGGTGGCGTGATGCGGGTGCTGCGAATCACACTGCGTGACTTTCGTTGCTATTGCATCGCCCGCGCAGAGCTTGGTGAGCACTTGACCGTCGTCTCAGGACCCAATGGTGCTGGCAAGACGAACCTGCTCGAGGCTATCTACTTCGGGTGTACGGGGCGCTCGTGCGCAACCACCAACGAACGTGAGGTGGTGCGCTTCGGCGCCGGAGCGACGCGGGTCGTGCTCGAGGCGGGAGCGCCAGACGGGTGCCACGAGCTCGCCGTAGGGTTTATGCCTGGGCAACCGAAGCGAATGCACTTCGACGGAGCGCCCGTGGAGCGGCTGATCGACGTCGGCGATCGCCCACTGGTGAGCGTTTTCCTCCCCGATCGACTCGAGCTGATCAAAGGTCCTCCGGCGCTGCGCCGCGCGCACCTGGATCGATTCGTGACGGCGCTTTGGCCGGCCCGTAAGGGCACGAGACAGGCATACGCGCAGGCGCTGGCACAACGCAATGCGCTGATTTCGAGCATACGGTCTGGTAGAGGCTCACGAGCTTCGCTTTGCACCTGGGACTCACAGCTCGCGTCGCACGGGGTCGCGCTGATGGCCGATCGTGGCCGAGCTGTGGCCGCGATCTCGGAGACGTTCGCAGCCTCGAGTGCTGCTCTGGGGCTCGACGGGGATCCGTCGGTCGCTTATCGCCCACGATCCCACGCGGCGCAGGCCGCCGAGCTCGCCGCCGAGCTCGCCGAGCGTGTCGAGGGGGATCTCGAAAGAGGGTTCACATCCCATGGCCCGCACAGGGACGAGCTCGCCACGGTGCGGGTGGGACGCGAGCTTCGCACCTACGGCTCACAGGGCCAGCAACGTCTGGCTCTGCTGGCGTTATTGCTCGCCGAGAGGGAGGTGATCGCCTCCTACCGTGGAGCGGCGCCGCTGATGCTGCTCGACGATGTGATGAGCGAGCTCGACCACGAGCACCGCCGCTCGCTCGTGGACCTCTTGTCGGACAGCGGTGGGCAGTCGGTGATCACGACTACCGATCTGGAGCACGTTCCGGGCGCTATGGACGATGAAGTTACTCGCCTCGAAGTCAGCGATGGACGTTTGCTGGCCCAGACCGCCGCTATATGACGCGCCACCACCGCAGTCCTCACCGCGCAACGCACGCGATCGAGTCGGTTCTGGAGGAGCTCGCCCCGCAGACGCTCCTCGCCGCCGCCCAGGGCGCCTGGCCGCAGGCGGTCGGCGCGACGATCGCGTCGGAGGCCCAGCCGACCGCCGAGCGCGGCGGCGTGCTGACGATCTCATGCACCGCGTCGGTGTGGGCGCAGGAACTGGACCTGATGGGTCCGGCGATTCTGGAGCGCCTGAACGCGCTCCTGCGCTGCGGTCAGGTCTCTCGGTTGCGCTGCGTGGCCGTACCGGTCTGAGAGCTATCGGCCTGCTCGCGGGCGATCTGCGCGGCTTGGCGTGCCTGGGCGAGCTCCTGCTCGGCCTCCTCCGCGTCGCGCTCGGTATCGGTGGCGCGGTGACGGACCGCCGAGGCCTCCTCCGCGCGTGCCTGCGCTTCTTGCTCCAGTCCCTCCGCGCGACGGGCGGCCTCCGCTGCGCGCTCCTGGCGCTCGGTGATCAGCGTCGCGCTCTCAAACATCGCATCCTCGACGATCTGAAGGTGGTAGGTGTCCGCGGCGCTCCGCGCCGCGGCGGAATCCAGGCGGCCGTTGTCCTCACCGGTCTCGACCCCTTCCACGACCTCGGCCGTATGGGCGACACGGACGTAATCCTTGCCGACGGTCGCCCCGGCCAGCGGCACGAGGTTGCTGTGGCGTCCCAGTAGTCCGCTCTTGACCGAAGCGAAGATCGCTTCACCGCTTCCAGCGTCGTAGAAGACCTCGTCGAGCTTGCCAATCTTCTCACCGTCGCGGTCCAGAACATCCTCTCCCCGCCACTCGTGGATCTGCTCGACGCTCAACATCGCTACGCATTGTCCAGGAAAGCGTGGCGTTGCGCAAGCCCGGTTCAGGCTACCGCTCGCGTGTGGCCACGCCGGCACCGGGGCGTCTCTTTCTTTTCGTAGCCGTTCAGTCCTCCGGGCTTTCCATAAGAAGGTTCGCGCGGGCGGGCGGCGAACCTTGTCGCTGTGGAGCAGTCGGAGGCGGAGGCGATTTATGACTCGGGGCGTGAGGCGTGTGTCGCGTTCTTGATGCGGTTGGAGGAGCGCTTGCGGGCGGTGGAGGCGAAGACGTCGGCGAGCTCGCGTAACAGTTCTCAGCCGCCGTCGACCGATGCTCCGAAGACGCGTCAGCAGCGTCGCGCGGAGGCGCGGGAGAAAGCCAAGGAGTTACTCAAGAAGGATGGGAAGAAGCGTGAGGCGGGCGCTCAGCCCGGTCACCGTGGTGCCGGTCGCGAGCTGTTGCCCGAGGGTCGGATGCGGGAGATCGTTGACCATTACCCCGACGGGTGCGACGGGTGTGGACGGGAGTTCACCGATGAGGAGAAGGTTCCGCGTCACGGTCCGGGGCGTCATCAGGTCGCGGAGCTGCCACCAACCGCGATCGTGTACACCGAGCATCGCACGCATCGTTTGCGGTGCCCGGGATGTCTGAAGCGAACCCGCGCGGCGCTCGGGGCGCTCGGCGAGTCGGCGTTCGGGCCGTCCTTGCAGGCCGCGATCGTGGCGTTGACCGCGCGCAACCGGATCTCGCGGCGGGACATGTCAGAGCTGCTCTGGGAGCTGTTCGGGGTCACGATCTCGGTCGGCGCGATCGACCAGGCGTGTCAGCGCACCTCAGCGGTGCTCGCCGGCCCGCACGAGCGTCTCACGAGGCAGGTGTTGGCTTCTGGGACGCTCAACATTGATGAGACCGGCTGGTATCTCGGTGGGGAGAACCGCACGATGTGGACCGCGACGAGCGCTGAAGCGGCGATCTTCCGGGTCGCTGAGGACCGCCACCGCGACCGACTCGAGGAGCTGCTCGGCACCGAGTTTTCAGGGATCGTGATCTCAGATCGCTGGTGGGCGTATGACCTCTTAGATCCCGAGCAGCGCCAGGCATGCTGGAGCCATCTGGTCCGAGACTTCAGATTCCACAGCGAAGGCTTGGCCGCCCAGAAAGAGTTCGGGATCGCGGGGCTGGCGCTGAGCGGCCGGCTGTTTGAGATCTGGCACGCGTACGCGGAGCATCACGACCACGAGCGCCTGATCGCCGAGATGACACCCGTCCAGGACGAGCTACGCGACCTGCTTGAACTGGCCGCGAACAAAAGCAAACGCCACCGCCTGTTCGGCCGGTTCGCGTCAAACCTGCTGAAGCTCTGGCCAGCGCTCTGGACGTTCACCACGATCCCGGGCGTAACGCCCACAAATAACGCCGCGGAGCGTGCGCTTCGCGGACCGGTGATCCACCGCCGACTCTCGCACGGCAATCAATCCGACGACGGCGAACGGTTCACCGAACGATCCCTCTCCGCATCGGTCACCTGCCGCCTCCAGAAACGCTCGCTCTTCGCCTACCTGCGCGAGCTGCTCACCGCCCACCAAACCGGCGGTGCGCTCCCCGCCCTGCTCTGAACCCAGGCTCCCCGGACCAGGGGAACTGAACGCCTACCTCTTTAAGTCCCGAATTCCCATGGGCACGGGCGAAAGGGTATCCGGATGTCGGACGTATCCCCCCCAAAACTCCCCCGGTGTCAATGGTAAGGAAGGGGTCATCGGTTCGAGTCCGATAGAGGGCTCTGCGGATTTGCAGGGATTTCTCACGTTCGTCATAAAGGGGTCACTCCTTCGGGGTACTGAGGGGTATCAGCTCATGCGAGCAGGTGGGCGCGCAGATCCGCCAACAGCGCCGGTAGCGCGTCCACGTCGCGCTCCGCGCGGCCGTGTCGCTGTGTCTTGGGGGACCGCACGTGAAGGGTTCGCTGCCCCACGTCCTCGACGCGGAGCAGCAGCGCCTCCTGAGGGCGCAGCCCGCCGTAAGCGAGCACCGACACGAGCGTCGCCGAGGTCGGGTCGAGTGAGCCGCGAACCGCCTCCACGACAGCGGGCATCAACGGCACGACCTGCCTCGTGACCGGCGCGGAGCTTGACGACCTCTCTCACCGGGTTGTGCCGCAGCCGCCCCCACACTTTGACCGCGTGGCGCAGCACCGCTTGAAGGAGGCTCATGGCGCGGCGGACGGTCGGCGAGCCGACACCGGCGTCGAGCAGGTTCTGCCGCCACTGGTCGATCAGGTCGGAGGTGATCTCCCGAAGCCTGTAGCCGCTCAGTCTCGGCTCGATGTGCGTATCCCAGACGCTCGCATAGCTGGCGAGAGTGCGCGGAGCCAGCGACCGCGTCGCGTACCGCGACCACCACTCCTCGCAGAACTCACCCAAGGTCTGGCGCCCGGCATCGAGCAGCCCAAGCTCCCCGACGCGGCGCATCTCTCCAACCTTCGCGTCGAACGCCACCGCGTCCTTCTTCCTGCGGAAGCGGGAGTCAACTTAGGTGAAGTACCGCTGCATGGTCAACGAGCACCTGCGGCCCAGGTTCGACGGGCTACGTCTCGACGGGCTGACGGCTGACGATCTTGCTCGGCTTGTTCGGGATCTCAGGAGCGAAGGGAAGAGTGAAGCGACCATTGCAGTCGTGCTTGGCGTGGTCGGCCGGATCTACAAGTTCGCGGTCCGCCGACTCAGCTGGACCGGCACCATCCCGACGACCCTGATGCTCCGGTCGGAGCGGCCGAAGGTGTCGCAAGGGAAGCGGCGGCCGATCTTCGAAGGCGAGGAACTGGAGCAGACGATCGCGGTGACGCAGGAGGCCTTCCGGACCTTGTTCACCGTTGCCGCCGTGACCGGGGCTCGGATCTCGGAGCTCTGCGGGCTGACCTGGGCGGATGTCCGCATCGATCAGCTCCACGACGGCGAGATCGAGTTCGCTTGGCAGGTCGATCGCCACGGCAACCGCCAGCCGACCAAGACCGACGGGTCGGCGCGAACGGTGCCGATCCCCGCTGAGCTAGCTGCAGTGCTGGCTCTTCGTCTTCGCCACCGGCACCGGGCGGCCGCTGCAGCAACGCAATGTGTCCCGGGCGCTCCGGGAAGCGCAGAAGCGCGCTGTGAAGGCGGATGGCGATCCGACGTTCCCGATCTTGCACCAGCTCAATGAATCCGGCGGGCCGGTCGCCGTGCCGCGGGGCACGCTGCCTTCGATGCATTCGTTTCGGCACACGGTGGCATCGCGGGCGCTGCTCGCCGGCGAGAGCGTCGACGAGGTCGCCTTCCTTCTTGGACATCGCGACGGCAACGTCACGAGGGCGGTC
>JALYUQ010000260.1 GCA_030853685.1 Actinomycetota bacterium | reverse complement strand
CAGCGTAGGCTCGGCCGACGGGGCGGGCTCATCGCCGAGCGCCTCATCATCGGCCGCGGCCGCCTCCAGCGCGGCGAGGCGCTCGGGTGTCAGCTCGTGCGCATTCTCGGCTTCGATTCGCTCGAGCCCTTGCGCTGCCTGCGCTGCCTCGATGCTGTCCACGGCGACCCGTCCTGAAGCCACGTATTTGTCGATCTCGGCGAACAGCGTGTCGACGAGCTGATCGGTTGGTACCTTGCGCAGCGCTTCGCCGCGGCTGAAGATGAACCCCTCGTTCTTAGCTCCGGCGATTCCGAAGTGCGCGTGCGATGCCTCACCGATCCCGTTGACCGCGCAGCCGAGCACCGCGACTTCGATCGGTTCCTCATATGCCTCGAGGCGTCGCTCGATCTCGGTGACCACGGTGTCCATGTCGAACTGCAACCGGCCGCAGGTGGGACACGCGATCAGAACCGGTCCTCGCTCGCGCAGTTGCAGCGCCTTGAGGATCTCCCAGGCGACCTTGACCTCCTCCTCGGCGTGAAAGGTCGACAGCGAGATCCGGATCGTGTCACCGATCCCGTCCGCGAGCAGCGTGCCGAGGCCGACGGCCGACTTCAGCGAGCCTGACCACTTAGTACCCGCTTCGGTGATCCCGAGGTGAAGCGGGTAGGGGATCCGCTCAGAGAGCAGGCGATTGGAGGCGATCGTATTGGGGACGTTGGTCGACTTGATCGACACCTTGAAGTTCGAGAAGCGAAGGCGCTCCATCAGCTCTACGAACTCGGCCGCCGCGCTCACCAGCGCCTCGACAGGGTGCTCGCGCTCGAGCGCATGCAAGTGCTTGGGCAGCGATCCCGAGTTGACCCCGATCCGTAGCGGCGTGCCGAGCTCGGACGCGCGCGCTGTGACCTGCGCGACCTTGTCGGGACCTCCGATGTTGCCCGGATTCAGGCGCACGCAGTGGGCTCCGGCGTCGAGCGCCTTCAGGGCGAGCGTGTGGTTGAAGTGGATGTCCGCGATCACGGGGATCGGAGAGTCGGCCACGATCGTCTTCAGCGCCTCGACATCCGAGTCGCGGGGAACCGCGACGCGTACGATGTCCGCCCCCGCCTCGGCGACGCGCCTGATCTGCTCCATCGTCGCGCGCAGGTCTGCGGTCTCGGTCTTGGTCATCGTCTGGACCGCGACCGGAGCTCCACCGCCGATCGGAACCTCACCGACGTGGATCTGGCGAATTGAAGACATGACCGCAGTCTAGACGTGAGAAGCCCCCGTCAGATCAGCGCCCCATGCGGGGCTAGAATCGCGGCAGATCGTGACCGGCCAACCAGACTGGAGGTCTTCCGATGAGCTTCGTTGATTCGTCCGCGACGCGCGACCTGCTGAATCCGTCTTCGAGGCGGGACGACCGCATCACCCGCCTGGAGGCGCAGGTCGCCTTCCTGGCCGACCGGGTCGGCGTGGTCCCCGACGAGCTCGACCGCCACGGCGAGAAGCCGATGCCCGAGGGGTCCGTCTCGTGGCCGAGGGCAAGAAGCTCCCGGCGATCAAGGCTTATCGTCAGGCCACCGGCGCGTCGCTCCGGGGTGCGAAGCGTGCGGTCGACGGAGTCGGCTAACGCTAGCTGAAGCATGAGCATCCCCTGATCCAGTTTCTCGATGGGCCCAGCGGGCGCCGCGCGAGCCTAATCGGCTGCGGGTCCGACGACTGGGAGATGACCGCGACGCTGCGCGACAGCGGTGGCTCCACGTCGGAGGCGACCGCCTACCTGCGGGTTCCGATCGGTTTGGTCGAGGCGGCTGTCCCCCCTCTTGCAGGTAGCACCGCGATGAGATCAGCGTTAGTCGCCGTCCAGCGATCGGAGCCCTGATATAGCCGTGATCGAACCGCTCGAAGGGGCGGGCAAATAGGAGCCGGCCCGCTGGGAGGGCGGGCCGGCTTGTGCTTCTGGGGAGGAGGTGCTGCTATGAGGCGTACGTCGCGATTGAAAGTTTGGGGGCCGGACATGAACGGTGCTTAAGTTCCTGATTCCAGAAGCAGCGCGCGGGAGCAGGAGCCAAGACACCGGAGTAGAAGCCACCACGTCGTCGCTCGACGTGTTAGACCGACGCTACGCCGTGATCGTGGAGCCAGCCGACTTCGTCGGCGATCGTCGCCGAGAATTCGCGGAACCTCGCGCCGAGCTCCTGTTCGGCGCGTGCGGAGGTGACCCGCCGGCTCTCGGTGAGAGCTTCGATCCCGTGCCGGGTGGCTAGCGGGACGCCGCCGGTGAGCCGCGCTTGCAGCTCGCTGAGGAACGCTAGGGCGTGGGCTAGCGGCGTGGGGAGCGAGAGTCGCGGTGCGCTGCGATCGGCTGCTCTGGCGATCGTTTCGATGACCTCGCGCATCGGCTGCCACGGCGCCGCGACGATGTAGGCACGCTCGGACGCGCCCGTGTCGGCGGCGGCGATGCAGGCCGCCGCGACGTCGCGGGCGTCGGTGCAGTGGTTGCCGCCCGGTGGCACCGCTGGAAGCTTTCCGTCGCACACGTCTCTGACCAGCTGGCCGCTCGCTGTCGGCGCCCGGTCGGCCGGCCCGAACAGCCATCCCGGACGGATGATCGGGACCTTCAGGTCGAGCCTCGGCGCGAGCTCGTGGACCAGCTGCTCGGACTCCCACTTGCTGCGGTGGTAGCCGTTGCGCAGCGACCGGGCGCCCGGCTTGGCGTTCTCATCCGACAGCGAGCCGTCGAGGGTGTCGCCGACGATCCCGATCGTGCTCGTGTGGACGACCGTCTCCACGCCGGCGCGGTGGGCGGCCTTCAGCAGCTCGCCGACCATCTCGACGTTGATCTTCCGCAGCGCTGCGTCGTGGTCTCCCGGTGCGTAGTACTCGCGGAAGTAGGCGGCGCAATGGTAAATGGTGTCGACTCCCGCAAGCCACTCGGGGGTGGCGAGCAGCTCGGCGAGGTCACCGTGGAGGACTCGTACCCCGCTGGAGGGCAGCATCTCCGCCGCGGCCTGCTCGGATCGCGCCAGCGCCATCACGTCCTCGCCGCGCTCGCGCAGGGCGCGGACGATGGAGCCGCCGAGCAGCCCGGTCGATCCGGTGACCAGGGCGCTCATCGCGCCGCGTTCCCGGCGGCCACCCGGGGCTCGGGCGCTGCGGCCGGCTGCGGCCGTGCGGCCATCCCGCCGGCGGGGATGCTGTCCTCGCTCTTGGGGGTGGTCACGCCGCCCGAGATCCGCAGCACCATTTTGCGTGAGACGAACCGCGGCAGCAGGCAGGCGATCTTGTTGCGGGCGCCGATGACCACCGACGGGCGGCGCTTCTCGAGTGCGGCGAGCGATTTGTCGACCACGACCGAGGGCGCGATCTTGTTGCCGAACAGTGTCTCCTCGTTGTTGCCGACGACGTCGAAGAACTCGGTGTCAGTCGCTCCCGGTAGGACGCTGAGGACGCGGACGTTCGTGTCCTTGGTCTCGTACCAGAGCGCCTCGGTGAAGGACAGGATGAACGCCTTGGTCGCGCCGTAGACCGCCATGAACGGGATCGGCTGCATCGCGGCGATCGAGGAGATGTTGAGAATGTTGCCGCGATCGGCAGTGATCATCTCGCCGAGGTAGGCGTGCGTCATCGCGACGGTGTTCACGGCGTTGACCATCACCTCGCCGTGATCGGCCGCGGCATCGATGCGGTGCACCGGGCCGTAGGTGGCAAAGCCGGCGTTGTTGACGAGCGTCGTCACCTTCAGCCCCATCGTGTCGGTCTGTTCCCTGACAGAGGCGGCGCTGCCCGCCACGGACAGGTCCGCGGCCACGACGTGGCAGTTGACGCCGTGCTTGGCGCTGAGCTCGTGGGCGGTCCGCTCGAGCCGGTCCTTGCGGCGGGCGACGAGAACCACGTCCGCGCCGCGCGCGGCGAGACCCTCGGCGTAGGCCAGCCCGATGCCTGCGGAGGCTCCGGTGACCAGCGCCGTCGTTCCGTTGTAGGTCGTGTTGCTCATGATGTGAGGAACTTTCCTTTCGTTTGGTTGTTTGGCTATCTGAGCGCGGGGGCTGGCTGCGCGGCGGGCGCGATCGTGCGAGTGGTGTCGACCCACCGCTCCAGCGCCTTGATCAGGGGTGTGCCTAGCTCTGGACTGTCGTAGCCGAACGTGAAGCCGTCGGGGCGCACGAGCAGCGCCGAGTGCTCGGGCGCCCCGTCAAACAGGCGGCCCTGGACATCCTGCAGCCATGGCTCCTCGAGCCCGTCGGAGCCCGCGGGGCGCCTCGAAACTCGGTACACGGCGACGTCGGCTTCCCACCGCTCGCTGACCCGGGCGGCCAGCTCGGCGCTCGCCGCCGGGTCGCGGTCGTGGTCGAGCAGCAGCAGCAGTCGCGGGTCGTCGAGCAGGTCGTGACTGTCTATCCGCTCGTTGTCGCGCAGCAGCATGGCGTTGGGGAGCTTCCTCCCGCCGCGAGCGAGCGCCATCTCGCCAGCCGAGTAGTCAAGCTCGCTCTGAGCCAGCATCGGGACGATGCGGCGCTCGAGCAGCCCCGTCCTGGACGCGAATCGGAGGATCGCGTTGCGTAGGGCGATCACTGGCGCCGGGCTCACCATCCACAACTTCGCTTGCAGGTCGGTGATCTTCGTCACCGCCTCAGCGACCGGCCGGCGCTCCTGCTCATAGCTGGCGATCAGCTCCTCGCTGCGCTCGGGGGCCGCCCGGGCCGCGAGGGCCAGCTTCCAGCCGAGGTTGGCGGCGTCTTGGATGCCGGTGTTCATGCCCTGCCCGCCGGCTGGGCTGTGGATGTGAGCGGCGTCGCCGATCAGCACGATCCGGCTTGCGACGTAGCGCTGGGCGACCTTGCGGTGCACGCGGAACCGGCTCGCCCAGTGCGGGTTCTCCACGGCGAAGCGGTCCAGGCCGAGCGCAGCGAGCGTGCCGTTGATCTCCTCGAGTGTGAGTGGGGGCGCGGCGGCCTCGAGCTCTGACTTATCGACCGGCTGGCTGATGAACACCCGGTGCAGGCCACCAGGGAGCGGTACGACGACGACCGTGCCCTTGGGGCCGAGGTGGTACTGGGCCTCGTTGAGCGAGTCGCCGCTGACAAGCCTGGCGTCGGCGAGCAGGAACGACTCGGGGTAGGTGTCGCCCTCGAACCCGATGCCCGACTCGGCTCGCACGGTGCTGTGCGACCCGTCCGCGCCGACGATCCAGCCGGCCGTGACCGTCGTGCGGCGCCCGTCGGGCTCCTCGGCGTCGGCCAGCTCGGCCACGGCGCCCTCTCTGACCTGCGTGATCGCAGTCAGCGTCGTTGACCACTTGACCTCGCCGCCCAGCGCCTGGTAGCGGTCGAGCAGCATCCGCTCGACGTGTGGTTGCGGGAGGCAGATCGGGGCGGGGACGCCACGGGCGATCAAGCGCTCGAAGCCCACGCGGGCGAGGCGATTGCCGCCGGCCCAGTAGCTCGCGCCCGACAGCGGCAGCCCGCCCGCTAGCGCCGCGTCGCGGATGCCGAGGTGGCCGAGCGCCTCGAGCGCGCCGCTCCAGAGCACCAGCGCCTTTGGGTCCTTGGAGGGACCGGGACGGCTGTCGATGATCTGATGCGGGCTGTCGCGGCGAGCGAGCTCGCACGCCAGCGTCAGGCCGCTCGGGCCTGCGCCGACGATCATTACCGTGGCTGGGCGATTCATGCCACACCTCCAGTGCGTTGGTAGCTGTGATCGGGTTCCTGCGCCAGGCCGACGTGAGTACCCTCGCGGGCGCGCGGCGGATCGGGGGCCGACTTCGGCTCGAGTTGCGGCTCCGACGTGGCCTCGGCCGCCTGCTGGTCGGCCTCGGCGGTCATCACACTGGCCGGATCGACGAGGAAGTCCTTGGTCCGGATCAGGACGAAGGCGACGACCCCGCCAACCAGCGTGACGATCGCGCCGGCGATCAGAACGACGTGAAAGCCACTCGTGAACGAGTCCACGGCCGCGTTGTGGACCGTGGCGCGCAGCGCCGGCGGAACACCGGCGACCACCGGTTTGATCGCGCCGGAGGACACTGCGCTCGCGCCATGCGCCAGCTGGGCGGGGGACAGGCCGTGACCCGCCAGCGCGGCCTTGAAGTGGCTGATGATGTGCGAGTGCGCGACTGCGCCGAGCACGGCAACGCCAAACGCGAACCCGCTCTGCTGGAAGGTCTCGTTGATCCCTGAGCCCATCCCGGCGTCGTCCTGGGGTACGAGCGCGATCGCCGCGTTGGCGCGCGGCGGATTGTGAACCCCCATCCCGACACCCGCCATGACCAGCCCGGGCAGCAGCGCGGTCCAGCTATCGTGCGCGCCGGCCAGGCTCATCAGCAGCTCGCCGACACCGGCGAACAGCAGCGCTCCGCCCATCAGCACGCGGATCGGCCACTTGGCGCTGAGGATCCCGCCGATGGCGCCGCTGATGAACAGCACCACGGTCAACGGCAGGAACTGGATCCCGGTCTGCAGCGCCGATGTATCGAGGATGTCCTGCACCCACAGGACGGCGAACAGGACCACCACCCCGACAGCCAAGTTGAAGCAGAAGGTCGCGAAGCTGAGACCGTCGAAGGTCCGGTTGCGAAACAGCGACAGGTCGAGCATCGGGTGCTCGCTGCGCCGCTCTGCGGCCACGAACAGGACCACGAGGACCGCCGATCCGATCAAGCACGAGAGCGTCACCGGGGAGCTCCAGCCGAGGCTCTCGCCGCGGGTCACGCCGAAGATCAGCGCGAACATCGACGCGGTCATCGTCACCAGGCCGGGCCAGTCGATCGGCTTGCCGTGGCTCGCCTTGGACTCCCGCACACGCGTGAACGTGATCAACAGCGCAAGCAGGCCGAGGGGCACGTTCAGCAGGAACACCCAGCGCCAGTTCAGCTCGGTCAGCACGCCGCCGAGCAGCGGGCCGGCGGCGATCGCCAGGCCCGTGGTCGCGCCGAACACCGCGAACGCGTTGCCGCGCTCACGGCCGTGGAAGTCCTGCGCGATCAGGGCTGGCGCGACGGCGAACATGACCGCGGCACCGACGCCCTGCACGCCGCGCGCGACATCGAGCATGATCGAGCTCGGGGCCGCGCCGCAGCACAGCGACGCGATCGTGAACACGCAGAGCCCAACAGTCCAGACCCGGCGGCGACCGAGACGGTCCGCCAGCGAACCGGCCGTCAGCAGCAGCGAGGCCAGGGAGATCGAGTACGCGTCAATCACCCACTGGATGCGGCTGAAGCTCATGTTCAGGTCGCGTTGGATCGACGGCAGGGCCACGTTGACCACCGTCAAGTCCAGCAGCAGCATGAACGTGGCGATGGACACCGCGGCCAGCATCCACCAGCGGCGCCCAGTCTTCTCCGGGGCCGCGCTCAGCGGTTCAACGTCAACGGTTACTGACATGAAGCCATCCGTCTTTTTCCTAAGTCCGCCGGGGTGGGGTCTGGCAGCCACCGCTCGATCGCCTCGACAGCTCCGGCGGTCTCGGTGAACCGGTGTGCGTGCATCCCGTGAGCCTGGGCTGCCTCGCAGTTGGTCTGGTCGTCGTCGATGAGCAGGCAGTTGCCCGCCGGCACTCCCAGGCGCTCGGTGGTGATCTCGTAGATCCGCGGCTCGGGCTTGCGGCACTGCTCGTTGGCGGAGATGACGATCTCCTCGAACAGCTCCTGGGCAGGCACGATGTTGCGCCAGCGAGGCTCCCACTCGAGCACGTTGTTGCTGAGCATCGCCAGCGGCTGGCCGCGATCGCGCAGCTTCCGCAGGTACTCGATCATCTCACCGTTGACGGTGCGCCCGAGGAACCACGCCTCGCGGAAGGCCGAGAGATCGGTGGGCCGGCCGGTGATCTCGCTCAGCGAGTCACCCATCGTGCGCAGGAACTCGAGCTCGGTGATCTCTGCCCGCTCGAGTCGCGCCATCGGCGGCTCGCCGCTGGCGCCGGCGGTGTTCGCCAGCGCCCGCAGGAGATCCGCGGGCTGGCAGCCGAGATGCTCGGCGAACTGGCCGATGGTGTCGGCGATCGGGTTAGTGAGCACACCACCGTAGTCGACGACCACGACGCGGCGATCCTGCTGAGCCTCGTTCACTGACATGACATCACCTGGACCCGGGCGGTGCCGATCGCTACGCCTTCGCCCTGGACCAGCTCGATCGCGACGTCCACGGTGTCGCCGCCGTCCCGTTCGGCGATCTCGGTGACACGGCAGTACGACGGCAGCTCGTGCTCGACGAAGTCTTGGAAGGCAACTTCGAAGTACGTCGGAAGCGCCCGGACGGCCGGGATCTGCTTGCCGTCGAACTCGCTCGCCGCGCACAGGGCGGCCTGGCGGCACGCCTCGGTCAGGAGCATGCCGGAGACATGGTCGACCTGGTGGTCGCACAGCGACGGGTGCGTCGTGTCGACGACGACCTCGTAGGTCAGGCGACCCTCAGTATCGTGGCTGGGCTCGGCGATCACGACGTTGCGCCGGTTGAGCCGGCCGACCCGCTCCGGAGCGATCGGCGCGACCGCCCGGTTGACGGGCACACCGGGGCCCTCGAGCGACTTGGCGGCCCGGCCCTCCTGACGCAGGCGCGCGAACTGCTCGCGGGGCATGAAGCTCAGCGACCCGGACAGCTCGGCGCAGATCGACAGCCGTCTAGCCGCGCCTCGTAGCAGACCGGCGCAGATCGACAGGCCGTCTAGCCGCGCCTCGTAGCAGACGCCGGCGCGCTTCAGCCGTCCGACCTTGTCAAAACGCAGCCGGTCGAACTCGGCGATGATCTCGAGCCGACCAGGAGCGTCGCCGATCCGCAGCGCCTCGGGCTCGATCACCTCGACGGTCACCTTGCGGAACACGAAGGCCCAGTCGGTAGGCACGCCGTAGAACTCGTGGCAGGCCAGGATCGAGGCCTGCCGGCAGGCCTCGACGACGATCAGCGGGTCGTAGTGCTCGTCGTTGCGGTCGCCATACAGGGCGTGCCCCCGGGGTAGCTGGGCCGCGACCACGTATCGGTTGACTCCCAGCACCGCCGCGTCGGTGACGAACACCTCGCCGATCGACGCGCGGTGAACGAGTCCCCGGGGCACGGTGCGCTCGAATCCAAGCGGCCTGCCCTGCGCCGTGACCACCGGCGGAGGGGTCGCATCCTGCGAGTGCTCGGTTCTCTGCTGGGTCGTCGACATCGTTTCCACCTTTCTCGATTTCGTTAGCGCTCTACGCGAGTCGACCGAGGCACCCGACATTCAGCATCACCCATCGCGATCATCGTGATTGTCAATCGTAGTAGATCACGATCCTAGTATCTATCATTGCTCGATATGTAAAACTAATGTTACTTAGGACGGTGGTTGCAACCGACGGTCGGAGGTTGCTACGATGCTCCACATGTATAAAGAGAACGAGTACGAGTCCGAGACGAAGCCTGGGGAGACGGCTGCGACCGCTGCGCGGGCCGAGACCGAGACGGACAACCCGAACACCGGCGAGCGCCTCGGCTACCTGCTGATCAAGCTCGGCGAGGTTGTGCTCGCCGTGGCCGAGCAGGCACTCGCCCCGCTCGGGGTTCGCGCGCGGCAGTTCAACGTGATGCGCATCGTCGCCTCCAATCCGACCCTCTCCCAGCAGGATCTGAGCAAGCG
>JALYUQ010000224.1 GCA_030853685.1 Actinomycetota bacterium | reverse complement strand
GCTCGCCGAGATCCGCCGGCAGCTCGCCTACAAGACCGCCTGGCACGACGGAACGCTGATCGGAGCCCCAACCTTCTATCCGTCCTCGAAGACCTGCTCGAACTGTCAGGCAGTGAAAGCCAAGCTGGCCCCTCGCCGAGCGCACGTACCGCTGCGAGCGCTGCGGCCTGGTCCTCGACCGGGACCTGAACGCCGCGATCAACCTCGCAGCGCTCCCAGAGACCGTCGTCCCGAGTGGTGGGGAGACGATAAACGCGCGGTCGCGCCCGCCCTCAGGCGGGCGTACCGAGAACCCGTGTAAGACCCGGCCCTCGCGCCGGGCGGTGGGTCGGCCACGTAGCCCGCACCACCCCGGTGGGCAAGACGGGCACCGTCTCCGAGCAATCGAAGGCTGCATGAAGACAAACACTGATACTTCATGCAACGGTCCCTTGCAGGGATGAGCTCGCCTAGAGCTTGGCGGTTGGTCGGAAGCTTCCACGGGTTCGGCTGCGTGGTGCTGCACCTCCGGGGCGGACAGCCGCGCGCCCGCTCCGCCGGACCTCACTCCTGTGAGCATCCCTTCTCGAGCGGACGCCTTTGGCGGCTGAGCACAATTTTCGTGAACGCGGGCAGGCTGGCGACATCGACAGGCAGATGGCGGTTAGCACGGCGGGTCCGACGCAGCAGCGGCGCGACACTGAGGAGAGCTCGGAGCCTGGCGACTCCCTTTTTGCGGTAACGGCAGCGCTTGGACGATCGCAAACTCTCCGGGGGCGCGTGACCGCCTGCAGGGTCGGACGAATGCTTTCGCCCAACAGCAGCCATCGTGAGGGTCGCTGCCGACGACTGCTTGGCTCAGCCCGGCGTCGCCCAGCGCAAGATCGAGTTGGCGACATTCCAAGCGCCCAGGTCCTCGCCGATTGCAGCATCCCGGACACGGGGGTGGGCCTGAGCCCTGCTCTACAGTCGCAGCGCCACTTCCCCAGTCGCCGAATGGAGCAACGACCGGCGAGCCGCCGGTGATCAGTCGGATCCAGGCCGGCCAACTCCTGCTCGACGTACGGACACTGGCCGATCAAGAGGCTGACGTCGTCGGCCGGGCCGTGATCGTCGCACGCCGGTAATCGTCCCGCCTGGTCAGGGCCGGCCTCGGGCGCCGCAGCGGATGTCCGACGGCACGCGTCGAGCCGCGCATCCGACCGGGTAGGGTGCAGTAGACGCTGTTGGAGTAACGATCGACTGCGGCGACACGCTGCAAACGGGCTGCTCGAGGCCGATCGACAGGCGACTATGCTCGACGACGGTGAGCACCGGGCAGCCACCCCTCACGCTGGGTACGGCCGGTCACATCGACCATGGCAAGACGGCGCTCGTCGCCGCGCTCACCGGCGTCGACACCGACAGGCTGCCGGAAGAGCAGGCCCGGGGGATCTCGATCGAGCTGGGCTATGCCCGTCTGCGCCTGCCGGATGGTCGGCAGGTCTCGGTGGTCGACGTCCCCGGACACGAACGGTTCGTCCGAACTATGGTCGCCGGCGCGGGGGGCATCGACTTCTTCCTGGTCGTTGTCGTCGCCGCCGACGACGGGGTGATGCCGCAGACGGAGGAGCACTCGGTCGTCCTCGCCAGCCTCGGCGTCGACCAGGGCGTGATCGCAATCACCAAGGCAGATCGGGCCGATCCCGATCGGGCGGCCGCCGAGGTGGGCAAGCTCCTCCCGGGTCTCGGAATCGTCGTCTGCTCGGACCGGCGCCGGCGTGGGGGACGTGGCCGATGCGCTCAGCCGGGTTGCCGGCCGCCTCCCCGGGCGGAAGGCGGGGGAAGGGTCGACGGTCCTCCACATCGACCGGGTCTTTACGATCAAGGGGGCCGGCACGGTCGTCACGGGGACGCTCTGGTTGGGGAGTATCACCCGGGGGGACACGCTTGTCCTCCTCCCGGCCCGTCGGAAGGTCCGGGTCCGGTCGGTGGAGGTACACGACGACGCGGTCGAGACGGCCGACGCTGGCCAGCGAGTAGCGGTCAACCTCAGCGGGATCGGCGTCCGCGAGCTGTCAAGAGGGGATGCCGTGGTTGCCGGAAAGTCGGAGAACCAGCCAACGATGATTCTCGACTGCGCGCTCAACCTCGGGGGAACGGCCAGCGACGGGGAGCGGGTTCAGGTTCACCACGGGACACGAAACGCCGCCGGCCGAGTGATCGGGTTGGGCGACGGCCTCTGGCAGGTCCGCCTCGAGCAGCCGATCATCGCCGCCCGGGGCGACCGTATTGTCGTCCGTTCGGTGGCCCCGCCGGACACCCTCGGCGGCGGCGGCGTCCTCGACCCGGCGGCCCGCCGCCACGGGCGGACCGCGCCGGCCGTCGCGCGGCTCGCGCGTCTGCGCCGGGGCGAGGACGAAGCAGACTCGCCGGAGCTTGCGACGGAGGACCCTCGCGAGGCGGACGAGCCCGAACGGTGCTCGGAGGCGGCGATGAGGCTTGCCGACCGCTTGCGGGAAGCCGGTCATCTTCCAGAGCCCGTCTCGGCGCTCGGGAGCGCGGCTACCGAATTGGCCGCGTCGCGTTCGACCGGAATCACAGTCCGCGTGTGGCCGGATGTACGCCCACCGCGCGGCCGTCGAAGAGGTCGCCCGGCTAGTTGCGGCGGTCATCGGAGCCGAGGGTTCGATCACGCTGGGACGCCTCCGGGACGAGCTGGCCACCTCGCGGAAGTACGCACAGGCCTGGCTAGAGCACCTTGACGCCGGGCGCCTGCCAGACAACCGACGGGTCCTACGTCGCCACTTCGATTGCGCCTGACCGGAGCCGGACATAGGATCAAGAGCAAGATGAACAAAGCTGTGGCGTTGACCGCACTCGCCCACGGGGCCGGTTGCGGCTGCAAGCTGCCGGCGGCGGCTCTCCTCCCGATTGTCCGGGGGCTTCCGGGGATCGTCGACGACCGGGTCCTGGTCGGATCGAACGCGGCCGACGATGCGGCGGTTTTCCGCATCTCGGACGATCTTGCCCTGGTTCTGACCATTGATTTCTTTACACCGATTGTCGACGACCCGTTTGATTTCGGGCGGATCGCGGCCGCCAATGCTCTATCCGACGTGTATGCCATGGGCGGGACGCCGGTTGCCGCGATGAATGTCGTCGCCTTCCCGCTCGAACGGCTCGGCGGAGATGCTCTGCGGGAGATCCTCCGGGGTGGGGCCGAGACGGCGGGCCGGGCTGGTGTCTCGATCGTCGGCGGGCACTCGATCGAGGACGCCGAGCCGAAGTACGGGCTGGCGGTAACCGGCCTCGTCCATCCCCGCGAGGTGATCTCGACCGCCGGCGGCCGGGCGGGGGATGTCCTCGTCCTGACCAAGCCGCTCGGCGTCGGGGCGGTGGTCACGGCCCGGAAGCGGGGGGTGATCGACGACGGGCTGCTCGGCCGAGCGGTCGACGTGATGACAACCCTCAACGACGTCGCCGGGGCGGCCGCGCGAGCAGTGGGTGCAAGGGCGATGACCGACGTGACGGGCTTCGGTCTGCTCGGGCACCTCCACTCGCTCGGGTTGGCGAGCGGCTTGGCCGGGCGGATCGACGGGGGAATGGTCCCCGCGATTGACGGTGTCATCGAACTGCTCGAGGGGGAGGACGCGGTCTCGGGGGGGAGCGCGGGAAATCGGAGGTACGCCGGGACGTTCACCGAGTTCGCCGCGGGCGTGTCCGAGGCACGGCGGCGGTTGGTGTGCGACGCGACGACGTCCGGCGGCCTACTCGTCGCCGTACCGGTCGAGCAGGCCGGCCGGATCCCGGGGGTCGTCGTGGGTGAGCTCGTCGAGGGCGGGCCAGGCAGGATCGTCGTGTCGGACTAGGCTACCTCAGGCAATCGACAACGCCGACATCGTCAACGCCGTCCATGTGAAGCTGGCCCCGATGATTCCCGCCAGGCAGGAGCAGCTGACAACTGCGCTGGCAGCCGGTAAGCTCTGCACGGAGATGGTGGCCGAGAAGGAGCTGCGGGCGCAAGGTGAGGGGCTGCGTCGCTCGGTGCACGAGGTGCTGGAGCTCGTGCTCGGCGAGCGCACGACCTACTCGTCCGGCCGCCTCACGGTGTCGGCGTTCGACGCCGCCGCCCTGGTCTCCGATCCCGCGCTGGCCAGCGTCCGGATCGACTGCGCCGCCCCCGGAGAGGCGGTCCGGATCGTCGCCGCGCTCGACGCCGTCCAGCCGTGCTCGAAGGAAACCGGCGGCGGCGGCGTGTTTCCCGGCTTCGTCGGACCGGCGATGCCGCCGGGCCGCGGCGAGACCCACGTGCTCCGCGGAGCCGCCGTCATCGCCGCCGGCCACCTGCCGCGGGCCCAGGAGGCGGTGATCGACATGTCCGGTCCGGCCGCGCCGCTCTCGCCGCTGGCCGCGACCCACAACCTCGTGATCGAGTTCGACCCGGCGCCCGGAGCGCCGTGGGAGGATGTCGAGGCGGCGGTCCGCCGCGGCCTGCTCCGGGTCGCGGTCCACCTCGCTGACGCCGCGCTCGAGGCTCCGCCCGACGCCGTCGAGGAGCTCTCCGGCCCTGAGGTCGGCTTGGCGGGCCGCCCGCGCATCGGCATCATCACCAACCTGCAGACCCAGGGGAAGTTCAAGGACGTGTTCGTCTACGGGCGCAGCCTTTCCGGCGGCCTGGCGACCGTGATCTCGCCGAATGAGCTCGACGACGGCGCCGTGGTCAGCGGCCAGTACGGCCACCCGGCGCTCAAGAACCCGACCTACCTGCACCAGACGCACCCGGTCGTCGCCGCCGTCCGCTCCCGCGAGGACGCCTGCCTGGCCGCGCTCGTCCTCTGCCCGGAGCCAGTCGGACAGGGCGCGAAGGAGCTCGTCGCCGCCCACGCCGCGCGCCTGTGCCGGGCGCTCGGGCTCGACGCGGCGATCGTGACCAAGGAGGGCGGCGGGAACGCCGACGCCGACGTCGCCCTGAAGATGGACAAGCTCGAGGAGGAGGGCGTCGTCGCGGTTGGGATCTTCGCCGAGATGGCCGGACGCGACGGGACCGGGCCGCCGCTCGTCGTCCCGCCCAGCCGCGCGACGGCGATGGTCAGCGTCGGCAACTACGACGAGCGCATGTGTCTGCCGTCCTGTGAGCGGGCGCTGGGCGGCGCGCGACTCGCCCTGCTCGACCGGCCGGCGACCGACGCGCTCGAGCTGCCGGTGGCGGCGATCTACTGCGCGTTGAGCCCGCTCGGCTGGGGCCGCCTGACCTGCCACGAGGCGGCGGCCTGATGCGGGTCGTGCACTACGTCAACCAGTTCTTCGCCGGCGTCGGCGGCGAAGAGGCCGCCGGGACCGGACCGGTGCTTCACGACGGCGCGCTAGGACCCGGGCGCCGCCTCGCTGCGGTCCTGGGAAAGGAGCACGAGATCGTGGCCACCGCCGTCTGCGGCGATGACTACGCCTCCGGCCATCCTGAGTTCGCCGCCGCGCTGGTCGAGCAGGCGCGCGCGCGCGGCGCCGAACTACTAGTCGCCGGTCCCGCGTTCACGAGCGGGCGCTATGGCCTGGCGTGCGCGCGGATCGCCAACGCGGCGACCGCGGCCGGGCTCCCCGGCCTGGCCGCGATGCACCCCGACAACCCGGGCCTCGGCGAGGCAGCCGGGACGCAGGTCATCGGGAGCAGCGAGACCGCGCGGGGGATGCGCCCGTCGCTCGACCGACTCGGCGCCGCCGTGGCCAAACTCGCCGCCGGCGAGGAGC
>JALYUQ010000196.1 GCA_030853685.1 Actinomycetota bacterium | reverse complement strand
ACACGTCGACCAGGCACGACGTCGACTCACGCGCCCGGATTATGTGGCCGCAACCAGGCCCAACACCCCCCCGAGCAGCGGAAACACCCCGGCCGGCCACATAACCCAGCCGTCCACGTAATGGCGGAGCGTGTGTGGCGTGACGTGTTTCTCGTGCAGGGTGGGGCAGTGTTGGGCGGCGATGTCGATGTATTTGGTGATCCGGTGGTCGAGCCCGTCGCGGGTGAGGCGTCCGCCGCGGGCGGTGGGGAACACGGGCTGGTCGGGGTCGCCGGCTCGCTCGGTCAGCCAGACTTCGAGGACTGCCGTGGTGGTCGGGGTCAGTGGCGTGATCCGGTTCTTCCGGCCTTTCCCGGTGCAGCGGACGTGTGGTCCGGTGGTGAGCTGAACGTCGCCGCAGCGCAGGCCGGTGAGCTCGGACGCGCGCAGTCCGGTCTGGACGGCCAGGAGGAGCAGTGCGTGGTCGCGTCTGCCAGTCCAGGTGCTGCGGTCGGGAGCGTCCAGCAGCGCCTGGATCTCGTTGTCCTCGAGGAAGGTGACGATCGCGCGATTGGCCCGCTTGAGCGGGATCGCGAGCACGCGAGCGATGTCCTGAGCGTGTTCGGGGTGGCGGTGCTGCGCGTAGCGGAATAGTGAATGGATCGCCGCGAGCCGCAGATTGCGGGTGGGAATGCTGTTGCCGCGTTCGTGTTCGAGGTGGTCGAGGAAGGCGGCGATCAGCGGCGCGTCGAGCTCTGAGATGTCGAGCTGGCACGGTTGGCGTCCGAGCTGTTGCTCGGCGTAATCGAGCAACAGTCGGAGCGTGTCGCGGTAGGCGCGGATCGTGTGCGGGCTGACGTTGCGCTGGGCGATCAGCCGGTCGGTGAACCACGCCTGCAGTGTCGGCGCGAGAGCACTCATGAGCAGCGCTTTTCGGTGTGTTGAAGGCGATCGGCGGCGAGCTCGAGCAGCTCGGGCGCCGCGGTCAGATACCAGTAGCTGTCGCTCGGCCGGGTGTGCCCGAGATACGTGGACAGCAGCGGCATCAGCGGCTGCACGTCGACCCCTGACCGGTACCAGTCGAGCAGCGTCTGCACAGCGAAGCGGTGCCTGAAGTCGTGAATCCGGGGGCGACAGGTCGCCGAGCGCGACCTGAGCCCGGCGTGGTCGCGCAGTTGCTTGAACGTGGCGTGCACGGCGCAGTAGAGCAGCCGGGTCCCCGCTTGGGAGACCAGCATCGCGGGGGTGGTCGGCTCGGGCCAGCGCCGGTCGCGCTCGCGGGTGTAGTCGCGCAACGCTTTGACGGTCGAGGGATGAACGGGCAGCTCGCGCGACTTGCCGAATTTAGTGTCGCGGACCGTAAGCACGCCGTGTGCGAGGTCGACGTCGCCGCGATCCAGCCGGATCGCTTCCCCGACGCGCATGCCGGTGACCGCCAGCAGCCCGAACAGCGTCCGATAGGTCGCTTGACGCAGGCGGCCTCGGAGGATCACGGCGCCCGCCATCAGCGCGGCGATCTCCTGATCGGAGTACGGGTATGGGGTCGCGCGCGCCGGCCGGTTCGGGCACAGATCCGCCGGCGGAACCTGGTGTGCGTCATCGAGCGCGTGCAGGTAGGCAGCGAACCCGCGCACCGCCGAGAGCCGAAGCGCCCGCCAGCTGTCCCTGCCGCCGGGCAGCGTCACCCACGCGAACGTGTTCTCGATCGTGATCGCGCGCTCGTCGCGCTCCTCCAGGAACGTGATGAACTGCACCAGCAGCTTCTCGGTGCGCGCGAGCTTGTAGCCGAGCGCCCGGCGGATCCGCAGGTAGTCGCCCAGCTGATCGTCAAGCGCGCTCACGAGAGACCTCCCAGCGATGGCCACGGGCGGGCGAGCGCTCTGAGCCGTTCGCGGTCGACCTTCGCGTAGATCGAGGTCGTCTGCTGCGAGCGATGCCGCAGCAGCTGCCCGATCTCCACCAGCGGAGCACCACAGCGCAACAGCTCGGTCGCGGTCGTGTGCCTGAGCCGGTGTGCGTTCACGTGTCCAAGACCGGCCCTGTCGCCGGCCGCGATCACGACCTGGCTGACACCGGCGGGGCTCAGCGCGCGATGCGGCGCCCTCACCCGCACGAACACCGCTCGGCCCTCCGCACTCGACGGTCGCGCCCGGCGCAAATGGTCGGCAAGTGCGCTGCCGACATCGACCGGTAACGGCAACCGCTCGCGGCGGCTGCCTTTGCCGCGCACCAGAATCTCTCCGGAGCGCCAATCGACGTCATCGAGCTTCAGCGCGGCAACCTCGCCCCGGCGCATCCCGAGCCGGATCAGCAGCGCCAGAATCGCGTAGTCGCGCACCCCGACCGCCGTTTTCAGATCGCAGCTGGCAAGCAACGCCGTCACCTGCTCGGCCTCCAGCCCCCGCGGCAGCCCCGCCAGCCGCCAGCCCGCAACCGACGGAACGACCGGCGCGAGCGGCCGCGCGATCACCCCTTCAACATGCAGATAGCCCAGCAGCGAGCGCAGCGCCGTGACCAGCAGCTTCGCCGACCCCGGCCGGCGGTGCGGGCACTCAGCCAGCACGAACGCGAGTACGTCGCCGGCGGCGAGCGCGCGCAGGTCAAGCTGCTCGGTCGCATCCACGCGCGTCGCCAGAAATGGACGGACCATGTCGGCGTAGTTGCGCGCGGTGACCTCCGCCAAGCCGCGCTCAGAGCGCAACCACGCGTGATAGCGGCCGAGCAGCTGCTCAACCTCCGACAGCACCGGCTCCCCGGCCGGCGGCACGACCCCGCAAGCACGCAGATGCTCCAACAACGCCACCAGCGCCCTGGGCGTCACGTAGTTCACATAGCCGGCAGCGCGTCGCACCGCGACGAACTCCTCGACCCGCACCAGCGACAGATCATCCGGCCCCCACCCCTCAGAAGCGAGCCAGCGGCTGACATGCGCCATCAACCGCAGCTGATGCGCGGCCGACACCCGCGTATACCCACGCTCAACCAACTCCGCGACAAACCCCGACACGTACGGCTCAAGCGGCCCGGTCACCCGGATCCGCGACAGATCGCCCATAGCGGTCTCCTCTCAGGTCGTGTGAGAGCAGACCGTCAAGCAACTCAACCGGATTATCCCGACCCCCAGACCCCCAACCGCGCTAATTGCGGGCAATCATCGACCCGAGTCGGGATAATCCGCAGATCGGGATAGTGCCGATGACAGCGATGCACCAGCGCCCGCTCGCCGAACACGTCCTTGATTGCGCGTCTGAGCGCCTTGGCGCCGTCCAGCACGAACAGGATCGCCTGCCCGGGATCCAGGCCCCGGTCAACCAGGTCGGCCAGCAGCGACCGGGCCAGCGTCGCGTTCTCGGTCGAGCCTTCCCACAGCCCGAGCGGGACCTTCACGCCCTCGGTCGTGATCCCGAGCGCGACGACATGCACCCGGCCGGCGATCTCCAGGCCGTCGAGCATCATCACCGCCAGGCGCATGTCCTCCAGCCGGCGGGCCATCAGCTCCGCCAACGCGGTGCGGGTCTTCTGGATGAACAGCTCGGACACCGTGCTTTTCGCCTTCGAGGTGCTGGACCCCTCGACGTTCTCGCCGACCGGCTCCCCGACCCTCGCGAACTTGCGGGTCGAGACCCCGGCCAGCATCCGGTCCATCACCGCCCGCTGCAGCGGGTCACGGTCAGCGAAGTACTCATACGTCGCGATCGGCAGCTCCTTGCCCTCGACCGCTCGCGCTGCGCGGGCGGCTGACCGGCACCCGCCGGCCACCGAGCGTCATCGACCCATCCTCGTGGCCGTGCCGGCTCGCGGCACGGTCCCGGTTCCAGCGCCCCTTCGGACCCACAACCTCGGTCACCTCGGCCTCCATCAGCTCGTGCACGACCCGCAGCCTGCCCTCCGACCGTCTCGCGTCCTGTTCGCCGGCTCGACGAGCATGGCCGCGAGTGGCTTCAACCGCTGACCCGCTTACCGGGTCTACGAGGTAGCTTGGGGGGCGTGGCCGACCACGATGCAGCTGGAGAGATGTCGCGTAGCGCGAGCGACGAAGCTCTTCTCGCGCTGATCCTTG
>JALYUQ010000173.1 GCA_030853685.1 Actinomycetota bacterium | reverse complement strand
ACGGGGCCAGCAAGGGAACGCAGGCTCACAACGCTGACGTTACCGTGGCAACCGAACGTTGCACAACTCTCGTGCGCGGTCGAGCCCGCTCCGTTAGCCAGAGCGACGAGCCCGATGTCGCCGAAGGACTCGCCGGTCGCATCCGCGGCGATCGGCGAAAGCGATCACGCCGCCGGTCGTCCGAGTTGGTCGCCAGAGGCCGCTGGCAGCGGACGCCGCAGCCGTTGGCGGGGCGATTGAATTCACGCGAAGGCGGTCGTCCGGGCGCCCGAACCGCGACGGGTGCGTTCGTGTTGTAGCGCCTGTCCGGTGGCGCCGGCGTACGCCTCCTGGGTCGCCAAGGCAGTTGGGCGGACTCGTGCTCGCGAACGTGTTCTCACGCCGCAACCCCGGTCGTTCGCCCGGTGCCGGGCCGAGCGCCAAGGCAAAAGGCCCGGCGCGCGTGACCCGCCGATGAGTTTGACGCGGTGTGCCGGTCATAACGTATGGGAGTCGAGAGGCTCCCGACGACGATTCACGACTGCGCACGCGGGCGTGACGAACGCCAAGGAGGTAACAATGCCCGACTACATGATTGGAACTCGCGAGCAATGGCAGGCGGCTCGGGATGAACTGGCGAAGCTCGAAGCCGAGCACGCCGAGCTCGGCCAGAAGGTGACTGAGCAGCGGCGTCAGCTTCCCTGGGTTGCGGTGGAGAAGGAGTACCGGTTCGACACCGAGGACGGGAAGAAGACGCTCGCCGAGCTCTTCGACGGGCGCTCGCAGATGCTGGCCTACAACATCATGTTCGGACCGGATTATGAGCTTGGCGCCTGCCCCGGCTGTTCGAACGTGGGGGATGAGCTGGACGCTACACGGGTGCATCTGAACCACCGCGACGTGACGCTGATCTGCTTCTCGCGCGCGCCGATCGATCGGCTCATCGCCTACAAGGAGCGGATGGGTTGGGAGTTCCCCTACGTCTCAACCTATGAGACGGAGTTTCCGTTTGACTTCGGGCTCGCCCTTGCGCCCGAGCAGGCACAAGGGATCCCGCAGGTCAAGGAGATGATCGACAACCCTCCTGAATGGCTCGAGGACTGGGGGCGCCAGGTCGGAGCCAAGCTCGAGGACGGCTTGCGCGAGGGTCCGAGCTTCATCGCCTTCGCGTGCGATGACGGGAGCGTGTATCACACCTACACGGTGGTGGCGCCCGATCCGTTCGTCGCGCCTTACCACTCGTTCCTGCTCGACCGGACGCCGAAGCCTGAGTCCGCGGAGCCTCGCGCCTGGCGCAAGGACGAGTACCCGGACTGATCGCCATGCCCCGCACAGCACCGGCATTGGCGCCAGGATTCATGGACCCGCCGGGCGACCGGTATACGGCGCATCCAGCCGCCAAGGTTGACGGTCTTGTCGGCGGGAAGAGAATCGGCTGACGTCCACGTTCGCCCTAGGAGGCCGCATGTCCTGGAAGCTCGATGGGTGTTATTTCGAGACGTGTTCGTGTGACGTGGTGTTCGTGCACGGCTTCATTGGCGCTCGGCGCCACGCATGACCGTTGCCGGGTCACGCTCGTATTCAACGTTCGTCGTGGCGAGGTGGAAGGGGTCGACGTCAGCGGATTGGCGGTCGCCTGGATCGCGGACAACCCGAAGGTGATGAGCGATGGAAACTGGCGTTTGGGGGTGTTCATCGACGCGGCGGCGTCTGACCAGCAGGCGGAGAGGCTCGGCGCGGTGTTATCAGGGACGATCGGCGGTCCGATAGAAGCGCTGGGGCCACTCGTAGGCGAGCAGCTCGGAGTGGAGCGCGCGCCGATCGACGTGCAGGAGGACGGCTTGCGTCATTCGGTCCGGATCGGGGATGCGTGGATTTCGAGATCGAGGATGTGGTGCCGTTCGGGATGCAGACGGGCCAGCCTGTGAAGCTGACCGGCATCTTCCATCCTGCCGGCAACGAGCTGACGGTGGCGCACGCAACGCGGTCGAAGACTGACGCGTTCGGGATCCAATATGAGAGCAACGCGGCGTTCTCCACTTCAGGGTTCTCGTGGGCGGCATGACCGCCGCGGTGCCGGCAGCGATCGCCGACCGCCGTCCGGAACGAAGCGAGCTAGCTCAGGCGTTCGTTGCCATGCGCGGGCGGTTGGGCCTCGTCGCGCTGTTGCTCGTCTTGGCCCTCGCCGCTTGGTGGTCCACCGCCGATCGGATGGCCGGGATGGACGCTGGGCCAGGCACGGCTCTCGGCGCGCTGAGCTGGTTCTTGGGTGTCTGGGTGGTGATGATGGCCGCGATGATGTTTCCGTCGCTGGCGCCGACGACCGCGCTGTACGCGCGATAGCACGACAGCGCGGGCTTGATCGCGCTCTACTGTTTACGAGCGGGTATCTGCTCGTGTGGGGGATCGCGGGCCTGGCCGCGTACGGCCTGTTCGCGCTGGGCCGGAGCCTTTTCGGCGGCGTCCTGGCGTGGCACGCCGGCGGCCGTTGGTTCGCGGCAGGCGTGCTAGCCGCCGCCGCGCTCTACGAGCTAACGCCGCTCAAGGACGGATGCCTAGGGAAGTGCCGAAGTCCCTTGGGATTTCTGGTCGGAACGTGGCGCGACGGGCGGTTGGGCGCCCTGGAGATGGGCTCACGGCATGCCGGCTGGTGCTTGGGCTGTTGCTGGACGCTGATGGCCGCGCTGTTTGCTCTCGGGGGAATGAATCTCACCTGGATGGCCTTCGTTGCCGCGCTGATCACCCTCGAGAAGACCCTTCCGTGGCATCGTGCGGTGACCTGGGCCACAGCAGCCATCCTGCTCGCGCTCGCGATCTCGGTCATCGCCGCGCCCCATGCGGTGCCGGGCCTCGTCGTGCCAGGCGGCTCCCACAGCGCCATGCAGGCCATGAACGCAAAGCCGTAGCAACGGCCATCGTCGCGACCGAGCAAGCGCAAGACGTAGCTTCCTCGACTCGTCATTGATCTCGCCCCGGGGTTGCTCGATTCGCCCACTCTGAGCCCGGCCGGGGAGGTGTCACGCGCAACTCCTTTCGCTCCGATGGCGAGCCCAGCCCGCGCGCCCGCGCTTCGGCGACCCACCGGTGGTGCGGATGTCCGGAACGTGTCGGTGATGGTCGGGGGCGGGTGCGCTAGGCTGAAGGGGTCAGATAGCGATGGCAACCAGAGGGCGAGACCTTCTTCTGAACGTCCCCTTGCCGCGAAAGCAGCCTGATCTTCTGATGGCCGAGAGTCCACCCACGGGTGGGCTTTCCGCGCTTAATGAGCGCAGTCGGCCTCGTGTTGTGCGGCGCCTAGATGCGCCGGATCAGGGCAGGATGTCGTTCAGCGTTGCCGTGAACCGGTCGCCGGACTCCTCATCGAGTTCGCCCTCGATGTGCAGGCGCGCCGGGCCGGTCTCGGTCCATAGATCGAGGAAGTAGGCCCAGCCCGGCAGGTCCGGATCGTCGGACTTGGTGATCGCCTCGACCCTGTAGATCTCGCGCGCTGGCAGCACCAGCGCCTCGGGGCAGTCCTCCTCGACGCGGCGGCGCAGGTCCTCGACTCTGAGCCGATCGCCGGACCGGTCGCGGAGCTCGTCGTACTCGCCGTCTACGACGAGGCCGACGACATCCTCCAGTGCGCGGTACATCGGCTCGGGCATCAGCTCGAGCGGTTCGACGATCTCTCCCCGTCCGCCCAGCTCGTGCCCCGGCGTCAGGTCGAGCCGGCTGTAGAAATAGTCCTCGCACGCCGCGCGCGCCTGGCGGAAGATGCCCTTGGGCAACCCCGCGGCACTGAGCGCAAAGACCGCCGCAGCGACCGCTTCCTCAAGCGTTCCGTGCCGGCGCGTCAGCTGCGCGGTGACCGCGTGACCGTGCTCGGTGTCGCGCGCCATCGAAGCGCCGTCCAGCAGGATCGAGGGGGCGTCGTGGCGGCTGTACCCCGCGCAAGCCCGCACCGCAGAGTGAAGGACGATGAGATGGTCGCCCATTACGCCCCCATGAGTGATCTGTCGACAGACGTCATCCCGATCGCCCAGCTCGCCGAACACGTGCTAGTAGCGCTGCCACGACCGAGCATCCTACGAACAAGCACCGCCCCCCGCAGGCTCTCGCAACCAACGAGCAACAGCAGCTGCCGGTGCCGAGCCCGCGTGCCCTCTGGTCGCCGCAGCGGCACCGGTACGTTTCATCGCCCGTAGTCGTCCCGCATGGGCATTCAGCTGACGAGTCCTTTCGTCACGACCGCCGTCGCGACGCTGGCGATCGCTACCGCGACGAGGGAGGCGTCCGCCGATGCCGGCGGTGGACGACCGCTTCGGCAAGATTGGACTCGTGCCGGACGCTGCCATCCGGACGATCGCCTCGAGCGCCTGACCGCGTGGGCCTCGTGGCTCCTTCAGGCGAGGAGCAGCCGTCGTCGCCGGTGTCGGAACGTAGCCGCAATGCCGCTGCACGGGTCGTCGTCTCCGACTACCGCTTCGGACACGTCGGTCGCCGAAGCGGCTATCTGGGCGGGCGGCTCGTCGAGCGGCGAAGCGGCAGTCAATCCCTGACCTCGGCTCGCTGCCCGGTCTGGCTCAGAACGAGCAGCCACGACTGGACGGGTGAGCGCTTTCGCAAAGCCAGGCGATGCGGTCGTGGCAGGACAAATGATCCGTTGCGACGACCGGCTACGCCCGAGTTCCGAGGTTGGTAGGCATTTTCCGTCCGATTCTGGCACCAGAATGGCGTGGTTGAAGGGTTTTGTCACTTCCGAGAGCCGAAAGGCGTAGGCACACGACTTTCTAGCGTTGGGCTTGACAGGACGAGGTGTTTGTGCTTAGTCTGTAGGCACGGTGTATCTGCGGGTGACGCAGCGGCGGGACAAGGGCGGCGAGGTCGTGCGCTACGTGCAGCTGGCGCATAACGAGCGCAACGAGCATGGCGTGCCGGTCGCGCGGATATCCACACGTTCGGGCGTGAGGATGAGGTCGATCGTCAGTCGCTGGTGCGGCTGGTAGCGTCGATCACCCGGTTCCTCGAGCCCGAGCAGGCACTGGCGCCGGGGACACCGGCCGGGTTTGAGTTCCTGGCGGCGCGTGAGCAGGGCCGCCCGCACGTCGTGGGAGCGCTGTGGTCAGAGCTCGGGATCGGACAGGCGCTGGCGCGGGTCGCGCGCTCGCGGCGCTATCGCTCGGATGTGGAGCGCGCGATCTTCGCGATGGTCGCCCAGCGCACGATCGCCCCGGCCTCAAAGCTCGAGGCCACGCGCTGGGCGCCCAGAGAGGTCGTGCTGCCCGGGGTGGGAGAGCTCACCGACGACGGGCTCTACGCGGCGATGGACTTCTTGCTGGAGTGCTCAGAGCGGGTGCAGGAGGCGGTGTTCTTCTCGGTCGCCAACCTGCTGAACCTCGAGGTGGACGTGATCTTCTTCGACACGACCTCCACCTACTTCGAGGTCGAGCCAGGCGACGATGAGGCGGGCCAGGATGAGGATGCGCCCGAGCCGGGCCCGGGTGAGGATGAGAGCGAGCCGCCGCCAGTCGCCCGGGCGCCGGCCGAGGCGGGGCATCGGCGGGCGGGGCACAGCAAGGACCACAGGCCCGACCGGCCGCAGGTCGTGATCGGGCTGGCGCTCACGCGGGAGGGGATCCCGGTGCGGGTGTGGGTCTGGCCGGGGAACACGAACGATCAGACGGTCATCGAGCAGGTCAAGAGCGACCTCGGTGGCTGGAAGCTCGGGCGCTGCGTGATGGTCGTCGACTCCGGGTTCTCTGCCACCGAGAACCTGCGCTACATGCAGCGCGCCGGCGGGCACTACATCGCCGGGATGAAGCTGCGCGCCGGGACCGCGGAGGCCAAGCTCGCCCTGAAGCGTGGGGGCCGCTACCACCCGGTCGCCGAGAACATGAGCGTCAAGCAGGTGATCGTCGGGGACGGCGCAGCCCGCCAGCGGTTCGTCGTGGCGCGCAACTCCTGGGAAGCCGACCGCGACCGAGAACGGCGCGAGCAGACGATCGCCCGCTTGGAGGGCGAGCTGGCCACGCTCGGGCAGGTCCGGGGCGCCGCGCACGAGAAGGCCGCGTGCAAGCTGCGCGCGCACCGCAGCATGGGCCGCTACATCCGCCAGACCAAGACCGGGCGCCTGATGGTCGACCGAGACAAGATCCGCCGGGAAGCCCGGCTGGACGGCAAGTACCTGATCAGCACCAGCGACGACACCCTCAGCCCCGAGGACGTCGCGCTGGGCTACAAGAACGTGCTGGAAGCCGAGCGCGGCTTCCGGGACCTCAAAGGCACGATCCGCCTGCGCCCTGTCTACCACCGCAAGGAAGACCGCATCCGCTCCCACGTGCTGATCTGCTTCCTGGCCTTGGTCGTCATCCGCGTCGCTGGCCGCGGACATCTGATTTGGCCCCAGTGCGGACGCCTGATTTGGCCCCACTTCCGTCCGATCGCGATCTGAGAGTGCGCGCTTTGTCAAGCGTGCATGGGAGGTCGCGGAGAGGATGGATTCC
>JALYUQ010000170.1 GCA_030853685.1 Actinomycetota bacterium | reverse complement strand
TCGCCCCATGACGCGCTCGCGGTATGCCGGCAGCGGTGTTGGAAGTACGACTGGATCATCGACCTTGATGTCCAGAAGTTCTTCGATGAGGTGCCGTGGGACCTGATCGTCAAAGCGGCCGAGGCGGTGACCGACTGCCGTTGGGTGCTGCTGTATGTGAAGCGGTGGCTGGAAGCGCCGCTGCGGCATCCGGACGGGACCCTTGAGCAGCGCAGCAGAGGTACTCCGCAAGGCTCGGCGATCTCGCCGTGCCTGGCGAACCTATTCATGCACTATGCGTTCGATTCCTGGATGGCCCGGGAGTTCCCGGGCTGCCCGTTTGAACGCTTCGCTGATGATGCCATCGTGCACTGCAAAAGCAGAGCGCAGGCGGAGGTGGTGCTGGCCGGGATCGCCGCGCGGATGAAAGAGGTTGGGCTACGACTCCACCCCGACAAGACGAGGATCGTCTATTGCCAGGACGGCAAGCGCCGGGGAGAGCACGAGCACACCAGCTTCACCTTTCTCGGGTTCACCTTCCGAGCGCGGAAGGCGCGAGCTTCAGGAGGCGGGTACTTCACCAGCTTCCAGCCCGCGATGAGTACCGAGGCGCTGAAGGCCAAGAGCGCCGAGCTCCGCCGGATGCGGATCCATCGGCGCACCGACCTGACGCTGGATGACCTGGCGAGATGGCTGAACCCCATCGTCGGCGGGTGGATGCACTATTACGGCCGCTATTACTGGACCGTGATGGACCCTCTCCTGCAGCGCGTCAACACCTACCTGAGGCGCTGGGCTGGGAAGAAGTATCGGCGGTTGCGGACCTTCAAACGGTTCAAGCGGTGGTGGACTGGGCTGCACGAACGCGAGCCCGGTCTGTTCGCCCACTGGCGGTGGGTCCGCGGCTACTGACGGCTGATGAGAAGAGCCCGGTGACGGGAGACTGTCACGCCGGGATCCGTGGGAGCCGGGAGCTGAGATGCTCCCGGCGACCCGACCCCCCCAGTGCGGCGCGGGGACGAGCAGCGGTCGGCAGAACCCCCCCGGCCATGATCCTCACCGAGCCGCGCGAGTGTTCGCCGCGCGATAGGGATGACCGGGGTCTGGGTTGTCAGAGCCGTTCGGCGCCGCCCGCGGGTTGGCGGGCGGCGCTTGGGGTTGTGGGTCAGGGGTTGATGTTGAACGGGACGCGCACGACGTTTGAGATCTTGTTGTGTGGCTTCGCGGTCACGACGGCGGGGGCGGTGCCCTTGACGACGTAGACGGTCAGCGTGCGGTGGCCGGTGCCGAATACCGGCTTGCCGGGCTGCCAGGTGTTCCAGGTTTCGGCTTTGCCGCCGGTCACCTTGGCGACGCCGTTGATCTGAAACAGGCCGGCGAGGTTGGTGTTGGGCCCCTGGAACGGTGTACCGGGCTTGTTTGGAGTGGTTGACAGCAGGACGACCAGGCCGGGCGCTCCGGGATCAGGACCGGGATGAAATGTCGGAGCTGCGGGGTCGTTGAAGAATGGCTTGTAGCCGTTAGCGGTGGAGAGCAGGTGGTTGTACTTGAGCTTGGTCGCGTCCAGCGCGACGTCGACGATGAAGCCGACACCGCCGGCTCCGGAGTGATCGCCGGCTCCGGGTGAGAACACGCTCACCGCGATCGGCTGGTGGTCGGTGTGGTGTCCGTAGTTGGGCGCTGCGAAGGCGCCGCCGGCGGCCAAGCCGCCGATCGCGAGCGCGGCTGTGCCGGCGACGCCGGCCGCTAGGCGGGTGGGGCGCAAGTGTCCGAGGCGGCTGCGGCGAGTCGGCTGTGGGGCTGATGAGGCTTGATCGGTGTGATCGTTCATGGTTAGTCTCCTGGTCTGGGCGAGGCGTTCGCTCGCGGTCACAACGTCATACGCGCTCGGTCACGCAAAAGTTCAAACGGGCTGGCGAGCCGGTGCCCGGCTAGCGGGCCAGGGTCCTGAGAAGACAGCTTTCATGTGTGGCGATGAACGATCGGCTTGCGCGCGTCGTATAACCCGGTGTGATGAGCTCCGACGCTACGCTGGTGCGCAACCTCCGCGGCCCCGACTCCCAGCAAGCGGCGCGCTCCCTGTATCGCAGCTACAGCGGTGAGCTGTACGGCTTTGCGCTGCGGCGCTTGCGCGATGAAGGCCTGGCTGAGGAGCTCGTCCAGGATGTCTTCACCCGCGCCTGGCGCAGCGCCGAGCAGTTTGAGCCGGGCCGAGGCTCGGTGCGAACCTGGTTGTACGCGATCGCCCGCAACGCGGTCATCGACAGCGAGCGTCGACGCGGCCGACGGCCCCAGCTGCCGGCCGGCGAGTCAGACTTTGAGCCGGTCGACCCATCGGAACCGATCGAGACCGCACTGCTGCGCTACCAGATCCAGCTGGGGATCTCGCGGCTGACCTTCGAGCACCGCCAAGTGATCGAGCTAGTGCACTTTCGCGGACTGAGCCTAACCGAGATCGCGCAGCGGACCGGACTTGCGATCGGGACCGTCAAAAGCCGCCTTTACTACGCCACTCGCAGCCTGCGCCTGGCCCTGGAAGAACTCGAGGTGATCCGATGAGTAGCTGCCGTGAATTCGAGGTGCTGCTCGCTGCCCACGCGTTCGCGGCGCTTGAGCCCGACGAGGATGAGGCGGTCGAGACGCACCTCGCCGGCTGCACCCACTGCCGCCGCGCCTACAGTCAGCTCACGCAGCTACCATCCCTGCTTGACCTCGCCGGCAGCACCGAGGCGCGCTTCGCCTCGCCACCACCCCTGCTGGAAGCCTCCGTGCTCGCTGCGTTGCCGGCCGGCGGTGAGCGACGTTCACGCCGTCGACCGAGGTTCGCGCGGCGCCGTTCACGTCAAGCAACAGCGACGGGCTGGCGAGGCGTGCGCGTCCGTTCTTTCGCGCTGGCGTTGACCGTCGGTCTCGCCCTGGTGGTGATCGGGGTCACCCAACTGCCCGCCAGCTCGCCGCGCTCCGTGAGGCTGACGCTCGCGCCCTCGCCTCTGGCTCCCGCCTCGCGCGCTGTCGCGATCCTGCGCTCCCGCCCGTGGGGCACCGAGGTCGACCTCCAAGCCCAGCATCTTGCCCCCACCCGCGGAACCCAGATCTATGAGATGTGGTTCGTGTCCCCCCGCGGACGCGTCAGCGCCGGCACCTTCACCGTCGGCACGCAAGGCCACGTCACCGTCACCCTCGCCTCCGCCGCCCACGCCGGCCAGTACCGCACGCTAGGAGTGACCCTCGAACCCGACGGGCTCAACCCAGCCAGGCGAGGACCCAACATCCTTCGCGCCAACCTCCACGCGTAGCCCGCCACAGGATCCGCCGGGCGCTGGGCGCGCGCACGACCCAGCGACAGTCTCTGCGTGGAGGGCAGCCGTGGCGGCCTCTCCAGCATACGATCAAGCAATTCAAACGGCGTCCCGGCATCGCCGGGGCAACCCGAGAGCCGACCGCTGGGAAGACCACGGATCGAACCCGCCGTGGCAAACGTCCAGTTGCCAGGACTTGGCGCTCAGGCGGCCGGGCGAGGCGGAACCGCCGGGCGCTGCTCGAACTCGTGTACGAGGTCGGTGAGCACGCGATCGGGGTCGCCCACCCCCTCGGCGACGAGGCGAGCGTCCAGCTCTGGCGACGGGTGCTCGGTCGGCCCGGTCAACCGGAGCGTCATCACGACGACCGCAGCAGTCGCGCCCAGCAGCAGCACAACCACGCCGATCAACACGACCACCCCACCGCCCGAGACGAACGTGATCGCACCGACCATCGCGAGGATCAGCGCCGCGATGATCAGACCGAACCGAAGCTCGACGATGTCGCTGATCCCGGCCGCGTGAAAGCGCGCTCGGTAGCTGCGCGACACTCTTGCTTCAGGATCGCCGGTGATCTCCTCGAGCTCTAGGTCGAGTAGCCGATCGGTCTCGGGCGACAGAAGGTGAAGGTTGCGGTCAGTCGATGGAGATTGCATGCTTGGCTTCCTGAGCGGATCTGGCGGGATACGTTCACCGTCGCAGGGGCAAGCGGGCGATACCAGTCAGATCACACCGACTTCGATTCCGCGCAGGAATCGAAGTTCAGCCGCGACTCACTTCAGCGGCTGGCGGCGGGGTTGCTCTGAAGCCAGGTCCAGAACTGCCGCGCAAGTCCGGAAAGCCGCGTGCGGCGGTCGTGCACCGCGTGCAGCTCCCGGGACAGATCGATGTCGCGCAGAGGAATCGAGCGCAGCGTGCCGGCGCGCTCTTCCGCTTCAACCGCGAGCGGGGAGAGCAGTGAGAAGCCGCCGGAGACGAGAGCTCGTTTGACGCTTTGCAAGCTGCCGTCTCGGTCGTTGGCGCGAGGTCGATTCCGGCTCGGGAGAGTGCATCGTTGGCAACGGCCCGGGTCCCCGAGCCGAGTTCGCGGGTGATGTACGGCTCACGGGCCAGGTCCTTGGCGGCGATCAGCCGCCTTCGGCTCCAGCGGTGCTCGCCCGCGACAACGACGACGATGCTGTCGCGGTGCACGATCAGGCTGTCAAATTCATCAAGCTCGTCGAGTCCCTCGACGAAGCCAATCTGTGCCTCGCGCTCGCCCAGGGCGTGCAAAACCCCGGGAGAGTTGACGATGTTGACCTGGGCTCTCGTTTCGGGCTGCTCACGACGGAAAGAAGCGAGCCAGCCGGGGAGCAGAAACTCGCCGATCGTGTGGCTGGCCGCCAACGCGAGCGCGCGACTGGCCAGGTCGCGGTGCTCGATGAGCACATCCTGGGCGTGTTGTAGAGCGGCGAGCGCCTGCTTGGCCTCGGGGTAGAGCAGACGGCCCGCCGGGGTGGGGCGAACGCCGAAGCGGCCGCGCTCGAACAACGCCACACCGCCGCGGCGCTTCAGAGCCTGGAGTCGTTTGGTGACCGCTGACTGGGTGAGGTCCAGCGCGTCAGCTACCCCATGGACACTCGATGCTTCGACGGCGGCCACGAAGGCGGCAAGATCGCCGGCGGACAGCGGGTTCGCGTGGGTGGCCATAGCGGGTTTCGCGCGGCTGCGATTCTAGAGTTCTCGGCCGGCTGGGCCGATGGGGGTTCGATCATCCTTTGGTGGCGCCTTGACCGAGCGGTGCTTGCATCCTGGCTGGCCAGACCTCGGTTCCCGCCGAAATGGCCGCTTCGCCTAGGCCATGCAAGCTGACGCGTCAGCCCTTGGCCGAGATGACGGGCGCCGATGATTGGGGTGCCAGCAGCAGCCGTCCGTTCAGGCTGCCGGCCGCGGTCCGGATCGCGACCGTGAGCCAGGCGGTGAGCAGGAGTCCGTAGCCGATCGCCGCGGCCCAGCGAAACGCCGGCAGCCCCGTGTGGATGGCCAGAGCGGTGGTCCCGGTGACGCAGGTGCCGACCGGGAAGGTGAAACTCCACCAGGTCAGCGCGAACGGGAGTCCGCCGCGAATCGTGCGCACAGTCAACGACGCTGCGATGGCTGACCACAGCAGGACAAATCCGAACACGGGCACGCCGTAAAGGACGCTCATGGTGCTCATTGCGGAGGCGAGCGCGGGCGGTACCGCGAGGTGAGCGGCGGCACCGAGCAGGCCCGCGGCGGTGATCGACTGGCCCAGCGGTCCGAGGACGATCCAGAGTGTCGGCACCCGGACCGTGCCCGAAGATCCGTAGTGGGCCAGGCGGCTCCAGATCAGGGTGATGATGATCAGCGCCGCGATCAGGCTCAGGCCGAACATCGCGTAGCAGCCGTAGAGCAGGGTCGTACGGGCCGATCCGGCCGCGAGGTGGGGAACCAGCAGCGCGCCGTTGGCGGCGGAGACCATCGGTGGGACGACCGGCATCAGCCAGCCTCCGAACGCGGCGTCGGGGCTCACGTCGTGCTGGGTGAACAGAAGGTAGGGGATCGAGACGGCAGTGACCAGGCCGCCGACGGTCCCGAGGGTCCAGAGAACCCAGTCGATGTCGACGGCGGCCGGTAGTCCGATCAGCGACTTGCCGACCAGCAGCGCGCCGCCGCCAACGGTCATCATCGCCATCGGCGGCGCGCCGTAGAACTGAGCCATACTGGGGTCGCTGACGTGGCTGCGCGCGACCGTCGGATGGCGGAGCCAATGCGCCACGACCGCGACGCTGAGCAGCAGCAGCAGTGCCGCGTCCAGCACCCAGACGCCCAGTGCGAAGGGGTGGAGCTGAGTCTTGATTAACGGCAGGGTCGCAGCGGCGTTGGCGATGATGCCGGTACCCATGATCGACGCGAACCAATTCGGTCCCACGAAACTGACCGCCTGTACCGGCGAGTCAAGCGACGTCAACAGCGACGGCAGCAAGCGCATCCGCTGCCCAGCGCTCTCACGATCAGACGCTGTTGATGGCATGGACGGTCCCTTCGTCATAGATGGTCAGCGGCGCAGCGATCGTTGCCAGCCGCGCTGAGCTGATCATCGCGGATCACGGCCAGGCATTCCAGCACCATTGCGCCACAATCGATTCCAAACAGGAATATCCCACACGACGACTCGCATCAGGTCCTCGGCCACGACCAGCTCCCGCGGGTAAGCGCGGCGTACCAGCTCGAGCGCGTCGTCGAGCTCGTTTTCGAGCTCGGGCATCACGTGGGTCACCAGCAGCCGCCGGCAATGCAGTCGCGCGCGACCTGACCGACTTCGCTTGGCTTGGCGTGCAGATGACCGTGCTCGGTCTCGCGTTCGGGCAGCGCCAGGTCGTGCACGAGAAGATCGCATCCGGCCGCCAACCCCACCAGGGGCGCGTGGGCGGTTTGCACGTCGCCGCTGAACACCACCGAGGCGCCGTCATGGTCGATCCGGTACGCGACGGAGGGCATCATTCCGTGCGGCACCGACACCGAGGCGACCCGCAGATCGCCCTGATCGATCACCACCTGGGGCGTAGGCGCATCAAGCGCGCTGGACGCCTCCAGCGCGCGGATGCCGAACCCCTCAAAGGAGTGCATGTAGCTCCACGCGCCGTCCGGACCGACAGCGCCTCGCAGAACCGGCTCGCTCTGCCGGTCTCGTGCCGTGGGTCCGACCACGGTGAGCGAGTCGGTTCGGCCCTCCATGAAGGCGGAGAAGACGATCGGAGCCAGGCCGCCGCTGTGATCGATGTGCAGATGAGTCAGCAGCACGAGATCGAGCTCGGCCGCGCCGACGCGGCCCGACCAAGCCCCTCGAACGTACCCCCACCCGCGTCGATCAGGATCCGCCGCCCGTCGCCGAGCGTGAGCACGTACCCGGACGACACGCGGCGAGGAGTGACAAACGAGCCGCCGCTGCCCAATACCAGTAGCTCAAGCACGCTTGCCAGCATATTGCCGCGAGTGCTCTCCAGGGAGAGCGCGGACCCGCAATGATCACGCGGGGGCGATCCCGGCGAGATACTTGGCCCGTTGCACGACTTCGTCGAGCATCGCCGCAGTGAGCCTTCCCGTGTTGGTGTTCTGGGGGCTGGGGTGATAGGCCGCCAGCACAACCAGACCATCTCTCCCGGGGTGCTCGGCGCCGTGAGCGAACTTCCGAAACGGCCGGTCAGCGACCAGCTCGAGCGCGCACCGCCACGCGAACTGCCCCAAGGTCAACAGCACCCGCAAGTCGATGAGCGCGTCGAGCTCGGCTCGCAGGTACGGCACGCAGTTGGCCCGCTCGGCGGCGGTGGGGCGATTCTGCGGTGGCGCGCAGCGAACCGCCGACCCCATCCACACTCCACGCAGCTCAAGACCGTCAGCGCGATACGTTGAGGTGGGCTGATTCGACAGCCTGGCGCGATGAAGTGCCCCGACCAGCCAGTCGGCCGATGGATTGCCGGTAAACGCTCGGCCGGTGCGGTTCCCGCCATGCGCCGACGTCGCGAGGCCTAGCGCATACACCCGCGCGCCCGGATCGCCGAACCCTGGGACCGGCCGCGCCCAGTAGTCCTCCTGGGCGTACGCCCGAGGCGCGTACGCCGCGGCCTGTTCGCGCCAGCAGACCAGACGCGAACAGCGACCGCAGGAGACGATGGCTTCTCCGATGTCCCTCAGAGCAAGTTCGTTCTTTGCAGGGGCAGATCCCACCGAACCCGAGCCGCCTTCCACGACCACCTCGCCAGCGTAACCCCGAGCAATACCCAACAGATCACAAGCGCCACTGAAAGACATCACCCGGCACCTGCTCCCGGTCATTCTCCGACAGCCTGCCAAGTCTTGGTACGAGGCTCAACAAGTGCCAGTCGGGAACGAACTGAGCACTCGCGAGTCTCAAGTCGCCGGGGGCGGCGGGTATGTAGTCGAATTTCGAGACCGCCAATCGCACGGCGATGCTCAAGTCAGAGGTGATCTGCTGGCCGGTGACGCTCGGGATCGTGGCGGTGGCATTCAGCTCGATAGTCGCTGCGGGCCTGCGGCTGATGCTGACGATGCCGGGCCTCGCGGCCGTAGCGGGGTCACCGTATCTCGGGTTCTTCTGCGTCGGCGGAGGCTTTCTTATTGTTCGCACACTCGCTGTCGCGCTGGTGCTCTCGATGGACCTCGCCGCGGACACGTCACTGATCACTTCGCCACCATATAGCTGACGGGTCTCTCCCTTCACTGCTCGCCGGCCGCGGCATCGACATGGACGTCACCACAGCGCCGACCGGCGCTGGCATGGCGATGACGACCAGCGATGCGGTGGTGGCGGGACCAACGGGTTCGTCGAGGACGTAGACTAGCGCTAAAGGACGGGTGGCGCGAGGGTCGCGCCGCCGCCGCCGACGGTGCCGATCATCAGTCCGAATGGTGCAGCGAGTGCGATCACGCTCGCGGCGGCGAGTCGCGGGAGTGTTTGCGCAGCGCGAGCCAGATGAACGCCTGGATGGCTCCGGAGGGCGTTTGGTGCTCGTAGTCTCCTGAGGCGACGAGGGCGAGGCCGGGGCCGAGCTCGTGGGCCAGGGAGGTGGGGCTGTAGCGCGCGACCGGGAGTCCGGAGCAGCGGTCGGGCCCGTCGGGCGCGAACGTTTCGATGATGATCGCGCCGCCGGGTGCCAGGGCCGCATTGAGCACGTCGCGGTATCGCTGCCGGTCGGGTGCATCGGTGAGGAAGTGAAAGACGGCGCGGTCGTGCCAGAGCCCGTATTCGCGCTTGGCACGCCAGTCGAGCACATCGCCGAGCTGCCAGGTGATTGGGTGGGCGCCGTACCGGTTGATCCCAGCGTTGATCGCCTCAAGGGACAGGTCGAGGACGGTGATGTCGGTGAAGCCGCGTTCCGCCAGCGCGCTGGCGAACGCGCTTGTTCCTCCGCCGACGTCGATCACCGCATCGGTGCGATCAACCTCGAGCGTGTCCAGCGCCGTCAGTGACGGGCCGGGGTCCCGTTGTGCCCAGCTGACGTGGTCGGCACCATGGGTGGCGTAGACGGCGTCCCAATGCCGGACTGCTTTGCCGGCGGCCATGTCAATGCGTGGTGGTGTGGAGCGGGTGGCCGAGTCGCTCCCATTTCGGGACGCCGCCATCAACGATATGGATCACCTGCTGGGCGCCGTGGCGTTGGATCAGGCTGGCGGCGGTCGCGGCTCGCTGGCCGGATCCGCAGACACGGCGATCGGGCGCTCGGGGTCGAGCCCATCGGGCAGTGCGGTGATATCGTGCCACGCAGTGAACGCTGAGCCCGGGATGTGACCGGTCTGCCATTCCTGCTGCTCGCGGACGTCGAGGATTTGAACGGCGTCGCCAGCGGCACGGTCGGCGAGCGCGTCGACGGGGAGCCGCTCGATGCGCTGCACCTCTCGCTTCTCCTGACGCCAGCTCGTCATGCCGCCCTCGAGGAACCCGCCGAACTTGCGCAAGCCGACGGCGACCGCCAGCCGACAACGACACCATCACCGTCAGCCCGGAAACAGGATACCCGGCACTGTCCATCGTCGCAGCTGCGGCCTCCTGCGGAGGTGCGGCCCTCGCCGAACACGATCGCGCGGTGACGGACGACGAAGAACAGGGCGTAGTCGATCCCGAGGCCAGCGCGAACATCAACGCAAAGTTCATCGCCCACACCGACACCGGCATCAGCAGCGTCATCAAATACAACGACCCCGCGGTCGCCACCAGGCCGAGAATCGTCAGCATCAGCGGCAGCCCGGCGGCGACGAGCGCGCCGAACGCGAGCACGAGAATGATCAGCGTCACCGGCCACGAGACCAGCTCTGAGTGGAGCATCGCGTTCAGGTTGGCCTTGTTGAAGTCAGACCACAAGCCGCTCGCCCCGGTCAGACACACCTGCACCCCACCGGAGCCCGCGGCGTGCAGCGGACCCTTGAGGTCATCAGCGACCCGGACCATCTCGTTGCTGTTGCCGCCCGCGCCGCCCATCACCAGGACGGTGTGACCGTCCCGGCTGACCGACGCGCCGGCTTGAGGCGTGGTGACCGTGCTCACGGGCGGATCGTGGCGCAGGATGCCCTGCACCCGGGGATCACCCGCTGAAACACGGCATCGGAAGCGGTAGCGGTCGAGTTTTGCAGCACGACGGTCAACCCGTAGGACGACAGACCATGGAACTCCCGGTTGACCGTGTTGCGGATTTGCACCGACTCGACCCGGTCGCCTCCCACCCGGCACCTGACAGCGCTCGCTCGACCCCCGGCGCGAACGCGCCGAGACCGATCACGAGAACCGCCCACGCGACAGCAACCAGTCGGCCGTGCGCAACGAACCACGCGCCCGCCCGACCCAGCGGCCCGAGCTCGAACCGAGCTAGTGGCGACGCGGCGATCCGCGTCGCTCCCTCGGGTGTAGTCAAGGTCGCGGGCGGAGTCATGACGCCACCCGGCGCCGCACACCAAACACCCGCTGAAGGACGATGGATGCCGGGCACTCCCCCACCGCGACGTACAGCAGCTGGTTGGCGGCGACGAACGCCGTCAGCAGCAGGAACATGGGGCTCACAAAAGCCGAGAGCGCAGCGGAGGCGAGCCCTAGCGTTCCGCCGATCGCGAACAGCACCCGCTCCAGCGGCCACCCACGGCCGGGCGCGGCGCAGGACGCAGTGGTGGTGCTCATTGGGACTCTCCTTGAAGGAGGGCACTCAGATCAGACAGCTGCCGTTGCAGCCCCCCGCACACCAGCTCGCACAACTCGAACACCGACGAGTCAACGATCCGATAGAGCACCGAAGTGCCGTCCTTGCGCCGGCCGACGATGCCCGCCTGATGCAGCACCTGCAGATGCTTCGAGACGTTCTGCTGGGTCGTGCCGAGCGTCTCGGTCAGTGACGCGACGCTCGCCTCACCCTCGCGCAGATGATCGAGCAACCGGATCCGCACCGGGTCGCCGATCACGCGCAACCGCTGCGCGATCAGCTCCGCCAGCTCGGACGGGACGGGATGGGGAATTGAAATCGAAAGATCAAGCATACACATATACTACTATACAATTCCACAGTTGTCGATACGATGGAATGGACATGATGGCCGGGGGCGTCTGAACCGCATCCGGGCATGAGAACTACGCTCGAGCCGTGAGCACTCCAACCGCCAGCGGCATCGAGACCGTCGGGACAGCCATCTGAGGATCCCTCAGCTCAGTACATGCCGGCGATCAGGCGCCAGAGCCCACGATCGCGATCAACGCGGCGCTCGCCCGCACGCAACGCGACCAGGATCGAGTCCTCGGAAGGCTGTCCCGAGACCTCCTCCTCGGCGCGGTAAAGCCGACACTTCAGGGCCGAAGTCCGCTCGACTCTCCGCGGCGGACTCAATATCGCGTCCATCTACGCGCACCGTCGGCGAGCCGAGGAATCGCTCCCGCTGCGCTGTCGCGTCGTCCTCGATCGCACGCAGCTCGATCTCGGCCGACACTCCGGCTCGCTGCACGAGCTCGCGCAACCGCGGAAGCAACACCTCGTGGCTAGGACAGCCATCGAAGTAAAGGAGCTCGAGGATCACGCCCCGCTCCGTCCGAAGAGGCGGACGTCCGCACCCCCGCACACAGACGGGCCAAAGCGCCCGAGTGGTACAAGTACAACGAAGTGGTACAAGTACAACGAAGTGGTACAAAGACCGCTAAAGCCGCCGGTGCCGACGCTGCGGCGGCAGTAAAGGTCCTGCTAATCGCCGGTTCCAATGTTCCAAGTTTCCAGGTTTCCACTGAGGGTGAGCGAGGGGACTCGAAACCCCCGACCGCCTGGACACAACGAGATGCCTCCGGGCCATCTGTTCGGGCCGCGCACCTCCCGAAAGGTGAGCCTCCGAAAGGTATCGTTCCCGTTATAACGCGCCTTGAGCGCATTTCGTCGGACCCGGCGGTCTGTCACAGGCAGCCAACCATCAGAGGGCTGCGCTACACCGTCGAGAATCTGCTCGAGCTGCTCTCGGCAGGTATGACGATCGACGACGTGCTCGCCGATTATCCGGACCTGGAGCGCGATGACATCCTCGCCACGTTGGAGTTCGGCGCCCGCGCGGCGGCGCGGCGGGACGCCGCCGCGTGGTGCCGCTGTCCGCGGCGTGAAGTTCCTGATCGACGCGCAGCTGCCGACCCGGCTCGCGGAGTTCCTGAATCGAGCAGGGCACCATGCGATCCACACGATCGGGCTGCCCGATGGGAATCGGTCTACCGACAGTCAGATCGCGCAGCGCGCAGACGCTGAGGGCCGCGTCGTGGTCACAAAGGATCAGGACTTCCGCGACGGTCACCTACTCGCGCGCTCGCCGCGTCAGCTGCTCGTCGTCGCCACGGGCAACATCACGAACGGCGCGCTCCTGGCGGTGTTCGAGCTGCACCTCGACGCAATCGTCTCCGCGCTCGACGAGGCGATGTTCCCGGACTGGCCGCACACTCGGGCTGCACCGTCGACACGGCGGCTTGGCAGCAGAATGGCAACACTTGCGGCGAGCGCCGCTCTGACGACCGTTCGCTGAGCGCCTTCCGGCGGGCTCCGCCACGGTTGCGGTGGCGCCTGCGGACCCGCGCGGCGTGGCCCGGGTGAACGCGCTGGACACGCGGGGCGGGCGGGCGCACCTGGAGCTGCGAGCGCTGATCCCTCGGCAGGGCGCGGCGTTGACCGGCAGGGAGTGGGCGCGGCGGTACGCGGCGTGGGAGAGCGCCCGCGAGCGCATCGCGCAAGCGATCGAGGGCGTGGCGGAGGTCGTCGAGCGCGAGCGTGAGGGGAGCGGCATCGAGGTGGTGCTCGATCCCGCGCTGGCGCTGGCGCTCTCGCCGCCGCCGGGGATGCCCGCGGCGCTGGCGCTGTGGGAGGCCGGTCCCGCGAACGACAACAGGGAGGCAGCAGATGTTTAGGCGCCACGGCCCGATCGGCACGCTGATCCAGCTCGCGGTCGGCCTCGCGGTGGCCGCGGGCGTCAGGGCGCTCACGCACACCCGCTGGCTGCTCGCGGCTGCGGTCCTGGCTTTGGTCGCGGCGGGCGCGACGCTGCTTGCGGGGCGGGGGCTCGATCGTCCCGGCGATCCCGCGCGTGTCGTGACCCGCGGGTGCGCGATCCTTGCTGCCGGGACCAGTCTGGTCGCGATTCTCGCGCCGGTCGCGCTGCCGCCGCTGCCGGCGCTCGTGCTCGGTCCGGGGCTACTCGCGTTCGCGGCGCTGAGGGTGCGGGCGTGGTGGGCGCTGGGGGTCGCGACGCACATCCAGCTCGCGTGGCAGGTCGGCCTTCACCAGCGCCGGCCCGTCCCTCTGATCGTTTTGGGCGCGTGCGGGGCGCTCGCGGTCGCGGGGGCGCTCCTGGGCGTGCCGCTGACGGTTCTCTGCCCGTCGCCGGGGGCGCAGCGGTCCTGTATCTCGGGTGGCGGCGTGCCGGGACGCGCCTTGCGACGATCGGGCACCTGCAATGGATCGCGGCGAACGCGACCGGCACCCGGGATCCCGCGACGGTCACGGTGATGCCGAGCGCGATCGACTGGCTCGCCGGGTCGGACGACACGCTCGCGTACGCGAGCGTCGCCCCGCCGGACAGGTGGGTTCCCCCGCCCGCCCCCGCCGCGAACCTTGCCGGCGTGTTCGCTCAGCACGGGTACTCGATCGACGTCGATCACGCCCGCAGGGTGATCGGCGTGTGGCACGCCGAAACCGTCGAGCCGCTCCCCGACCTTGCCGCGCTCGACGGAGCGCTCGCGCAGCCGGGCGCCATCCGGGTCGGGGTGGGGCTCGAGGCGGCCGAGCTGACCTGGGACTCGACGCAGGCTCCGCACGCGCCCTTCACCGGCGCGACCGGGACGGGGAAGACCACGGTGATCCTGTGCGCGATCGTGCAGGCCGCCCGTCACGGCTTCCGGGTGTGGGCGCTTGACCCGAAAGAGTCGGAGTTCGGTCTGCTGGAAGGTCGCTGCGAGCGTGTCGCCCGCGGCCTTGATGAGTGCTGGGCGGCGTTGATCGACGCTGAGGCGATGATGCGCGAGCGTCAGGCGCGGATGCGCGAGCACGGCGTCGAGCACTGGGCGCAGTTCCCGGCCTCGATCCGGTCCTGGTCGTGGTGGACGAGGCGTTCGACCTGCTCGCCGCGGGCGTCCGCGACAAGGAGCGGAGTCCATGCGCGACAGCGCGGCTGACAGCCTCGGGTCGATCGCCCGCCTCGGTCGCGCTCCGGGCGTGCATCTGCTCGCCGCCGCTCAACGCCCCGACGCTCGCGTCCTGAGCGGGAAGCTTGAGCAACAACCTGCGCTGCCGGCTGCTGCTCGGCACGCCGTTGCAGTCGGAGGCGCTGATGGTCCTCGACGGCGATAGCGACCTGCCCGACGTGTCGCAGGGGATCGACGCCGCCGCCGAAGGGACGCGGGCTGATCCAGGCCGCGTCCCCGAGCGCCCCGGAGATCATCCAGTGCTGGTACATCACCCGGCCGGAGATCGAGCAGGCGCTGCCGCTGCAGAGCGACGATGGCGAGCGTGCGGGCGACAGCGTGCCCGAGGCGTGGCAGGAGCTGCACTCACCCGAGCCCGTCGAGCCCGCGTCCTGGCCAGAGACCGCGCCAGAGCCACAGCCGGAGCGTGACGATCGGATCGTGCTCGACCTCGACGAGGAGGCGTCGTGACCGCTGCCGGTACCGCCCGCTGCGCCAGGTGCGGGAGCGAGCTCGGATCGCGTCGCGCGGACGCGAGGTGGTGCGGCGCCGCGTGCCGGGTCGCAGCGCGCAGGCTCGGCGACACGCTCGAACTCACCGAGGTGCAACTGGGCTGGCCGCCGGGCGAGTACCCGCAGCTCAGCCGGCGCTTCTGGGCTGGGCGAGCCGCGATCGAGCGCGCGTGGCCCTCTGAGCCGCTCTGAGCGCCGGGCGCCCGCCGGGTGGTGTAACCGGGCAGGGACGGCGCGTGGAAGGGCGGCAGAGGCGCTGCCCATGCGAACAGAGCGCGAACACCCCGCCGGCGCCCGCCGGCAACGTCAATCAGCAAGGAGAAGAGCCGATGATCGACGATCCACTCACCCCCGAGACCGCCCCAATGGCGCGGATGCTCGCCAGCGCGCTCGACGGCCTGGAGTGCGGAACGCCCGACGAGGAGCACGACGCGGCGCTGGCGCTGCTGGGCTACGACCCACAGACGATGGGCGCGCGCCCTCCGGAGGCGTTCGAGGAGAGGTTGTTCTGCGCGGCCTGGAACTGCCTGCACGAGCTCGGGCTTCGTCCGCACCGGATCGACCCGGCGCTGGAATGCGAGAGCAAGGAGACGACTGGATGCGCGGAATGAGCGGCGAGTACCGGCTGACGATCACGCACGGCGAGAAGATCGGCGACCGCCTCCTCGCCGCGCTGTACCGGCCCGGCATGCGAGAGCCGATCGCGCAGTCGGACCTAGGCGTGGACGGCAGCCTGGAGGACTGCCTGAAGCGGATCGCGTGGACGCTCGGCGATCACCTCGACGAGCGGGGAGAGCTGCCGTGAGCACCGCCACCACGCCCACGGCGGCTCGCGCCCGATCGCGCGGACACGCGCTCGCGGGGTTCGCGCAGCGACACTGGCCGCCCGCGCTGATCGCCGCTGTCGTCGTGATTGACCAGGCGACGAAGTGGATCGCCGCGGAGCCACGAGTTACGTCATCAACGCGGGCTCGGGCGCGATCTGGCCCGCGCCGGTCTGGCACGCCGCCCGAGCCCGATCCTCGGGGCGCTCATCAACGCGGCCGGCGCGGTCGCGCTCGCGTTCGTCGTCGCGCTCGCGTGCCGCCTGCGCGGGACGCTCGGGCTCGGGATCGCGTTGCTCGCCGCGGGGAAGATCAGCAACAGCCTCGACCGGCTCGGACTCTCGTTTGTGGCCGCCCCGCTCGCCCATCCGCGCGGAGCGGTCGATCTGCCCGCGCTCGCCAATTTCAACCTCGCGGACTACAACGCCATGACTGGGGTGACCGTACTTGCGATCGTCGCCGTCGCACGCTCGGCTGTCGTAATCCCGGCAATCGAGGCGACGCTGACGCGTCGTCGCGCGATCGCCCGAGCGGGCGCTTGCGCGCTGATCGTTGGTGGGCTCGCGCTCGGCGCCGCCGGCTACGGCCAACGGTCGATGGCGGGCACGCAGCGCGCTCAGCTCGCCGACCTGCGCACCCCGGCCGGTCGGCTCGCGCTCCTCACCGGGCCGTACTCGACGATCACCCCCGCATATCATCACGCCGGGATCAACACCCCGCGCGAGCGGAACGTGTGCGTCGACGAGAGCTCGGGCGGCTTCGCAACGTGCCTCGACGCGCCGATCGACGCTCGCGGTCGGGTCGCCGATCCCGGCCCGCCGAACCCTCCCACGCCGCTCCCCGGCCACGCCGCCACAAAGGTGGTGCGAGCACCGCTCGCGGACGCAACCTTCGAGCTGCGCGTCGCGGTCACGCAGCTCGCAGAAACTGAGTCGCTCAGCGGCGATCCCGCCGGCAAGCCACCCCCTCGTCCAAGAAGTACGCGCGCTCCAGAGACGAGCGCGCACGCGCTCGACAGATCGCGTGCGTGCCCACTCGCCTCCAGCGGATCGCGGGCTCCCCGTCGATCACGCACCACTCAAACGTCGCGCGCCCGTCCGGCTGCGCGAAGCTCCACGTCATCTCCCACACGCCGGACGCGTTTTGCACCGCCTTGACCCGCAGGCCAGCCGGCCACGGCGCGCCGGGCTCGGCGGCGTGCTGCTCGGCCGCCGGGATGAACCGGTCGCGCACGACCCGCCAGAGCCGACGGTGCTCATCGGGCATCGCGGCGCGATCCGCTCTGAACCGCGCGGTCTGCTCGAACCTCAACGCACTCCGCGCTCCGCCGCCTCACGGCCCAGATCGGCGAGAAACGCGTCGGCGCTCTCAAACGTGTCGACGCGACCGGCGGCGATGTCCTCGTCGGCCTCCCGCTCCATCCGCTGCCACCGCTCAGTCCAGAACCACGCCTGATCGGCGTCGACCGGCAGGCGAGGGTGAAGCTCGATCACCCCATCGGCGCGGGCGATGATCTCCACCTGCGCTCCCGGCTCATCGAGGTGATGACGGCGGCGCAGCCACGCTGGGAGCGTGATCGTCCCGCGCGCCTGCAACGAGACAAACGACCTCTCAGGACTCTCCTTCGGCATAAATCGATTGTACGCAGCATTGCGGTATTTCAGCGTTCATCACCGAGCACGGAGCGGAGCATCTCCACTTACTGGCCTTGGTCGAAGTTGTAGACCTGCCTGCCGTCGTTCACCGGAGCTACGCCCGCGCCAAACGTCGTGATGTGCCAGGCCGACGGCGGGCTTGACGCGTACCGAGTGAGGTACACGGTGTAGCCGAACGTCGGGCTGGCATGCGCGGGGTGCCTTCGAACCTCAGCTCAACGCACTACAACAACAGCTGCAAGAGCAGAACGTCGCTGCTCAGGCCTTCTATGAGGCGCTGCGGGGAATGCGTGGATCGAGCCCCTATCGGGCCGCCAGGCGGGGTTGTGACCCGGCTCAACGGCTCGCCAGTCGAGCTGCGATACGCGTGGAGCGTCGAACAGCTGGCGCGACGGTAGACCGAGCCCCGCGGCGACGACCTCCCGGCGCCACGCCGTCGCAGGGGGGAACCTCGACCGCACGCAGCGTCCGCCGGCAGACGGATTCGCCTGCGGGACGACGAGATGAGTACGACGTTGGAGATGTGCGCTCGCTGATCTGAGCGGGAGGCGGTCGGTCCACCGTCCGCGCCCGACGATCATCGCTCCGCGTGAAGGTCCGCCGGGCGCACCGCTGAGACGCCGCTGCTCTCGGTGCGAGGGGCCGTCGTTCCCGGGACGCCTACCCTCTCAGGACGCCGACGCCGGGGCAGCTTGATAGGAGCACTGCGGTTCATGGCAGGCATGCCCTTTGGGCGCCGGATGGTCCGGCCCTGGTGCTTGCTTGCTCGCAGTCCTGGAGGGTCGGTAAGTCCTGCGCTCGGCGGGCGGCGCGATCGGGGCCGGGACTCCCTCAGCCGCTCTTCGATAGACGGCGCAGCTAGCCTGAGATAACAGAGATGCGTGTGATTGCAGCGATCTGTGTATACTTGTTGCCGTGCCGACCGACGCAGAAATCACCTTCGCCGATCACATGGGGCGTTTTTACGCCAGCCGTTACGCGTTTCCGCCGATGGTGGGCCGGCTGCATGGCTATCTCGCCGTCTGTGACCCGCCGGAGCAGAGCATCGATGAGCTGGCCGAGGCACTGCTGGCCAGCCGGAGCGCGATCGCGGGCGCGGTCAAGGTTCTGGAGACGATGCACGGGATCCGTCGCTCGCGGGCGGCCGGCGAACGGATGGACCGGGTGCAGATTGATCTGAGCTCGCCGCAGTCGATCGGTATGGATATCTCTGAGTACGAGGAGCTGAGCGAGCTGGCGCGGGAGGGCTTGGAGGTGGTGCGTGACGCCTCGATGGAGCGGCAGGCGGTGATGTTGGAGGTGTCTGCATACGCCGATTTCGTGTTGGAGCGAATCCCCGTGCTGCTGCAGGAGTGGAAGGCGCGACGCGCGACGTTGGTCGCCGAGGGCCGTCTCCCGCACGCACCTCAGCGCCCGGGAGGGGATCGATCGTGACTGGCGCGAGCGCACCGGCGATCGAGGCCACCGGCGTGTGCAAGTCGTTCGGGGAAACGGTCGTACTCGACAGAGTCGACCTGACGGTCGCTGAGGGCAAGATTTTCGGCCTGCTCGGCCCGAACGGGGCGGGCAAGACGACGATGGTGCGGATTTTGTCCACGTTGATCCCGGCGGACTCTGGACAGGCGCGCGTTGCCAGTCAGGACGTAGTCGCCGACCCGGACGGGGTGAGGGCAGCGATTGGCGTTACCGGCCAGTTCTCGGCCGTGGACGAGCTGTTCACCGGCGAGGAGAACCTTCGATTGATGGCTGATCTGAACCATTTGGGTCGCGAGGCGGGGCGACGCCGAGTGGTCGAGCTGCTCGACGTGTTCGACCTGGCCGACGCCGCATGCAGGCCGGTGTCGACCTACTCGGGCGGGATGCGGCGGCGGCTGGATCTGGCGATGACGCTGGTCGGCTCGCCTCGGGTGATCTTTCTCGACGAGCCCACGACCGGTCTGGATCCGCGCGGCCGACGCACCATGTGGGATGCGATCCGCGGACTGGCCGCCGAGCGCGTCACGATCTTCCTCACTACTCAGTACCTGGAGGAGGCTGACCAGCTCGCCGACCGGATCGCGATTCTTGATCGTGGCCGGATCGTCGCCGAGGGGACGCCTGGGGAGCTCAAGCGGCGCATCCCGGGCAGCCATATCCAGCTCGAGTTCGCCGCGGCGGATGCCTTGCGTGTGGCTGAGCGCGCGCTCGCGACCGCCTCGCGCGAGGAGGAAGACCTGATCCTGCGCGTGCCCAACGACGGCAATGTTGCCGCGCTGCGCCGCGTGCTCGGGCAACTCGATGATGCCGGCGTCGAGATCGCGCAGCTGTCAATCCACACCCCCGACCTCGACGACGTGTTCTTCGCCGTTACCGGCCACGCCAGCGCCGAGAAGGCCGCCGTGCCATGAGTGCCCTCGCGTACAACGTGACCGATTCGGCGACGATGCTGCGCCGCAACCTGCGGCGCCTGCGCCGCTACCCGTCGCTGACGCTGCTGCTCGTTGGAATGCCGATCGTGTTCTTGCTGCTGTTCGTCTATGTCTTCGGCGGCCAGCTTGGCGCAGGGCTCGGGCGCGGGCTTGCCGGTGGTCACGCCGGCCGCGCTGGCTACCTCAACTACGTCACACCGGGCATCCTGCTCATGACTGTTGCTGTAGCCGTCCAGGGCACCGCGATTGTGGTTGCCATGGACATGACCGGAGGGATCATCGACCGGTTCCGCACCATGGCCATCGCCCGCGCGTGCGTGCTCACCGGCCACGTTCTGGCCAGCCTTATCCAGACCCTGATCAGCCTCGCCGTCGTCCTCGGCGTCGCGATTGCCCTCGGCTTCCGGCCCACCGCCGACGCGGCTTCCTGGCTGGCCGCGATCGGCGTGCTGGCGCTGTTCGCGCTCGCGCTGATCTGGCTTGCTACCGCACTCGGCCTGGCCGCCAAGAGCGTCGAGACCGCCAGTAACACGCCGATGTTCCTGACCCTGCTGCCGTTCCTCGGCAGCGGCTTTGTCCCCGCCGCCAGCATGCCAGCGGGGCTGCGCCAGTTCGCGACTTACCAGCCCTTCACGCCCGTCACCGAGACCCTGCGCGGGCTGCTCACCGGCACGCACATCGGCGGCAACGCCATCGGAGCGATCGCCTGGAGCGTCGGGATCGCCCTCGCCTCCTACCTCTGGGCCAAGCGCCGCTACAACCAACGCCGCACCCGCTGATCCAAACCACAAACGAGCAGGCGCCAATTGGTCAACGCCTCCTTCGACCTCGAGTTTCGGGGTCTCAGGCGGCGATGAGCGCCGAGGGTGACGGGGCGGGCGTGATTTGTGGTGTGGTGGTGGTGGTGGGTGCTTGTGCCCGATATTCGTGGCGAATCAGCTCGCGGCGGAGGGCGACGA
>JALYUQ010000167.1 GCA_030853685.1 Actinomycetota bacterium | reverse complement strand
GCCTTCGATTGCTCGGAGGCGGTGCCCGTCTTGCCCACCGGGGTGGTGCGGGCTACGCGGTCGACCCGTTGCCCGGCGCGGCCGGGTCTGACATGGGTTCTCGGTACGCCCGGGGTGACCGGGCGCGACCGCGCGTTTATCGTCTCCCCACCACTCGGGGCGACACTGGATGCGAGCGCTGCGAGGTTGCGGGCGGCGTTCAGGTCCCGGTCGAGGACCAGGCCGCAGCGCTCGCAGCGGTAGGTGCGCTCGGACAGAGGCAGCTTGGCTTTCACCGCTCTGCAGCGCGAGCACGTCTTCGAGGATGGGAACAGGGTCGGCGCTTGGATCAGCTCGCCGCCCCGCCAGAGAGCCTTGTAGGCGAGCTGGCGTCTGATCTCGGCGAGCGACGCGTCGTGCAACGCGCGGCGCAGGCCACGATTCCCGCTACGGCACAGGCCCTTGGCGTTCAGCTTCTCCACCACGATCGTGCGGTGCTCGCTGGCGAGAGCGGTGGTGAGCTTGTGGAGCGCGTCACGGCGGACGTATCCCGCGCGGGCGTGCAGCCGGGCGACCCTGCGCTCGGTGCCGCGCATCCGCTTCGAGCGGCGGATTGGCCGCTTGCCCTTGATCGCGCGTCCCCGCTCGTCATAGCAGCCGGGGTTCGCCGATCGACGCTGACGGTCGAGCTTGCGCTGGTAGCGCCTGAGCCTACGCTGCGCTTGGGAGAGCGCCCGGGGATTCTCGACCAGCTCCCCGGTCGAGAGCACAGCCAGGTGCTTGATCCCGACGTCCACGCCGATCACGCTCTCAGACTGGACGGCCGGCCGGTCCTCGCGCGACACCTCGCAGCACAGTGAGCAGTACCACCGGCCGTTCTCCCGGCACACGCTCATCGAGAACACCCGCGCCCGGCCGTTCTCGACACGCCTCAGCAGCTTCACGGTCGGCTCGTGGGTGCGGACATGGCCGATCCGCGGGAGCTGAACACGGCAACGGCCCGACACCCCGAAGCGACCGGTCGTATACCGATAGGACTGCCGCCTGCGGCGGCGTCCCTTGAAGCGCGGGAACCCAACGCGGGCCCCCTTGCGCTCGCCGCGCCTGGACTTCGAGAACGCATCGAGGCCCTTCGCAAGGTCGGCCAGCCCGGCGCTGTAGGACTCCTTGCTGTTCTGCGCCCACCACGGCGCGACCTCGTCCTTCACGGCGTTCCAATCGCGTCTGAGCCCCGCGAGCGTCCACGGCACGCCCACCGTCCGCTCAAGCCTTGTCACCTCGCTGTCGGCGAGCTGCTCGGTCAACGCCGCGCTTCGCACGCGCTGTCGCTCGTCCAGGCGCGCCTTCACGAGCGCCAATCCCCAGTTGTATGCGAACCGCCTGCCGCCGCAATGCGAGGACAGCGCCCTTGTCTGCGAAGGCGTTGGATCGAGGGCGAACCGGTAAGCCTGCGTCACGAGCATCGCCTACGCCGCCTCGCCCGCCGCCTCGAGCGCACGCTCCGCGCGAGCACTGGCCGAGCGGCGGCCGTACAGGCGCGCGCACAGCGACGTGAGCACCTCGGTGATGTCCCTGACCAGGTCATCGTCGATCTCACGCTCCTCGACTACCACCAGTCGACAGCCCTCGGCAGCCAGGGCCGCATCCACGTACTCCACGCCGAAGCGAGCCAGGCGCTCGCGGTGCTCCACCACGATCATGCCCACAGAACGGTCTGCCAGCAGTCGCTTCAGCTTTCCGCGCGACCCATTCAAGCCAGAGCCCACCTCGCTCACCGTCGCGCTCACGGCAAGTCCCTGTTCAGTCGCCCACACCGCCAACGGCCGACCTGACGCTCCAGGTCGTCCCGCTGATCCGACGAGGACACCCGCGCGTACAGCGCCACTCCATCGCCAGCGGCTCGTGGCTTATCGACCACGATCGTCCCCGATGGAAGCTGACGCGCGGGCAGCGCCAGCTTCCCATCCCGCCACCACCGATACGCGGTGATGTAGTGGACGCCCTCCCGCGCATAATCCGAGAGCTTCATCGCCGAGCAGGCTACGGCTGCTATCGGACGCTGAGAAAACGGCGAGCAGTTCTGGACCCTCGCGTCGAACCTTGTGATGCAGGCGATCGCCGCGCGCCACCGCGTCGGGACGCGCGATCGGCGAGACTGCGCAACCAGATGACGTGGCCTAACCTGACAGAGCGACTCGAGGGAGACCTGGTGGTGCTCGAGCCGCTCGCGCTCCATCACGAGCAGGATCTCCTCGATGCCTCCCGCG
>JALYUQ010000112.1 GCA_030853685.1 Actinomycetota bacterium | reverse complement strand
CGTCGAAGTCTTCTACGAGCAGCCACCCGCCGGGCTTGAGCGATGCGTCAGCAGCGCGGTTGAAGAAGCCGGACAGCGCCGCGATGTAGACGGCCTCGGCAACTGGGCGTCCCTCCAGCCCGCGTCGCGCAGTCGCTACACCGGCTCGTCTGTCAGGCGGGCTGTGATCATCGTCGGGCAGCCTGCCAACGCTGCTGATGTAGCGGCTCATCGGGGCCGGTGGATCCTGTATCTGACTTCGGTCCCGTCGACTTGCCGGCGCAGCCGCCACCGCGGCGAGGGCAAAGAGGCCTGTCGCGTACCGCCGGTCGGGCTCATCCGGTCGCTCCGACGTGAAACGGGGTGATCATGCCCATCAGCGCGTGCGGCATGCCGGTCTCAGTGTCGCGGACGAAACACGTGGCGATGTAGTCGCCGGGCTGTAGGTTCAGCTGGATCCACGCCTCCCGGTGGGGCTCGACGACGGTCGCGCCTCCGTCGGGGGTGAACGGCGGAACGGTCCTCATGCCGATCTGCAGCCAGTCGACGAAGTCGATGATCGTCTTGCCGGGCGCTAGCCGCAAAATCAACAGCTCGTGAGGGTCGGGGGCGGTCGTGTCGGCGAACCGGTAGACGCCGTGCGGCTCGATCCGCTGCGGCAAGCTGAAGCCGAAGCTGTAGGCGTCGATGCTGCCCCGCACGCGCGCGGGGGCGCGATCGTCCATCGCCCCGGTGACGCGCAAGGTGGCGACCAGGCCCAGCAGCAGGTTTCGCACGCCGCGCGGGCCGGGGACGAAGTCGGCGGCCAGGTAGCGCCCGGACGGCAGCCGGACAAACGCGGTCCCCTTGGCTCCCGGTGCGATCGCGTTGACGCCGCCGGTGAAGTCGACCAGCTGGTAGGCGCTGGTCTCCTTGCCGGCGCGGACGTCGGCCAGGAACTGTTGCTCGGTAGCGCCCGGGTGCAGCCGGGCGAGCTGAACTGAGTGGTCTGCGTAGCCGTGGTTGCGCAGGTGGATCGTGACCAGTCCCGCGTGCACGGTGGTGCTGCTGAGCGCGAAGTGATACTCGGTGGCGACGACGGCGAGCGACCGCGGTTCTTGCGCGGGTGTGGACGCGTCCGCGGATGAGGGGCTCGCTAGCACCGCGCTGGTGCCGGCGATGATCAGCGCGGCCAGTCCCAGCCGCACGGTTCGAACGATCTTCATGACACAGTTCCTTTCGCTTTTCGCATGGAAGTCAGACCTGATTGATCAGACTTGCTGTCGTCCGGAGGCGCTCGGCAAAGCGGTCGGGGTAGGCGAGATGCGGGAAGTGGCTGCTCTGCGGCCATACGGTCAGGGTGGCTTGGGGCAGCTCCTGCCTCAGCCATTCTCGGTAGCCGCCTTCCGGCTCGCTGCCGGACACGATCAGGTAGGGCAGCTCAGCGTCGCGCAGGGTGGCCAGCGTGCTGGTCATCAGCTCGGCGAGCTCGGCCGCGGACCGGTCCAGCGCCTCTCGCCAGTATGCGCGGATCAGATCCTGACGCCCGAGCCAGCTGGATCGGATCAGCTGCTGGGCGCTCGGCGGGAGCAGCTCGATCTGCATGCTGGCCAGGAAGCGTTCGCATACGACCGGTAAGCCGGGTCCGAGGATCTGGTCGCGGAGCGCGTGAAGCAGCTCCACGAACGGCGTCAGCTGCAGCGACTGGTCGACGTTGGTCACGCCCCGGGCGGGGTAGCGGGCGGCGTAGACGGTGGCGATGACTCCGCCGATCGAGTGACCGACCACGATCGGCGAGACGAGGCCCGCTTGCTCGACCGCCTGGTGCACGGCATCGGTGACGCTCTGGAGGTCGTAGGACGGCTGCACCGGTGAGTCGCCGTGGCCCGGCAGATCGAGCGCCAGCACCCGGCGGCCGGGGTCGATCTGACGCAGCTCGTCCAGCGCCGGCCGCCAGATGCGGTGGTCGAAGGTCAGTCCGTGCAGCAGCACCAACGGCGGCCGTCTGTCGGTGCTGCCCTCGATCTCCCCGGCCAGCCCGGCCCGGCCGAGGCTGATCACGTCGTCGCTTCGGTCTGACCGGATCATGTCGCGCCCCCCTGTCCGAGCCGCGCGAGCGTCGCGCGGGCGAGGATCTCGGCGCTCAGCCCGATCGAGCGCTCGTCGATGTCGAAGTCCAGGGCGTGGTGAGCGCCGCAGCCCTCGCCGCCCGCGCCGATCGCGATGAACGCGCTGGGGACGCGCTCGGCGATGTAGGCGCAGTCGTCGCTGGCCGGAAGGATCCCCGGATCGACGACCGTGGCACCCGCCGCGCGGGCGGCATCGGCGAGCAGCGCGGTCGGCTCGGGCGCGCCGTGCATCACCGGGAGGGTCGCGGTGATCCGCAGTTCGTGGGCGACGCGCAGCGCTCCGCACACGCCCGCGGCGATCTGCTCGACGCGCCCCAGCGCATGCTCGCGCTCTGAGCGCTTGAGCCACCGCAGCGTGCCGCGAAGCGTCACCTCACTAGCGACGACGTTGGCCGCGCTACCGCCCTCGACCGACGCGATTGCCAGCGACAGCAGCTCGGTCGGAGAGGTCTCGCGGGCGACGATCGACTGGAGCCCCCCCACCAGCTGGGCGGCCGCGAAGACCGCGTCACGAGCGTCATGGGAGAGCCCGGAATGACCCCCGCCGCCGCTGACGACCAGCTCGAACAGATCGGCTCCGACGAGCAGCTCGCCCTCGCGGGTGGCCGCCACCCCGAACGGCAGCGGGGTGAACACGTGCGCTCCGAGTGCCTCGTCGACCGCCTCCAGCGCACCGTCCTCGATCATCGCCTGCGCCCCGGCGCCGATCTCCTCCGCGGGCTGAAACAGAAACCGCACCCGCCCGGCGAGACGGTCACGGCGCGATACCAGCAGCTCCGCCGCCCCGAGCAGCGCGCTCATATGCGCGTCGTGGCCGCAGGCGTGCATGCGACCGGCAAGCTCCGAACCATATGAGCGCCCGTCGAGCTCATCCAGCGGCAGCGCGTCCAGCTCTGCTCTGAGCAGCAGCGTTTGACCAGGGTGGGCGCCCTCGAGGTCGGCGATCACTCCCGTGCCACCGATCCCGGTCCGGGGCTGAAGGCCGAGCGCTCGCAGACGCTCGGCGACCAGCGCGGCCGTCGCGTGCTCGCAGAACGCCAGCTCCGGGCGACGGTGCAATGCGCGGCGGGTGTCCACCAGAGCGGGTTCGATGGACGCGCGGTCTCGCGCAAGATGATCGGGCAAGTCATCAACTCCTTTTCGATTGCGGTCAGGCCGCTCGGGCTGGGCCCCCGGCACGCACGGCATGCATGGTCGCCGCGGCGCGCGTTGGCGTCTATCCCTCGCTTCGGGGGATCTACCGCCCGCGCCGGAAGGCGCTGAGATCGCCATCGCGGGCCCCGCCGGGAAGTACGGTTGGGCGAAGTTAGGCGGTGCGCCGGGGTGTCCCGGGGCAGCTCAGCGCAGCGGCAAGATCACGGCGGCTGCGGACTTGGACCTTGTCAAAGACTGCCTTGAGGTGGTCCTTGACGGTGTGGGGGGAGAGGAACAGTTCGCTGGCGATCTCGATGGTGCTGTGGCCCTCGACGACCAGTGCCGCGATCTCGCGCTCTCTGGGGGTCAGTCCATGGGCGCGGGCGACGACGGGCACCAGATGGTCAGGGCGAGCGGACTCGAGCACGACCGCGACGCTGGGCTGCGGCTGGCCTTTGAGCAGCGTGGCGTGGATATGCAGCCACGAGCCCGTCGGCGTACGTACCCGGGCGCGAGCGCGCGGGTGGCTCTGAAGTAGTGCTGCGGCTGCGACCGCTTGGGCGACGGCCGGTAGGCCCGCGCCCTCACCGAGCTCGGCGAGCCAGCGGCGGGCCTCTGAGCTGGCCGATTGGATCGCGAGTCGTTCGTCGACCACGATCACGCCTGGGGGGCCTACCGGGAGGCTGCTGTGGTCCTGCTCGAGCATCAAGTCGCGTTGTGAGCGCGCGAGTCCTGGCGCGATCGCGAGCGCGAGCTCGGCGTCCTCGGCGGTGAAATCGGGGCGGCTGGCGTGCCGCAGGAAGGAGACGAACCCCCAGCAAGCGTCATCGATGACGAGCATCACGCGCAGGCTGTGCTCAAAGCCTTGAGGCGAGAGGACGTGGCGATAAAGCGCGCTGCGTTCGATGTCGCCGGCGTAGGCATGGCTGAGAATCTCCACTGGCCGGGAAAGGTTCGCCAGCGTTCGCGTGCGGCTGTGCTCGTCGGCGCCTAGCACCACCGATAGCGCTTCGGCGCTCGAGACCATGCCCTGCGGGTGCCCGGTCAACCTCAGCGCGGTCGGGATCATGGTGCCGGGGTCCAGGACGCCCGAGCAGACCGCGTCGAAGCCGATCGCCTCGTCCAGGGCCGTCAAGAGCTCGTCGGGAAGCGCGGCGACGTCGTCAGCGGCGGCGGCGATGCGCTCGATGCGACGAACGTGACCGGCCATCAAAGCAGACCTCATGACCGGGATTATCCTCGGGCCCGCACGGCGCGGAAACCCCACGCAGCGAGGGATTCCCTGCACCGCGGGTGACGGTTACGGTCCGCGGGACCACTTGACCTAGGAGGCAGGATGTCCACTGACCTGACCGAATCGCTGCGCCGCCGCTTCGACGGTGAACTGATCGAACCCAGCGACCCCCACTACGACGAGACCCGGCGTCTGTTCAACGGTCGCATCGATCGGCGGCCCGCGCTGATCGCCCGCTGTCGCCGCGTCGATGACGTGCTCGCCGCGGTCAACCACGCCGGCGAGCGCGGACTGCCGCTATCCGTCTACGGGGGCGGGCACGGCCTCGACGGCGCCGCGGTCACCGACGATGCGCTGCTCATCGACCTGCGACCAATGCGAGAGATCCAGATCGATCCGCGGCGCCGGCGCGCCACCGTGGAGCCCGGCGTCACCTGGGGCGAGTTGGACGCCGCCACCCAAGCCCACGGCTTGGCGGTGACCGGCGCGCGCGGGCCGTCGATCGGCGTGACCGGGTTCACCCTCGGCGGCGGCTCGGGATGGCTTGAGCGCAGCCTCGGACTGGCCTGCGACAACCTCATCTCCGCAGAGATCATAACCGCCGACGGGCGCCTGCTCACCGCCAGTGACGCCGAGCACCCCGACCTGCTGTGGGCGTTGCGCGGTGGCGGAGCGGGGACCGGGGTCGTCACCCAACTCGAGCTCGGCCTGCACCCAGTCGGGCCGACCGTGCTCGCCGGCCAGATCCTTCACCCCCGCGAGCGAGCCGCTGAGCTCCTCGCGCTCCTGCGCGACTTCACCGCCGATGCCCCCGACGAGCTGGGGATCGGCAGTGCGCTCGTCCTGTTGCCCGACGCGCCGCAACTGCCCGAGCCATTGCGCGGTGCACCCGTGATCGGTTGCACCGTGTGCTTCAACGGAGACCCCGCCGCCGGCGAGCGACTGCTCGCCCCACTGGGCTCATTCGGCACGCCGATCATCGCCCGCGTCGCCCCCGTACCCTACATCGAGGCACAGCGACTGCTCTCAAGCCCCAGCGGTGACCGCTATCACGCCGAGTCCGCGTATCTCGAGGACCTCGACGACACTCGCATCGCAACGCTCATCGAGCACGCTGGGCGCGCCCAATCGCCCGGCAGCGAAGTCGTGCTGCTGCCATGGACCGGCGCGATCCATCACCGCCAGGACAGCCCGCTGCCGCGTCCCCAAGGGTGGCTGGTGCACGTGCTCGCGCACTGGACCGACAGCGCTGACGATCACCACGAAATCGCCTGGGCACACTCGACCCGCGACGCGATCGCTCCCAGCAGCACCGCGGCGTTTCCAAACCTCTCAAGCCGCCACCACCCAACCGCGGACTTCGGCCCGGACGCCAGCGAACGTCTACACGCGATCAGGCGCCACTACAACCCTGACTCAACCATGGCCAAACCCGGCACGCCGCCCCACGCGAGCACCACATGACATCGTCGCCGGACACGCTGACCCCCATCGCATGCAGCGCTTCACGCTCCCGCCGCACGGACGTCACCAGCCGCTCGGGTCTGAACGGTCGCCACGACCATGCGGCGTGGATCACACGCGACGGCGCGCCATCAACTCACCAGCCCGACGAGAACCCCGAGACTCTCCTGATCAATTGCCCAGTGCGAATCTGGACCCGGTCACTTGTCGCTCACCATCACATTCACCGAACAGCCGCCGCGGTCTGTCAAGGCCGGCGAGGAAGACAAAGGACCCGAGCCCGTTTGCGGAAGACCGCCCGCGACCGTATTCTGGCAGCGTGAAGCCCCGGTTCATCGCCGGGGGCTTCTCGTTCGTAGAAGCGCCGCGCTGGCATGAAGGCCGGCTATGGGCCGCGGACCTCTACACCAGCCGGATCCTCGCCATCACTGCTGAGGGCCAGATCGAGTCGGCCATCGAATTCCCCGGGGTGCCGACCGGACTGGGGTGGCTACCCGACGGTCGGTTGCTGGTAGCGATCCGCGAGCACCGCCTCCTACGAGTTGACCCCGACGGTCTGATCGACGTTTGTGACCTGGACGCGCTCGGACCGGCGCCGCTCGCCGAGCTCAGCGTCGACCCCTACGGACGGGTGTACCTCGGCGTCTTCGGGTTAGCCTCCGGGGCAATCCTCCGGGTCGACCCCGACGGGTCAATGCGGATCGTCGCCGAGGACCTGCTGCTCCCCAACGGCCAGCTCATCACCCCGGACGGAAGGACCCTGATCATCGCCGAAAGCGCCGGACAGCGGCTCACCGCCTTTGACATCAACCCCGACGGCATGCTCAGCGGCCGGCGGACCTGGGCCAACCTCGGAGAACCCGCCACCGCCACCAACCTGTCCGAAGTCCTCGCCCAAGTCGCGCTGTGGCCAGACGGCATCACCCTCGACGCTGAAGGCTCGATGTGGGTGGCCAACCCCTTAGGCAACGAGGTCCTACGGATCCGCGAGGGCGGCGAAATCACCGACCAGATCTCCACCCATCCATCCAGCTGCAACGCCTGCGCGCTCGGCGGCCCCGACGGACACACCCTATTCCTATGCACCGCACCCCCGTCCCAAAACGAGCCCCAACGCCGCGCCCACCACCAAGCCGCGCTCCAAAGCTGCCGAGTCACCACCCCCGCCGCACATCGCCGAACACCGCATCGCGGAGATCCCGGTGGGGCAGGCGCCGCCTCAGTAGCCCGTCGATCCCCAAACGGGCACGCTGCCGCCGCGCCGCATACGAATTCGAGGGCCCCGAGCTTCGCGTCGTCGCGTGCCCGCCCTGGACGAATCAGAGCAAGCGCTGGCGTCCTCCGGCTGGCTGGAGGATCACCTCGGCGAGCGGCACTCGCTGAGGTGCTTGTCAGTCGTTGGATCGGGTTATGCCGAGCAAGCGCGCGGCGCTGTCGCCCTTCTGGCCGAGTGGCGTCGACCTGGGCGCCTTCATCTCTTCCCGGTTGGACGAGCTGCGACAGCGGACCGGGTGGTCGCGTCTCCAAGTTCCCCTCCGCCTGGCGAAGCGACAGCGCCGGTCACTGGGTCCAACGACGTGGCCGTCGCGAACCATGTGGAAGAAGCGACACTCGCGCTTGCTCGATCCCCAACGATGAGCTAACGGCCGCGCTTATGCTTCGCCAGCAACGCGAGCGCATCGGATGGTCGGGACGAGAGTGCTGAGATCGACGACCAGGAGCAGTGTCGTCGCGGCCGCCGCACTGCTGGATTCATCCGAGAATGCGGAAGCCCGGCACCTTGCGGACAACACTGCTGGAATGGAACG